>NZ_CP107783.1:0-308409 GCF_036345255.1 Streptomyces sp. NBC_00569 | reverse complement strand
CGGTACTTGAACGCCCGCTTCACACAAGTCGTGGCCACGCTCACAAACTAGTGCGACCGATGTGTGAGACCAAACCTGCGGGCCAGAGCACGGCCTTTCGCCCTGGGGGCGAATGACCCCACCTTGCCCTGCTCCGCAGGAGTCCGTTTCCTCCCCTGCCTGAAGGCAGGGGTATCCACGGAGGAACCCGATGAAGACGGCCGCCAGGGCAGGTGTGCGCGCCGTCGGCGTACTGTGCGGGGGCATCCCGCGTACGGACCTCGAAGAGGCGGGGGCCGAGGCCGTGTACGAGGGTCCTGCGGACCTGCTCGGCCTACTGGACACGAGCGTCCTCTCCCAGATGAAGCCCACACAGTTCTGACGCACGCGCTGACCTGCTGGAAACAACTGCAACCGTGCACCCGACCGTACGAGCCATGAGCTCCCTCCCTCGCCGTCGGGCACTCGGCGGCGCTGGAGGGAACTCATGCCCTCGTGTCAGGTGGCTTCAGCCTCGCAGAAGCCGGATCAAGCGGTGTGCGCAGCGCGCTGCGGCTGTTCCGCCAGGCTCCCAGGAGGTGGCTGGCGAGGCGTTCTTCGAGGAAGACGGTGGCCTCGACACCGTGGGCGACATCGGGGGCGAGTGCCGGTTCGTCGGACAGCAGTCCGCCGACGACCTCGCGGCGCACGATCTGTTCGTGGACGGCGTCGGCCTCCACGTGCTCGTCGTAGAAGTGTGTCGCGGCCGCTCCGGCGCCGGTGCGCCGCAGGGCTGCGGCAAGTCGTCGCGAGCCGGGTGAGGAGGTCACTTCGACGGTGGCGAAGTGGCCCACGAGGGCTCCGCGCAGAGCGCGGTGCAGACCGAACAGGGACATGACGTTGACGGTGGCCAGCGCCTGCGCGGGAGCGGCGTCGGCGTAGTGGCCGTAGTCGGTGTTCAGGCCGAGATCGGTCATGAGGTCGGCGAAGAGCTGGGCGTGGATGTTCTCGGGACGCCCGGCGCCGAACTCGTCGAACTCGATGGCCACCATGCCGGCCTTGGCGCGTCCGCGCAGGCGCGGGATGACCCACGCGTGCGGATCGGCTTCTTTGAGGTGGTAGAGGGACCGCAGCGCGGCGTACTCCCTGAGCTGTTCCGCCGTGCCGTCCCTCTGCAGAAAGTGGGTCACGCTCGATTCGTCGTGGCCGGCAGGCTCCAGAAGGAGAGGTGCGAGTGCGGCCTCCGCGTCGGACTGCGACGGAAGGTCGGCTCGCAGCGCACTGTGGAAACGTTCTTCGAGCAGACCGCGCAGGGCCAGGAGACCCGCGTCCCATTCGAGTGCGTCCCCGACACCGGCGAACCCTTGGTAGTGCATTTCGTAGAGCACGTACAGGGCGAGTTGGAGGTCGTCCCCGTACGGCTCGGTGCTCCGCGGCAGCGACCCGACGCCAGGTGTGGTGCTCGCACCTCGAAGTGCGTCGATGACGTGGCGCGAGATGTCGCCGCGCGGCTGGGGGAGCGTCGGCCGGCGGCGGGGCTCCCGGCTGTCAGGATTCATGATCGGATCGCTCCCGGCCACATGAATCGGCCGCGGCTCCGTGGTGGCAGAAGCCCCTTTGGGGAGCGGGCCCTTGGCCCCCGCGTCCGCCGTAGTCCGTGACTTGGTGCGACTGCGATGGCTGGTGTCACACCACGGGAAGGTGCGGCTGCGCCGGCAGGTGCATATCGCGACGGTGAACCGGTGCGAGACGGACACCGTCCCATCGGCGGCTACGACCTCGACGGGGCCCTCCACGAGCAGTGGGCCGCCCGGGTCGACGGTGACACGGCGCGGTCGCTCAGATGCGTGTGGCACGGATGACCACCAGCTCTTCCCTGTGCTCCTCGCCCACGAGTCCGCGCCCGCGCAGCCAGGGCGTACGCGAACGGAGCACCGGTCCGAACGGGATGCGGGCCCTGTCGACGACCTCGGCGTACAGCCCCGCTCCGGTGAGCCGATCCAGGGTGACGTCGGTTCCGGACAGAGCCGACTGCACGAGCAGCAGAACACCGTCGGCTCTCAGGGAGCCAGGGGCGGTGTCGCAGATGAGGTCCAGCAAGGCCCGCCCGTCGGCCCCCGCGTCCCATGCACGGGCCCTGCCACGACGTGGCGGGCCGTCCGACGGAGACGGGACGTAGGGCGGATTGCTGATGACGAGGTCGTAGGTGTGTCCGCGCACCGCGGTGGTCAGGTCCCCGTGTCGTACGGTGACACGCTGCCGGGACAGCAGCGCGTTGAAACGGGTGGTCCACACAGCGGCCCAGGAGATGTCGACGGCGGTCACACGGGCGCCCCGCCTTGCGGCGTGCAGGGCCAGGGCCCCGGTCCCGCTCCCCATGTCCAGCACGTCGGTGCCGGGACCGATGGGCTCCCGGTACAGCGCGCCGGTGAGTATCCGGGTGTCGCACTGCGGTGCGTACACACCGGGCGGGCGGAGCAGGCGGGGCGTGGGTGTGGGCGCCTGGGCCAGTGCCGGTGCCTGTGGAGCCATCGGCTGTCTCCGATCCGTGGGACGCGCGACCGTGGCTGGCTAGCACATGGATCGCACGCGGTGGATGCGCCGTCTTTGACTGGTGTGACACCGAGTGCCCTACGAGACGGGATCCACACGTGAAGGGGTTCAACGGGGTTCAGGCGTTGCCTCTGGGCGGGCGTGAGCGGGCTGATCGCACGGAGCAGAAGACTGGTCGAGAATGGTTGATCGTTCAGCCCGTCCCGGCTCCGCCGTGCCGGAATCCGAGGGCGATCTAAGATGAAACAGAAGGTCTTGACCTCCGCACCTGCCAACAGCGAAACGGTAGGGAGGCTGGCATGGAGTTCGAGAACGGATCCGGGCGAGTGGACGGGTCGCGCTATCTGCCGATTTCCGAGCACGGTCTGATCGGTGACCTTCGTACCGCGGCGCTCGTCGGGACCAACGGCACCATCGACTGGTACTGCTGCCCGCGCTTCGACGCACCGAGTGTGTTCGCCTCCATTCTCGACGCTGACAAGGGCGGATCGTTCGAGCTGGCCGTGGACCTGCCGACGCGCACGAGGCAGTTCTACTTCCCCGACACCAACGTGCTGATCACACGGTTCTACGCCGCCGACGGGGTGGCGGAGATCCAGGACTTCATGCCGGTCGTCGACGAGTCGCGCGAGGCGTCCCGGCACCGGCTGATCCGGCGGGTGATAGGTGTCCGGGGAAGCCTTCCGTTCCGAGCGCGGGTAGCTCCTCGCTTCGGCTACGGGGCAGAAGCGCACACCGTGCGTACGCAAGGCCACGAGGCCATCTTCGAGTGCCGGTCGATCTCACTGGCACTGACCTCCACCGCGCCACTCGAGTGCGACGGCACGGACGTGTGGTCGCACTTCAAGCTTCTCGAAGGCGAGTCCGTGGTGTTCGCCCTCGACCAGATCGGCGATGAGGTCCGCCCGCGGGGATGTCCGCATGCCGAGGCGGAGGAGCAGTTCGAGGCGACGGTCCGGTTCTGGCGTCAATGGCTGGGCCGCTCGCGCTACCGCGGCCGGTGGCGGGAGATGGTGCACCGCTCCGCGCTCCTGCTGAAGCTGCTCACCTACGTGCCGACCGGTGCGATCGTGGCCGCACCGACGACCAGCCTGCCCGAACAGGCCGGTGGCGAGCGCAACTGGGATTACCGGTACGTGTGGATCCGGGACGCCGCCTTCTGCGTCTATGCCATGCTCCGCCTCGGATTCACCACGGAGGCCGAGGCCTTCATGGGCTTCCTGTCCGAACGGGGCATCATGCGGGGCACCGGCCCCACCGGTCCGCTGCAGATCATGTACGGCATCGACGGGCGCAGTGACCTGCCCGAGTCCGAGCTGCTCCACCTCGAGGGGCACCTGGGATCCGCTCCCGTGCGGGTGGGCAACGCCGCCACCAAGCAGCTCCAACTGGACATCTACGGGGCGCTGATCGATTCCATTTACCTGTACGACAAATGGGGGCGGCCCATCAGCAGCGCTCACTGGGACGAAGTCGGCGTTCTGGTGGACTGGCTCTGCGACAACTGGGATCAGCCCGACGAGGGCATCTGGGAGATCCGAGACGGCCGAAGGAACTTCGTCTACTCGCGGCTGATGTGCTGGGTGGCGATCGAGCGAGCCATCCGGATGGCCAATCGGCGAGGGCTGCCGGCCGATCTTCCCCGCTGGCAGAAGAGCCGGGACACCATCTATCGGCAGATCATGCGAGAGGGCTGGTCGGTGAATCGCGGGGCGTTCGTCCAGGGGCTGGGCGACGACGTGCTCGATGCTTCCCTGCTGATGATGCCGATGGCCAAATTCATCGCGCCCACCGATCCCAAGTGGCTCGCGACCCTGGATGCGCTCACGACGGACCTGGTCTCCGACTCGCTGGTCTTTCGCTACGACCCTGAAGCCAGCCCGGACGGTCTGCGAGGTTCCGAGGGCACGTTCTCGATCTGCTCCTTCTGGTACGTCGAGGCGCTCGCCCGCGCCGGACGCGTGGAGGAAGCCCGGTTGGCCTTCGAGAAGATGCTCACCTACGCCAACCACCTCGGTCTCTACGCCGAGGAGATCGGCCGGACCGGAGAACAACTCGGCAACTTCCCACAGGCGTTCACTCATCTCTCGCTGATCAGCGCGGCCTTCAACCTCGACCGCGTTCTCGGGTGAGCCGTACGGCCGACCTGGCCTCCGGGAAGGCAGGCCCGCCCGCGCGGGCCGGAGATGCACGAACTGTCACTGTCGGCGTTCGACACCTGCGAGCAGGAGATCGCCGCCGGGCTCCTTGGTGCCGATTCCGTCCGTGCTCGGCCCTCACAGGAACAGGTGACGATCTCCGTCCAGCCTTCGGCGTTCGAAGATGAGCCGGACGGCGGCGGACCCCTCACCGACGGCGGTGGCGACCCGCTTCACGCTGCCGCTGCGCGCGTCGCCGACGCAGAACACTCCCGGCTCACTCGTTTCGAAGGACAGTGGTGCCCGGTCGGCTTTCCAAGTGTCGGCGAGGTCGTGTCCGGTGAGGAGGAACCCGTCTCGATCCGTCGCCAGCCGGCCGCCGAGCCAGCCGGTGCAGGGTGTTGCACCGATGAAGACGAACACGGCGCCGACCTCCAGGCGCGAACGCCGGCCGGTCGGCCGGTCGACGACGTCGAGTGCGGTGACCGCCGAGCCCGCATCGAGGGAGACCGCCTCGGTCCGAAGCCACACTCGGATCTTCGGGTTGGCCACGACGGCGTCGAGTAGGTAGCGCGACATGGAATGTTCCAGATCTTGGCCCCGCACCAGCAGATGCACGGGATCGGACGTCCGGGACAGGAACATCGCGGCCTGGCCCGCCGAGTTCGCACCGCCGATGACAGCGACCGGATGGCCAAGGCAGGACTGCGCCTCCGCCACGGTGGCGGCGTAGTGAACGCCGCTTCCCTCCCAGGCCTCGGCTCCGGGAACAGCCAGGCGCCGGTACTCGGCGCCTGTCGCGATGATGACGTCCCGGCCGCTGAACACACGCCCGTCGTCGCATGTGACCTGGTGCCTGCCGGTGCGGGCGGCGAAGGCCACCGCGCGGGCGTTGCGGTGCAACCGGACGCCGAACTTGGCCGCCTGCACGGTCCCACGTGCGGCGAGCTCGGCGCCTGAGAGACCGGCCGGGAAACCGAGGTAGTTCTCGATCCGCGAGGACGTGCCGGCCTGGCCTCCGAAGGCCGCCGCGTCGAGCAGGGCCGTCTGCAGCCCCTCCGACGCGCCGTACACAGCCGCTGCCAGGCCGCCCGGTCCGCCTCCGACGACCAGCAGATCGCAGACGTCCCGGTCGTCATCGTCGACCTCGGTGGGTGGCTCCCCGAACTCCGCGGCGATGTCGGCCGGCTGCGGGTTGCGCAGCATCGGCCGCCCCGGGACGAGCACGATGGGGAGGTCCGTGACGGGCACCCGAAGTTCCTGCAGCAGCGCCTCGGCCTCGGGTTGCTCCTCCAGGTCCAGCCAATGGACAGCGGTCCGATTGCGCGAGAACGACTGCAGCAGCGCCCGGCAGCGTGGGTCGTACCGGGACCCGACCAGTGTGAGACCGGCGCCCTTGCGCAACAGGTTCGCCCGGCGCTCGAGGAAGGTCCGCAGAACGAAGTCGCTGAGGGCGGTGTCCTGTGCCATCAACATCTGGATCTGCCGCAGCGGTACGCGCAGTACCCGGCCCGCGCTCCGCATGACCCCGGCGAGTCTCGAGCGTTCGCCGGTGAGCATGCCGATCTCGCCCAGGAACTCACCCGGACCGTACGACGCGACCACCCGCTCGGTCACCTCACCGAGCCGTTCCACGATGTCCGCCGACCCGTCGAGAACGACGAAGAAGTCGTAGGACGCGTCGCCGGCCGCGAAGAGGACGTCCCCGGCGGCTGTGGCGTGCTTCGAACCGACCGCCCCGAGCCGCTCGAGCTGCTCGAGCGCGAGGAGCGCGACCGGCGTCCACGCCGGATTTCCGCCCAGTCCGTGGTCGTCCATTCGTCGCCCTCTCCATCTGATCCCGGGCCCATCCTCCGTGCCGCTGGTCCGCCCGGTCTGTCACCCATGCAGGTGAGGAAACGGCGGCGCTCAGCCTGAGCCCGGCGAATTCATGCGGTCACAGCACCGAGCCGAGTGGATTCCAGTTGAACCAGCCTCGGGAAGTGTCGTAGAGGTTTGTGGGTTAGTCGCAAGTCTGAGACGTCGAGATCTGCAGGGCGACGGCGTCCGCGCGCGCCGCATGGTCGTCGGCCAGAACCACCAGGATCAGGACCGAAGTCAGCATGAGCACGGGAAGAACTCTTCCGCGGCGTACGCGTGAGATGACAAGTGCGGCTACGGACAGCACGAGGCTGGTCAGGAGGAGCCACCGGTTCACGCTTGCTTCGTGGTCGAGTCGTTTGGACAGCTGTACAAGGTCATCGCAGAGTATGTACGTCTCCGGTCCACCGAACAGCGACAGACAGCGTTCCAGTAGTGCGGCCAGCACGATGGCCATTCCGAGTGCCGGCAGCAGACTCGGAGCTCTCTCCGACTGCGACTGCGACTGAGTCCTGACCTGCCGCGCAACCCCCATTGCCGCTACCCTTCGACCGCCCGGCGGAACATCCAGTCGAGCGCAGAGATTACCGTCCCATGTGCGGTGGGGTGCGGTTGCCCAAGTCGGTGAACGTATGTGGTCAGCGCCCTGGCTGCGACACCTTGGCCTGGGGGATGGATGTCACCCACCCCGCCGACAAAGCCACCCCCTTCCCACCCGCACTCGCCCGGCTCATGTTCCGCGAAGGCGGAGGGGTTCAACGGCTTCGACTGGTCTTCCCCCGGACGGCGAGCTGAACGCTCTGTGAGTGAGACCGCCGACCACGTCACGGCGCAGCTGCTGTGGCTCTCCCGGCGGATCCGTCGATGCCACGTGCCGCGCCGTGAGGTCAGGCGGCAACAGGACATGCCCCGTCACCTGAGGTATGCCTTTCACATGGGTCCCGGCCGCCGAGTCTTCGCTCCGCACCTGTCACGGCGCGGTGGAAGGCTGTTGCTCGTCGTGCCCTTCGCGTTGATCGCGGTGGTCACGGTCGTGGATGTCCTGGTGCCGCCCGACGTCCATATGGGGCCGTTCCTGATCGCGGCGCCCGCGGTGACGGCGTCGTTCGCGGGGCCGCGTATGACGGCCTTCGTGGGTGCGGTCGCGGTGATCGCCCAGTCGGCGGTGGCGGTCGCGCGCACGAGTCTCACGGACCTCAACCACATGTACCAGATCGTCGCGACGGTCCTGATCTCGATCATCGTGACCTTCTTCGCCTATCTGCGCGAGCGGGACGACCGCAGAGTGAAGCGGCTGCGCTCGATCGCCCACGCCGCCCAGAGCGTCGTGCTGCGTCCGCTCCCTCACCGGGCGGGCCCGTTGCGCATCGCTTCGATCTACCTGGCAGCCGAGGAGGAGGCGCAGATGGGCGGCGACCTGTATGCGGCCGCCCGTACGGCGTCCGGTACCCGACTGCTGTTCGGGGACGCCAGAGGTAAGGGGTTCGACGCGATCAGCGAAGCGTCGCTCGTCCTGGGCGCCTTCCGCGTCATGGCTCGGCGCGAGAAGGAGCTGCCGGCCCTGATCAAGCACCTGGAGGCGGGAGTCGGCTCGAGGGAGGAGCCCGAGGGCGTGACAGGGGCAGGATCCGATGCCGACGACAACACGGACGAGGCCTTCGTCACCGCGCTGGTGCTCGACATCCCCGATGGGGAGCCGCAGGTACGGTTCGTGAACTGTGGGCACCCGCCGCCGCTCCTCCTGAGAGCGGGGCAGGTGATCCCCCTCGACGCGGGCGACGCGAGCCCTCCGCTGGGACTGTCGGACGTCCTCTCCTCCGAGGCGACGGTGGATACGTTCCCCTTCGATGTCGGCGACGTGCTCCTGCTCTACACGGACGGAGTCGTCGAGGCCCGAGACGAGTCGCGCGCCTTCTATCCCCTGACGGAACGGCTCATGGCCTGGGTCGGGGACGACCCGTCGACGCTGCTCGGCCGGCTGCGGGCCGACCTGCAGGCGTACGTGGGTGGCCATCTCGGCGACGACGCGGCGCTGGTCGCGATCGAGCGGCTCGAGCCGACGCCGTAGGTCAGGCGGACGGCAGGTGGTGCGGCTCGCGGTGGCGGTCAGATCTGGGCCATGCGCCGTCGGCGAAGAGTTCGATGTTCGATGCCGGTGACGACGCTGAAGGCGTCACTGGAGAGGAAGACTGCGGCTGTGCCCATCTCGCGGGGCTCGGCGATCCGGCCGGTGGGGTCGCCCTCGCCCATCTTCTGGACGGGGGTGGCAATGGCGTCGGGGTCTTGTGCCATGGCCAGGGCGCTGCGGAGGGATTCTGTGTCGACCGTGCCGGGGCTGAGGACGTTGATGCGGATGTCGCGTGGCAGCGGTGCAACCGGTGCGGAAGCCGGGCACGCGCCGTCGACGACTGTTACACAGCGCAGCGGGGCGGTGTCCCGAGGCCACTGCGCATCGTGCGAACCGACGAGGCCCGGATATCCGAGAGCCGCGTAAGAGACCTGCCCGGGTGAATACGTTCGCCCGCGTGCGGATCCTCCCAGGGGGGTGTGTGACACGGGGGCTGAACAGAGGTGGGGCGCGTATTGAAGGCTCGTATGGGGAGCTCGCAGGTGCACGCCGACGGAACAGCAGAGCATTATGGAAGAAGTGGACCGTCGCATCCATAGCCACCCGAGCTGCGGCGCAGTGGAAAGGGCGCCGTCACTCCGCAGAAGAATGAAGACGTCAAGGAATCGCAGCCCCGACATCGCAGGGCACGGGCAGTCCGGCGCACGGAACAGAGTGCGGAGAATGGGGCGGCAGGAAGCCGCCGGATCAAGAACCCGACCACCCGCGAAGTCCTCACCTCCGGGGGCACCTCGGAGATCGCAGGCGGGTCGGTCCCGGATTCCGGCCGTGTCGTGGCGGCTCGGCACTCACGGGGGAGGGCACCGTATGCGGTGACCGCACCTTTAGGAGAGACATCGTGGCAAACCGACTCGACGACGCCGAGATCGACAAGAGAATGTCCAACGCTCACATGGTGTACTGGCTCCGCGAAGGCGACACATTGCGCCGCACCGTCGAGGTGTACGACTTCGCCACGGCTGTCAACGTCGTCGGAGATGTCGTCTACGACGTCAACACTCTTGCCCGCTGCCCCGACGTCGACATTCGTGGCAAGCAAGTAACTTTCGTGATTCGCGGCGACGACGGCCTCACCGATGTGGACGTCGAGCTGGCTCACCGCATCGAGACGGCGGCAGGCTCGCACGTGCGCGGGAACGCGTAAGTTCGGCGTCCGGGGGTCCGGCTCTCGCCGGGGACCGCTTGACTGTTTTGCCTGGACCGTGTGTCGCGTGGTGCTCACCGCGCGGCACACGGTCGGGTCGTGTGGCGTAGTCCACTTTCCTGTCGTGTTCTGGGTCATTTCGCCTCTGGATACCGAGGTCTAGCGTGTTGGTTCACGTTCCCCTCAGTAATTCGGACGGTCCGGTGTTCGCAGATCTCTCCCCGCTCATAGCGGCGACCGCTCAATGGTTGACGCGTTCCTACCCGTCGGGTGGCAGCGCGCTGGACTCTGCCTTGTGTGAGGTGCAGGCCAGGCAGGCCGTGACGGTCGCGGCATGGCTGCGCTACCCGACGCCCATGGACGCCGCGCTGGTGGGAGTGGCCGGCACCGGAGGTTCCGACCGGCTCGACCAGGTCGTGGGCGTGGACGGAAGCGCATACGGGATGGAGACCGACAGTTCGGACGAGGACGCATGGCGTACTTGGGTGGACGAGGTCGTCGTCAGCTGGGCCGCATGTCTGCTGGCTGATCCGGAACTGGCCGCCAAGGCGGTCGCCGCACTCGCCGACACCAGCCATACCGCTGGGGCAACTGTTGATTTCCGGCGTCTGACGGACCCGGATGACCGCGGCCGCAGGGCAGCTGCTCTGCTGCGGCACCCGGATCTCGTGGCGCCGATAACCGAGATGCACCGCGCCGGGCTGGTCCAGCGCCTCACCACAGGTCAGCGTCTGACCGCCTGAGATAGGCCACGGCCTTGTCCGTGTCGTCTCTGTGTCGTCGGATGGACCCTGCCCCGACCCGCAGAAGGCGGGGACGGAGGGTGGGCTCACTGCCGAACTCTCCAG
This sequence comes from Streptomyces sp. NBC_00569, assembly GCF_036345255.1. Taxonomy (NCBI): domain Bacteria; kingdom Bacillati; phylum Actinomycetota; class Actinomycetes; order Kitasatosporales; family Streptomycetaceae; genus Streptomyces; species Streptomyces sp. NBC_00569. Next base: position 297,780 of record NZ_CP107783.1, on the reverse strand, counting down.
GGAAGCGTTCGGTCTCCCGTTTCAGGCGGTTGGCCCGCAAGGACACACGTAGACGCGTCTGATCCTTGTGCCGCCGGAGCGGCAGCCGACGGACAGGAGCAAAGCTCGCAGGAGTCGACGTTCCGGCAGAAAAGCAGGGGGTGCCTGCGGGAGCCGAAGTTCAACGGCGCTTCGGGAAAGAGAGCGCCAGGACCATCCCGAGCCACGCGAAGGACACGGCACCGACTGTGGCCCCCTCGGTCATGTCCATTGCGTGCGTCGACCTTCGGCTTTGTACCCGCAGCCCAAGGATCGCGTGAACCCGAGCTTCTTCTTCCGCCGGCCCGGCTCCAGCTGACGTCGGCGTCGGCTCACTCCCCGCCCAGCCACAGGTCCGGGCCGAAGACCTCGTAGTGGATTGACGCCGCGGGCAGCCCCCGACGCAGCAAGTCACTGCGTACCGCGCGCATGAACGGCAGCGGGCCGCACAGATATGCCGTAGTTCCCTGGGGCAGGTCGAGCGTGGTCACGTCGGCCCGGCCGGTGGCCGCGTCGGGCCTCACCTCGGCGCCCGGCTCCTCGTACCAGAGGTGCAGCGTGGCGTTCAGGAGTGCCTGGACGAGTCGGTGCTGCTCCTCCCGGTGGGCGTGGTCGCCGGGGGTGCGGTCGGCGTGAACCACCGTCACAGTTCGGGGTGTTGCCTCGGCGGCGAGGTGGTTGAGCATGGCCAGCATCGGTGTGACACCCACGCCGGCGGACGCCAGCAGCAGCGGCCCGTCGTCTTCGGGCAGGACAAGGTCACCGAACGGGGCGGAGACGGTGAGACTGTGGCCCACCCGGGCGTGCTCGTGGAGCCAGGAGGAGACATCGCCCTCCGGCGCCGCCGCTCCACGGACGCGCTTGACGGTGATGCGCCACTGCGGGCCGCCCGGGGCGCACGAAAGGCTGTACTGGCGTATCTGCCGTGCACCGTCGGGCAGTTGGACCTGGACGCTGACGTACTGGCCCGGGCGGAAGGAGCCCGTCGGGCGGCCGTCGGCGCGGCGCAGGACGAGGGAGACGGTGTCGGGGGTCTCCTCCCGCCTCTCGGCGATCTCCATCTGATGCCAGATCTCGCCCTCGGCCGTACCGGAGCTTTGGTACAGGCGGGCCTCGATGGCGATCAGCGCGTTGGCCATCAGCCAGTAGACCTCGTCCCAGGCGGCTGCGACCTCCTCGGTGACGGCCTCGCCGAGGACATCACCGATGGCTGAGAAGAGGTGCTGGTGGACCAGCTTGTACTGGTCGGAGGTGATGCCGAGCGACGCGTGCTTGTTGGCGATCCGGGCGAGCATCGCGTCCGGCCGGGCCTCGGGGTGCTCCACCAGCATGCTCGCGAAGCCCGCGATGGAGCCGGCCAGGGCCTTCTGCTGTTCCCCGCTGTCCTGGTTTCCCCGGTTGAACAGATCCCGCAGAAGCTCGGGTCGGTCGTCGAAGAGCTTGGCGTAGAACAGCTCGGCGATATCACCGATGGCGGCGCCGACGACCGGCAGCGTGGTGCGGATGACCGGGGTTGACTGCTCGGAGAGCACAGTGACTCCTAATTGGTGAATGATCTTCGCATTTAGATGTGTGAGTGATCGGCGCCTGACAGGGCGCAGATCGGAGGGTCGGACTACTCGGCGCGGCGCCCGGTCAGTCCGATGAGGACCGGTCCCGTGGGTGAGGCCACCAGGTCGGCGACGGTCAGGGTGTCGAGCGAGGCGTAGAACGCCTCCTGCGCGTCGGCCAGGGCGCGACGGAGTCGGCAGGCCCCGCGCAGCGGGCACGGCGGATCGCCGTCGCATGCGACGACCTCGCCCTGGCCCTCCAGTTCTCTTACCAGCCAGCCCACCGACGCCTGACGGCCCAGGCCGGTCAGCCCGAGCCCGCCGCCGCGGCCCCGCCGGGCTTCCAGCACGCCGAGGTGCTGCAGCCGGGTGATTGCCTTGGCCATGTGCGCGTAGGGCACGTCCATGGCCTCCGCCACCTCGCGGGTGGTGAGGGGGCCTGCCTGCTCGGAGACCGCCAGGCGCATCACGGCACGCAGGGCCAGATCGGTGAACTTCGTCAGCCGCATGAGGTGACGCTAACAAATACGCTTACTAGATTCCTATTTAGCGGGGCCTGTGAGCGATGTGGATTACGCCACGTGACGCTCGGTGCGCGCCGGGGGAGGAGCAGTGCCGGTCGCGTAGTCACGAACCACACCGTGCAACACGATCTTCTTCGAACCGACCTGCACGCCCCCGCAACACCGCGAGCCATGAGGGCGACAGCAACACCGGCGGACGGGGTGTGCGGCGCCCCGCCCGGGAAGCGCACAGCGAGGCCACATGAGTCCACCGAGTCGCCTATGCAGGAGGCCTTTGATGACACCCGCACGTGACCGCGATGACATCGAACCGAGTGCCGGGGGTAAGGCGCAGCGACTGGAGGCGCTGGAGAGCGAGGTCGATCAGCTCCACCAGGCGGTGCGCTCGTACACGATTGTTGACCAGGCGATCGGCGTACTCGTCGCCGTCGGGCAGCTTTCACCGGCGGAGGGGTGGGACGTGTTGCGCGAGGTTTCGATGCGCACCAACATCAAGTTGTGTCACGTAGCCGAACTGCTGATCGAGTGGGGGCAGAGCGGAGCGCTGTGTTCGGACATCCGCCGCGAGCTGGACCGGCAGCTCGCCCAACGCGCAGGAGAAGCGGGCCGGCCCTCAACGCACACGCGCCCTCGAGAAGGGACGAGCCCCGTCCCTGACCCCGAGCGGACAGGGACGGAGAGTGAGTTCGCTGCCGAACCCTCCCAGGAAGACCGCGGGCCGTCGCACGCGCCGGGATAGCCGGAGCGGACAGAAGGGGGCCAGGCACTTCACGGATTACGTCGGCCCGATCCGCCTACCGTCAGAGCGAACGCCGGACGGGCCCCCAAGGCCATGGTGAGTGCGAGGCGCCGTCCGAACCGTTCGCCCGCTCGGAAACGCGGTGTGCGGCTGCGCGCCGAGCAGGCCACTCCCAGCAAGGACGTCAGTGGTTTCGGCCGGTGAGGAGGTCGCGTGCGCGGTCGACGAGTCCGGTGCCCGTGGCGACGATCTTGTTCGCGGGCGGGGTGGTCGGCGCGGCCGGGTGGGGCCGGGTGGGGGCTGTCTTCTTCGCCTTGCGGATCTTGTCTCCGAGGTCATCGAGCGCTTCGGGCGTGCAGGAGGCTTCGAGGAGGGGGAAGAGCCGGTTCTCCTCGTCGCGCACGTGGGCGCTGACCTCGAGCTTCAGCTTCGCGACGAGATGGTTGAACTGGTCGTCGTCGGCTTCGCGGCCCTCGAGGTCTTTCAGGAGGCGTTCGACGACGGCGTGATCCTCGAGTTCCTTGTCCGCCAGGTCGTCCCCGCCGTCGACGAACCTGCGGACGGCCGGGTAGAGGTACTCCTCCTCGGCGACGGAGTGACGGACCAGTTCAACGGTCAGATCGTCGGCCAGCTCCCGGCGCTGCTTGGCGCCCACGGGCTGGGCCTCGATCTGGGCGAACAGCGAGTCGACCTCTCGGTGGTCCGTCGTCAGTTCGACGATCACGTTTCCGCCGTGTCCCATAGCCGGTTCCTCCTCGGTGGATTGCGCTGCGAAGCAGCAGGGCCTTCGAACGTTCGCAGGCCGGTTACCCATAAGGGCGATCGACACGCACGTCCATCGCCCCGCTGAGCCAAGCGGCGCAGCCACATGGCCCTGCGGGGTTTCACGGGCCTGTGGGAGCTGATGCGCGGGCTGCTTTCGCGCGCGGTTCGCAGAGCGGGTCGGCCCGGCCGGGGGGAACTTGGGGCTCCCATGCCGGTTCCCCAGCCGCTCCTGGGTACCGTTCCACCCGTCTGCCTTCTCGATACCGCCCGCTCCATTGCGGATGGCGAACCCGTGGGGACTTGCATATCTGCTGCGGCTTTCACCGGCCGCACCACCCAGGCCCGCGTCGAACGACCGGGGACCGCCGCCGGCCCGGGCCCGATCAGCGGCGGCGGTCCCCGGTCCTTTGCCGGCCCCCGCAATGCCTGCTGTCGTGCCGCAGCGGCCGCGCACCTGCGTACTCAGTCGGAAGGTGGCAGCAATGTGCCCAGCGGACCGAGGTCGAGGTTGAGATCCTCCATGGTCAGCCCGTACTGGGCGCACAGATCGTTCATTCGCTCATGGAGGATCATGAGCGTCGCCCCCAGGCGCTCCTCCTGCTCGTCGGTGAGATCTCCCTGATCGACCCGGTGCAACGCCTGCCGCTCCATGAGCTGGCGCAGTAGCTCCACCAAGGTGAGGACCAGCCTGACGAGATCTCGCTCCACGGTGTCGGGGTCGGAGTTGATTCGACGTGCGGATGAGTGTGAACGCCTGCCCGACGGTGACAGGTCGCGAGGCGCTGCGGGCAGAAGTCGGAAGGCGCGCTCAGCGGCCTTCGCGACCTCTTCACGGCGACGGGCCGACCCACTGTGGTGCCCAGCCGGAGGCTCGCGCCCGTCCTCAGCCGCCATCGTCGCCTCCAGGCGGCATCGTCTCAGCCCAGGGCGAGGGGTTCTGCGCGCTGATGGACACGATCAACGCCCTGAGCGATATCCGCACCAGATCGATGTCGGCGATGGACAGTACGACATCACCGGTGAGGACGACGCCCCCGCTGAGCAGGCGGTCCAGCAGATCGATGAGCGCCACTTGCCGCTGCGCCAGTGGCTCGCCGGCGGACGACGGTACGTCGGGAGTGGTCATGGTCGCGGACCTGTCAAGGCGTCATCGGTCTCGGCGGGTGGCATGGCGAAGGAGTAGGGCGCCCAGGGACCGGTGACCTCTATACGAACGCCCTGCAGCCCGTCTGCGGCGTGCTCAACCCCGGCTCGGAACTCCTCACACTGAGCCAGAGGCACAAGGTATGCGTCATTGACGATGTTCTCGCCCGCTTTGTCGGCGAGAACGCCCTGCTGCACACGGTGGCGCGCCCTGTCGACGGCGTGCCTGCGCCCTATGCCCTCGACCGCATCGGCGGCCACCTGGGCAGCCTGATAGACGCTGTCCCGCACGGTCTGCTGTTGCCTGCGGTTGCGCAGGTACGCGCGTCCGGGGGACAGGTCTGCCCCTCGGCGAGGCTCCGCCGCTGCTGGCGCAGCGGACGGCTCGACATAGATCTTGACCCCCCATTCGACGTGCTCCGCCAGGCGCGCCAGACGATCCGAGAACACGGCCTGCCCACCATCCAGGACGTCCCGCGCCCTGGTGTCGTCGAGATACACCGTTGCCATACGCAGCGGAAGCACCGTCGTGCGGGTGGCCACGGCCTCGATGACGGCGTGGTGCGCGCGGGCGACCGCCTCGAGCCAGTCCAGGTCTTCCAGGCGTTGCTTGAGGGCATCCTCCTGAAAGTCCTGCGCGGGCACGTCACTTGCCACGAGTACCAGAGTGTCGTCGTGACTGCCGGGTACGAGGCGGACCGGGGCGTCGGCGACACCGTTGAGCGCCGTGATGAGTTCCTCGAGCCCGTCGGCGTTGCGTGCCACGGCATACACGTAGGTGACTACGTCATTCATTGCGGCCACGTCCTCGTCGACGCCTGCCGCGCGGTTCCTCTTCCTCCGCGTCCCCTTCTTCCTCTGCCTCCGCGTCTTCGTATTCCTCTGCGTCCTCGTCTTCGTCCGCGCGTTCGTGCCCGTGATCGGGAAGCGCCTCGCGCTCCCGGAGCGCATCTATCTCGGCACGGAGCCGCCGGTTCTCCTCGGTGAGTGACTGATGGTCCCTGCTCCGTGACGACAGCGAGGGGTCGTGCTCCCACCAGTCGATGCCCATCTCCTTTGCCTTGTCGACCGACGCGACGATGAGCCGGAGCTTGATGGTCAGCAGCTCGATGTCGAGGAGATTTATCTGAATGTCGCCCGCGATGACGATGCCCTTGTCGAGTACGCGCTCAAGGATGTCGGCGAGATTGGCGGAAGAGCCCTGCCCGTACGGCGGAGCCGCTCTGGAAGGATAGGAGCCAGGCCTGCTGGCCAGAGGTTCAGTCACGATGGTGGCCTCGTGTTCCCTCGTCGTGCCGGGTCAGGGCTGCCCTCCCCGCCAATGCGCCCGGATCTCTTCCAGCCGGTCCAGCAGTTCGTCCTCGCGCCGGTCGAACGTCTCCTCGTCGATCTCCCCCGCAAGCAACTGCCGCTCGAGTTCTGCGAGATCGGCTTGCACGGGGGCTGGGTCGTAGTACTCCTTCTCCGCCGCTTCCAGGACGCGGTCGACCGTCCAAACGACGCCGCGCACCGGTGCGAGGGGGAGGGTGACGAGCTGCGTGAAGAGACCCATGAGAACTCCTCAGACGAAACTGTAGGGAGGGAGAGGGGCGCTCAGCCGGAGCTCGAAGTCATCGCCCAACTGATTCGCCACGCTCAACTCTGTGGTCAGGAAGCCCTCTTCTTTGTCATCGGTCACAAGAAACGAGACGCTGAGGAAGTCCGATCCGGTCGGGGCGGAGGAGTCAAACTCTCGGGCGAAGGGGCGCAGGGCCTCGATCACACCTGCGGCCAGGGCATCCTGACGTGTCTGCACCTCGTGGGCCACCAGCTCACCGAGTTGGACGGGCGCATCCGGACCTGCTGTACCCGTGCGAATCGCCTCGTTGAGCTGCCGCGCCGTCGTCGATTCCTCAAGGACCTCACGCAACAGGGAGTCCTCGTTCTGTGACGCCTTGAGGTGGTACTCGGTGCAACCCTCAAGTACGCGGAGTCTGTCCGCATACTCCTCGGCACGATCCTCCAGGGCGGCCCGTACGGCTTCGTCGTCGGCAGCCATGAGCCCGAATCTCAGAGGAAGAACCGTGCCGTCCACCATCAGCCGCTCCTGCACCGCTTGGTGCGCGTTGATGTCGCGACGTTTGGGGCGAAGGTCCTCTGGGGCGTCGCTGACGACAGCACACAGCAATCCGGCCTTCACTACGCGCAGGTCGGCCGGAGTCTCGCCGACTCCGTGGAGATCGTCGAGGCGCAGAGGGTGCTGCTTGCCGGTGATGGAGTAGATGTAAACGGCCATGCCTTACTCCTTCTCGCGGGGCGAGCCCTAGCCCTTCTCCCGTCGGGAGGAACGCCGGGCAGGCCGCCGTCGCCTCTCCACGGGTTCCCTTTTCTTCTTCTCCTCTTCAGCCTCGTCCTCGTCCTCCTCTTCCTCGTCGGAGCTACCGTCGGTGACACCCTTGACGGAATCAGTAATGGCTTCCACGGCGCCTGAGAGGGCACCCTTGGACTTCCCCTTGGCTCCGCTCTCCATCGAATCGCCGACGATGTCGGTGAGCTGGCTCGGTGCTTTGCGTCCGGACTCGAGATCGAGACGGTTACACGCCTCTGCGAATCGCAAGTACGTGTCTACGCTGGCCACGACGATGCGAGCGTCGATCTTCAGGATTTCGATGCCAACCAGTGACACGCGGACGAAGACGTCGATCACAAGCCCGCGATCGAGAATAAGTTCCAGGACGTCGTAGAGGCTGCCGCTCCTGCCACCGCCCTGAGTGACGGTGCCTCCACCTTGCGGCACCACAGTCATGGTGCCTCCCTTCACCGGCAATTCGGCTGTATCTCAGCCTCGCCGATCGATTTGCCCTCGGGTGTAGCGGCGCGTCCTTTCGTAGGCCATGAGATCGCCCTCTTTGCTGAGAGTTACTCGGTAGCTGGCCATCACGCTGGTGGTTTCGGGGACGCGTTCCAATTCGAGTACCTCGACATCGGCTTCCCAGCCGTCATCGGTGGGTTTCAGTGCCGAAACCGACTCTGGCGCGCGCCCGAGCAGCTCCTGCAACTGCTCCGCCGCGGCCCGCATGGCCCATGCGGCACCGCCCTTGCCTGAGCGACGTCGAGTTTCACCGCTGGCGCCGCGGGAGGTACTGCGGTCACCGGTCGAGCGCCGCTTGGCGGGTTCTGCCGGGGCCATGGTCACTCCCGTCGTCGTCGGTGCGGGCGCCAGATCCCACGCGCGAACGTCCAAATTCATCATATACGGCCACATCTCGCAGTGGTGGTGGGCGGCTTCGAGGAAGCCTGCCGGACGAGGGCGTGAGGCTCTTCGGGGGCTGTGTGCCGTGCGGGACGGCGCATCCGACTTCTCTCCTCGATCCGGGCTGGGCCGGGGGTGTTGGCCCTGAATCGGCTCCGTGCCCCTGCCCTTTCCGAAGGGAACCGCTTCATGAACGACACGACCAAGATCGCTCTTGCCACCGCGGTAGCGGGCGGCTACGTGCTAGGGCGTACCAAGAAAGCGCGTCTCGCGTTTGCGGTGGCGACGTATCTCGCCGGACGCCGCTTCGGGCTCAACCCTCAGCAGCTCCTGACCGAAGGCCTGCAGAAACTCGGAGATGTTCCAGGCGTCGGCGAGCTGAACGAGCAGGTGCGTGGCCAGCTGCTGGACGCGGGACGTGGAGCACTGGTTGCTGCGGCCGATCGTAGCCTCGTCAACCTCGCCGATTCCCTCCATGAACGCACGCTGCGCATCGGCGAGAAGGACGAGGACAAAGCGGAGGAAGAGGAGGCAGAAGAGGAGCCGGAAGAGGCAGAAGAGGAAGAGCCCGAGGAGGAGGAAGAAGAGGAGCCGGAGGAAGAGGAAGAAGAGGAGTCGGAGGAAGGGGAAGAAGAGACCGAGGAGGAACCACCGCGGCGTCGCCGTTCAGCGGGGGCGAAGAGGACTGCTCCCGCCAAGAAGCAAGCGCCGGCGAAGAAGACGGCCGCGAAGAAGGCACCGGCCAAGAAGACGGCCGCGAAGCAGACGGCCGCCAAGAAGACGACTGCGAAGAGGGCTTCGGCCAAGAAGGCGCCGGCGAAGAAGTCGACTGCGAAGAAGTCGACTGCCAAGAAGACTGCTGCGCGGCGGAGGTAGGTCATGGCCACTACAGATCGCGGCGGCGACCGCGAAGGAGGATCGGGCCTGGAAATCCTGTGCGACGAGCTTGCCGCCTACCTTGGCGCGCAGGGGGAGCACCTGGTCGAGCGTGCCGGGGACAAGCTGGAGGATGTGACCGACCAACTCCTCGACGTAGCCGAGAACGGTGGGTCCCTCAGCGGACGCTGGGTCTCCCCGGCATCGGTGGACGCATTCTCCAGGGTGATTCCCCGCTGAAGGCGATCGTCGGCGTGGTGGGCAAGGTGCAGCAGGTCTTCGGAGGCGGAGGCGGAAAGAAGAAGTCCGGCGACACCAAGTCCGTGAACATCGTCGAAGTGCTGGACGTGGGTGTTCCGCTTCGCACCGCCTACAACCGCTGGACCCAGTGCGAGGAGTTCAGCAGGTTCACCAAGGGTGTACGTAGCGTCTCCAAGAGCGAGGAGATGAGCAGTGACTGGAAGCTGAAGGTCGGCCCGTCGAGCCGCAGTTGGAAGGCAACCGTCCAGGAACAGGTACCGGACGAGCGGATCGTCTGGACCTCGGAAGGCGCGAAGGGCACCACCCGCGGCTGTGTGAGTTTCCATGAACTGACGCCCACGCTGACGCGTCTCGTGCTCGTCGTCGAGTACTACCCCTCGGGGCTCTTCGAGAAGACCGGAAACCTCTGGCGCGCCCAAGGACGCCGTCTGCGCCTGGACTTCAAGCACTTCCCGCGTTACGTCACGTTCGCGGACGAGGACGTCGAGGGCTGGCGCGGAGACATCCGCGACGGCGAGGTGGTTCGGTCCCACGAGGAAGTTGTGGAAGAGGAGGAAGCAGCGGACGAAGACGAAGCGGACGAAGACGAAGAGGACGAGGCCGCGGGAGAGAACGGGGAAGAAGAGTACGAAGACGAAGAGGAGCCCGAGGAAGAGTACGAAGAGGTTCCTGGTGAGGAGGATGAAGAAGGGGAGTGCGAGGAAGACGAAGAGTGAGTCCTTCCGACCTCCCTGACCTGTAGGCGAGTTGGGCCGCCGCACAACGCGTAGAAGGTTCTGGTGGACGGGTTCACGACTGAGATCGCTCGTCCTGCCAGGAGCTTCGCCGTGCTTGTTCGTCCTTCGCCGGTCGATGTGTCCAGCAGCGCCTGACGGTAATCGGGGGAGTAACTTTGCGCTGACAGCAGGAGATCGGGACGCGACGACGGTGCCTTCCGACCAGCTGTCGGGCCCTGCACGCCCGGCCCACCTCAGATGCGACACTCAAAACTGACTGTGGGAAGCACAAGCACCATGGCATGAACGTCCAAGTGCTCACCGATCCGTTCGGCCGCTTGTTCTGGGCGTCACCCGCCATGCCGGGCTCCAGTCATGACCTGACTGCCGCACGGCAGTACGGGGACGTCGACGCGCTCGCCGGCGCCCACGCGCAGTGCTGGGCGGAATGGGCCTACGCGGGCGTGGGCCGCGGCGTCCGTGTACCGCTGCGCGGCCGTCGGCTCAAACGAAGGCTGCGCAAGCACAAAAACAGCCACGCCAAGTTCGGCGTTGCCTCGACGAACAGTCCGTGGCCGTTCTTGAAGGGCCGGTGCAGGCTGCGGAAGCCCCGCTGCGGCACCAACCGGATCGCCGACATCGTCAAGGCCGCCACTATGCCTCAACCACATTGGGAGAGGCTCAGTGACGGCGAGGTGAACCGGACCGCGGCCGCGCTTGGCCCAGCCGTCTCTCTCGCAGATCGTCAGGAACTTGGAGAAGAATCTACGCACTGAGCTGTTCTACCGCGGGCAGAGCCTGGTGCCGCCCCGCGCCGGTGAGCGGTGATGCTCCGTTTCGCCCGGCCCGGCAGCACCCTCGTGCGACGGACACCCTGGGACCGTCAGAGATTTCCATGGGTCCGATGTCGGAGGAGATGGTCAACCTCCGGCTCAAATACGCGAACGTGCCCGCGTGCTGACGAGCGTCACCACAGCTCGGAGGTCCTTGAGTCCACCTCTCAGAGGCAGTGGCACGAAGGCCGGGGCGCCATGGATCTACCGCGTGCGGGACCCACTGTCGGCGCTCTCATCATCGGCGCTGTCGTCGCCTGGGATGTGCACAGCGAAGACGTTGATGTTGATCTCGACCACGTCCAGGCCGGTCATCGTCTCTACTGCGTCGGAGACGTGGGTCCGCAGCTGACCGGCGAGTTCATGGATCGGTATCCCGTACTCGACTTCGATGTCCACGTCGATCGCGGTCTGCGTCTCACCCACCTCCACCTTGACCGCCCGGCTGAGGCTCGACGATGCGGACATCCGGCCGGTTACCGCGCCCAGAGCCTTGGAGGCACCCTTGCCGACAGAGTGGACGCCGTCCGTCTCGCGGATGGCGATCCCGGCGATCACGGCCACCACACTGTCAGCGATGGTCGTCGTGCCGCCCGCGTCTGCTGGCGCCGCGCCCCTTCTTGACGGGGTGCTCGCGGTGGTGGGGCCGGGGGCTGTTCTTGCATGCTCGATATCGGCCATGGTTGCCTCACAGAGAGTTGCCGGCACGAGCGGCTTACGCGCGCGCTCGGGCCCTTGTTCTCACTCTGCGCTCGGCAACCGCCCTCCGCCATTCGAGTGATCAATGCGATCAACTCGGCGATGCGTCGATGAAAGGCCCCGACTTTTTGGACGCGCTGTACCGAAGCGGCGCTTGACGGTTCACAGGGATATCCGAATGTCTCGTCACATCCTCCAGACGCCTGAACGTCGCCGCTCCGATGAACAAGCACAGGCGTGCCCGGCTTTCCGGGCTCCCGGCTCCGGTCAAATGATCTATGTCATGGCTTGGCGTTTGGCCCCCTGAATGCCTCCTGAATACTGTTCTCGCGGACGTGGGGAGGGCGTATCCCCAGCTAGAAGCGTTACTGGAATGAGCCCGGTGACTCGGCGATACGGCTGGGAGGGGGCCTCTCGCCCGCGATCACCAGTGGTGGCCACCCGCGCGGAGCGGACGGTGTGCGGGGCGCGGACCGGATGCGGCTGCTCAAGGACGCGCCGACGCAGCGGAGGTACGCAACTGCCGGTCGAAGGGCGGGCAGGGCGCGACGCCTTCTGTCGTTCCCATCCCCTTGCTGTACGCCCTGCTGTACGGTCGAGGTATGTCGAAGTCAGTGACGATCCGGGTGCCCGAAGAACTGCACACTCAGCTCCAGGAGCTCGCCGAAGCCGAGGGCACGTCGGTGACCGCGCTCATCACCGAAGCCGCCCGCAACGCGGTCCGCGACCCTCGCCTCGAAGGAGCCGCAGAGGTGTTCCGCTCCTACATCGCCGAGAACGCCGACGCCTTCGACGCGGCGTTCCCCGACGACGCGCCTGCCCGGCAGGACGCCTCCAGGGCCGCCTGACGATGGACCTCTCGATCGACATCCGCTGGCTGCTGGAGCGCCAGGCGGAGGTGCTGCCCAAGCAGCCGGACATCCATGACTTCTCCAACCTCGTCGCCGCGGTCGCCAAGCACCGCGTCAACACCCCGCAGATCGGCGCAGTCGTCGACAACGCCTGGCGCGCTGCCGCGTTGATGTACGCGATCATCCGCCTGCGCCCACTCCCGGTCCGCAACGCCCTGTACGGGGCGGGCATCGCCACCGCCTACATGAGTGCCGCGGGCGAGGCCATCGACCCGCCCTACGCCGCCCTGATCGACCTCGCGCGTGACATCGACGCCGGCCGTACGGACACGTACGGCACAGCAGACCGCATCCGCTCCTGGAGAATCTGAGACGGCCTTCGCGTCGGGGGCACGAGGGGGGACTATGCGGCACAACCGTTCTTTCGGTGGGTACTGACGCTCGGCGTTTTGCTGTTCGGCTGGTCGGCCTACCTGTACGCGTCGTATCCCGATACGCGGCAGATCGACCTCACCGTGATCAGCGAGAAGCATGACGGCCGGTGCACGGTTCGCTGGCAGGATCCGTACCACGACGGGGGTCGCCGGCGTGAGAGCGCGTACCGGTGCGATCCGGACCGCGATGCGGTACTCAAGGCACCGAACTATGACCCGGACACGGGGTACGGCTGGGACACCGGCTTCATGTTCACCGAGGGCCGGCACAGGGGTGACCTGGAGCCGTCGCTCGAGGAGGCAGAGCCCTACGCCCTGTCCGACGCGCTCGTGCTGATCGGGCTGGCCTTGATCGCCGTCGGTCTCATCGGGGGAACATCCGCGCCTCGATACGCCTGGCCGGCGTACGCCCCAAGACCGTGGCACGAGCACGGAAGTTGTACGAGGCCGCCGACCAGGCGGCGCGGGACCACGCGCAGGCTCGCGACGCCGTGCGCGTGGCGTGGAGCGCGCTGCGCCGCGAGCAGATCGACGCGAAGCTGAGCGCTGTCCCCGTCGCGCGGCTGATCAAGGGAGCGGCGGTCAGCCGACGGTACGGGACATGGAAGCGGCCGGAGTCCGCACGGCGCGCGATGTACTCGACGCCGGAGTGCTGGGTCTGGGACATGCCGGAGTGGACCGTCGTTCGGCCGAGCGCGTCCATACCGCCGCCCGCCGTCTCTCCGGCGACGTCGAGGCCAACCTGTCGGTGCGCGTCGATCCCGCCACCCCCGGACCGCACACCGTCGCCCTGCTTGTTGCGCTGCAAGTCCTGCTGGAGGCCGGCGCCGAGGGGCGCCAGACCGCACGCGCCGGCGAGGAACTCGCCACCGGGCTCGAACGGGCCCTCGCCGAGGCCGAACCCGCATCTGGATACCGGACCATGCTGCGCGGCGGCCGGGAACAGCGGGAGATCGCCCGCTCCGCCGTCACTGAACTGCGCTCTCTCATGGCCGTCGCCGAAAGGGAAGGGCTCCCCGCTCGCTTCGCCCAGACGTCCGTCGACCTGCTGCGCGTACCGGACGACGGGAACCTCGGCCTGTCCGCACGCGTGGACTTCGAGAGCCGCACCCGGTCAGTACTACGGATTGCTGGCACAGGTAGTGGCCTCATAGGGCGCTCCTGCACGTCCTTGCACCACCCTGCTGGCCCGGCCAGCAGGGTGGTGCAGCGGCTCGGCGAGGTGTGGCCGGCTACTTCACATCTACCCGGAGGGTCTCTGCCCGGGGCTGGAGCGCCTCTGATCGGTGGGTTCGCCGAACTCGCTGCCCGGCGCCGCTGCCCCGACCAGCGCCGGCGGTCAGCTATTCCTCTCCCGAGTGGTCCGCGTTGGTGCCGGCTGCGGTCAGGTGTCCACCGCTGTCGGGTATCTCGTGATCCCTGATGTGGCCGAACCTACGAGAGCTCCTTGCGCATCAACGTGCACATCGTTTCGTAGCGGCGCAACGAACCATCCTGGGCCTGCTCGTCCCAGGAGTCAGGCTGACGGTCGAAGGCGGCATAGCCCAGTCGTTCGTACAGCGCCCGAGCCCGGGGGTTGCTCTCCTCCACGCCGAGCTCAGCCTGCCGCAGACCGCGGTTCTGGATCCGACGTTCCGCGGCTTCGACAAGGAAGGTGCCGATCCCGCACGACTGCAATGCCGGATGGACTGCCAGCTGCCACAGAGTGCCGACACCTTCCTTGACCTGGTAGTCGATGCCGCCCTTCGCTACGGGAATATCTGTTGCAGGGCAGACCGCAAGGTAGTCGACCTCGCCGAGCCGGGCACGCTCCAATTGCGTCGCGACGCCGGCCAAGTGGTGTTCGGACCCTGACCACCCACACGACGCGAGGTCCGCATGCGCGAAGTCGCGTGCCGAAAGCTTCAACACAACATTGATCATCTTCACCGCCTCCGACCAGCCAGCATCCAATCCGGTCCCACGGTACGCAACGCCGTTTCCTCCCCGTGCTCCTGGCGGGTCACGACCCCGGCTCACGGGCATGCGTTCCGGCGACTGCGACAGGACACGCTTCGCGCATCCCAGAAAGCCCAACCAGGTGGGTCATGTCGAGTACGACGAGCGCTTGCAGGAGATGGCTGTGCCGGCGACCCAACTTGGGAACACCAACGCCCTGTAGCGTCGAGTGGACCGGGGCGGTGGGTTTATCGACGCGGGGCGGCTCGCGCAGCGCAAGCAGAAGGGGCACCCATACACCGGAGGCCTGTTGGGTTCACGCTCGGTGACCGGCCGACGCGACCGCCTCGCCTCACCACCGGGCCGCCCCGATGGGGTGTCCGTCGCTGCTCTGATGCAACTCGAGGCGGTTGCCGCACAGGGCAGCAGGTGTGCCGCCCTGTTTGCGGCACGCAGGGGCGAGGCTGTCGGGGGGCGACGTGGAGAGTGCTCGAGGGTGGGCGGTGCGGGCCGTGCGGGAGGAGTGCTTCCGGCCCGCACCGGAGATGGGAGCTCAGCCGTTGAGCCAGTCCCGGTAGTGCGTGGCCGCCAGGCGGGCGTCCGGGCCGGGGGTGAGGACGTCACCCTGGACGGCTGCGAACAGGCCCGCCTGATCGTCGACGACGACCGGTCGCTTGTCCCCGCGGGCGGCCAGCGTGATGCGGCCGAGCTCGTCGAGTGTGAACGCGTCGGGTCCGGCCACGTTGAGGATCCCGCCGAGCGGCGCTCCGGTGGCCACGTCCGCGAGGGCGTTGACCACGTCGGCGCTGGCGATCGGCTGAATGGGTGTGGCGGGCAGGCGTACGGCGGTCTCGTCCGAGGTCCACGACATGGTCGGCTCCATGAATTCGAAGAACTGCGTGGCGCGCACGATCGAGTAAGGCGTGGGGCCGCTGCGCAGCAACTCTTCCTGCAGCGCCTTGGCGCGGTAGTAGTCCAGCTCGGGCACCTGGTCCACGCCGACGATGGAGAGCGCGACCTGATGGCGTACGCCGGCTCGCTTGCCCGCGTCGAGCAGGTTACCCACCGTGGTCCGGAAGAAGTCGAGGGACTGCTCGTCGAAGGTGGGGGAGTTGGTCACGTTGACGACGGTGTGGGCGTCGGTGAGGGCCTGGTCGAGGCCGGCCCCGGTGAGCAGGTTGACGCCGGACGACAAAGACGCCGTCGTCACGTCGTGACCCTGACCGGTGAGCTTCGTGGCGAGCTGGGAGCCGATGAGACCGGTACCGATGACGGTGATCTTCATGGTGTGCCTTCTTCCGTGAGTCGAGCCTTCACTCAAACTCGGACAACTGATGTCCGGGATAATACTCGGATAGACTGTGTCCGAGTCAAATGGAGGTGAGCATGAAGTTGTCCGGTGGCGTGGAGTGGGCGCTGCACTGCTGTGTGGTGCTGACCGCGGCCGACGAGCCCGTGCCGGCGGCCCGGCTGGCCGAGCTCCACGACGTGTCGCCGAGCTACCTGGCCAAGCAGATGCAAGCGCTGGCCCGAGCTGGTCTGGTCCGCTCGGTCCAGGGAAAGACCGGCGGCTACGAACTCGTGAAGAGCGCCCATGACATCACCCTGCTGGACGTGGTCCAGGCTGTCGACGGGGCGAGCCCCGCATTCGTGTGCACCGAGATCCGCCAGCGCGGACCATATGCAACCCTTCCGGAACAGTGCACGAAGCAGTGCCCGATCGCCCGGGCCATGGGTGCCGCCGACGCGGCATGGCGGGCATCTCTGGCGGCCGTCACCGTCGCCGACCTCGTCACGTCAGTGGAGGGCGACAGCGGCCCCGAGGCGCTGCCGACGATCGGCGCCTGGCTGACCGAGGGGCCGGGCGCGCGCGGATCCGGCTGATCACACCAGAGCGCTCTCCGCGGAGCGGCGTGTTCGCGGGCGAAGTCGACGATGCCGGCTGCCATGGCCGCTGTCGGCCCACACGAGTGTGATCTTGCGCGGGAGTTGGCGGAGTTGTTCGAGCAGCGGGATGCCGGCGTTGCTGTCCTGGGCGTTCGCACCGGTCACCAGCACCACCAGCAGCGACATCCCGAGGCAGCCCACGGAGATTCGCCGATTGGGGCCGCCTACCTTCTTGCCGTTGTCCCCAGCCGCGAGTTGAGGCGCTGACGGTCTCGGCCACCCGCACGGACTGTGAGTCGAAGATCCCTGCTGTCGGCCCCAGCGAACGCCGCTCGGCCTGTCGCGCCCGTCCGTGGAGCTGGTGGTGGAACTCTGGGCCAGCCCCTGCTCGCGCCACCGGCTGACGAACGCATGGACCGTGCTCCAGGCCGGAGAACCGACGGGCATTCGCCCGTCACTTGATGCCCCAGTCCGTGGGACAGTGCAACACATTAAGCAACTTGAGATGGCAGTAGTCTTCGGATTGTCCCTCTCAGCCTTCCAGTTGGCATCCGTCGGATCACCCCGCCACGCGTCAGGCGCAACGATCCGACGAGCGCAACGGTGCATGATCGCGTGGACGGAACCCGCGGTGAATCGCACCAATGGTGCGGTGTAGTGGTGTCAGAAGTAGCTGGTGATCAGCCACGCCGCGACGCCGAGCACCGCAAGATAGCCGCCGACGGAGACCGTCTTGCCCACCGTCACATATCCGGCGTCCTCGATCCAGGTGCCGATGACGCCGACCAGCGGCGCCCCGACCATGATCAGCACGAGCCCTGTCAAGAAGCTCATCCACGCCCCCAGTTGACATTCCTGTCCCGTGATCCGGCGGCGAGCCTAGGGGCCGTGGGGCACCACTGGAAGGGCTCTTCCATAAACGAGGTCGAGTCGCCCGCCATGACGAGCGCCGCTACGTCTTCCTCGGCACCACCACAGCAGCAATCCTTGTCATTTGGCACCGAACGTGACCGCGCGAACAATGCTTACAGCGTGCCGCCGCGCTTGCGCTTACCGCCGGCGCACTGCCCCACCGCCATGACGATGAGTCCGGCCAGGAGAATCGCGCTGCCGATCAGTGTTCCCGACGCCCGAGTGTCCGAGGCGCTGAACCCGAAGGCGGTCTGCCAGCACAGCGCGAAGGCCACCATCAGCTGTCCCCAGCCGTAGATCCGCGGGACGCGAACATGGCGCCGGTTCATGGGGGGCACCCAGCCGCGGGCAATCGCCGCTGCGCCGGAGGCAGCGTAAAGCAACGCGAACAGCACAAGAGGCACAGCGATGTACAGCGTCACGGGTTCTCTCCTGTGTGCCTGGCGCCCCATGCCCAACAGCAGCGTGATGATGACACGTGGGGCATCCGCGGGGCCCCGAGGGCCATGTGATCCTATTCGTTCCTGTTGGGTACCAGACGATACCCAAGTCCTCCAATTGAACTGCGAGTTCAGTGAAATCGCCACACCACCCAATGCGGCGTCAAGTCGGTTCCGGTGCAGGGCGTCGGCCAGGTGGAGGCCGCAACGAGGCGGCCCTCGACCGAGTAGCGTGGTGCGTTGGCGTGTGACACGTGGTTGTTGAGTTCGTGCCATTCCGGCGGAGTTCCGGGCGGGTGACGAGAGCCGTACCCGCGCCGATCGGCGGCGCATCCCAAATGCTTTGCCGAGATGGTCCCGGGACGTACCGCGATGGCGAGCCTGGCCGAGCCAGGAGCGGGGATCGTCGTCGGCCTGGTGTTGAATCGCGGCCATGCGAGGCATTTGGCCCATATGGGCATAGTCGGCGGTTATAGCTACGATTTCCCATGGTTTCATCTCGCCATGGAGGAGATCAGATGATGACTGGAGACGAACAGGCGGCCACGTCTCGGCGACGCGTGCTGGCCGCTGCCGCACTGGCACCGGTGCTGGCCGGGGCGGGGCCGGCCAGCGCCGGCGGGATGCCCGACGGGGCGATGGTCAAGCCGGTGACCACCACCGTGTCGGACTGGGCGGCCGTAGCGAAAGTGCTGGGCCGTAGCGGCTCACTGCTGAGAGGGACGACCTACCACACCCCCTACCCGCGCGATGATCTTCGAGTCGTCGTCGAGGGCAACATCGTGATCACCCCGGAGCTCGCGCTGGGTGCGCACGTGGCCTTCGTCCGGTACGCCGACCGCAGCACGATGTGCATGGGCGACGTGGCGGTCACCGAAAGGGAACTGCAGCGGGTGGTCGACACCTGGCAGGCGCACGGAATCGCGCTGACCGCGCTGCACAAGCATCTGCCCGCCCAGAGCCCCGACGTCTGGTGGGTCCATGTCCACGGACACGGCCAGGACGAACTGGCCCTGGCGCGCGGCCTGCGCGCGGGATTCGACCGCACCGGCATCCCGCCGGCGACACCGTCCGGCCCGCCGAGCCCCGTCGCCCTGGACATTGCCGGAATCGAGGCTGCGCTGGGCGCCAAGGGTTCCAGTGACGGTGTGGTCTACAAGGTCGTCTTCGCCCGCCGCGAGACGATCTCCGACGGCCATCTGGTACTGCCTTCCGGTCTGGGCGCGACCAGCGCGTTCATTTTCCAGCCGTTGGGCAAAGGCAGGGCAGCGCTCAGCGGCGACTGCGTCATGCTCGCCGAGGAGGTCCAGAACGTACTGGGAGCCTTGCGGCGGGGCAGGATCCAGCTCGTCGAGCTGCACAACCACCACTTGACGGAGAGCCCTCGCCTGTTCTTCACCCATTTCTGGGCAGTGGGCGATGCCGTCGAGCTCGCCAAAGCGCTGCGCCCCGCAGTGGATGCCACCAACGTGGTGCCGACCACCTCCTAGCCTTCCTCGGCATCACGCCTGCACCCTCATCTCGTCCGCTACCGCGGACTCACCGAATGGGATGACACGACCTGCCGGTAGGCGACCGATCCGGTCGGCGGGATGCAGCGCCGGACCGGCCGTGCGAACCGATGAGCTTGCCGCCGGACCGGTGCACGGCCACGAGGTGCGCTGAAAGGCCGTTGAGGTCGCGGTGCGTGACCTGGCGTCCAGCGCCGGCGGCCACCGCGGCCCTGCGTGCCGTCGACCTGCCTGGCGCCCGGAGATGAGGGCGCCTTCGCGTTCGTCTGCTCCGCACGGGTGGGGCTGGCAAGTGCGCGTCACGTCGTCAAGTCGCCCCGGAAAAAGCCTGTTTGAGGCGTTGCCCAGCTGCCGGCTGCAGGCATCGGACGAGTCGTGTCACTGCGATCGTCGAGAGTTTCTTCCGTGCCTCAGAGCCCCGTGTAACTGGTCTCCGCACATTCGACATCCACGCGCCTGAGATCTGTCGCCGCCGCCACCGCTGTGGCTGTGGCCGCGTTCCTGCCCTCCACCGCGGTTCACGCAGCGGTTCCGTCCGCTTCGCCCGCCCATGGATCACCAGCGTCAAGCGGTGCGTCGGTCACCTCGGTCAGGGTGCCGCTGCCCACCGGCGACCCGGTGACCGTCGAACGTTTCGGAGGCACGGCCCGTTCGGCCGGCGTCACTCCCGCTTCCGGCCGGGAGAACGTCGCCTTCAGCACCAGTGGGGTCGGGTCCGGTGGCCTCAGCGTCGTACTCGCGGAGGCTGAGCCACTGCTCTCCGCGGGGCCGCTGGACCCTCGTCTGAAAGGATTGGACGGGGTGATGCTCGTGCTTGTAGCTTGCAGTTGACCGTGACACCGCCCGAGGAGGTGAGACCCATGAACGCTGTAGCGATGTGGGTGCTCCCCCTTACCGTCACGGCCGGCGATTGACGTTGGTGTCGCCGGGAGCGCCTCGACAACAAGGCACTCCCGAAAGGCAACACCTATGGACTCTGAGAAGTTCACTATCGAGCCGTCATCGAACGACACGGTCGAGCGCGACTTCACCGTGAGCGACGTCCCCGGCCTCCGGTCGTCGGCCTCCGACGCCGATCGCAAGTCCCTCATGTTCGACGTGATCATTGCCGGGTGCGGGCCGACCGGAGCGATGCTGGCCGCCGAACTGCGGCTGCACGGCGTGCGGGTACTCGTCCTGGAGAAGGAAACCGAGTCCAAGTCGTCCGTCCGTATCGTCGGTCTGCATGTGCGCAGTCTTGAGCTGATGGCGATGCGCGGACTGCTGGATCGCATGCTCGAACACGGAAGGCAGCGTCCGGCCGGCGGATTCTTCGCCGCCATCAACAAACCCGCGCCCAAGGGCCTGGATTCCGCGCACGCCTATCTGCTGGGCATCCCGCAACCAGTCATCGAGCGCCTGCTCGAAGAGCATGCGATCCGAAGGGGTGCGCAGGTCCGGCGCGGTTGTGCGGTGGCCGGCTTCGAGCAGGACGACCAGGGTGTGACCGTCGAGCTGGCCGACGGTGAACAAGTGCGTTCGCGCTATCTCGTCGGCTGTGACGGCGGGCGCAGCACGGTGCGCAAACTGCTCGGCGTCGGCTTCCCCGGCGAGCCCTCGCGGACCGAGACGCTGATGGGCGAGATGGAAGTGGGTGTGCCGCAGGAGGAGATTGCCGCCAAGGTGACCCAAATCGGCGAGACCAACAAGCGATTCTGGCTCAGGCCCGTCGGCGGAGGGGCATATAGCGTCGTAGCCCCCGCGGCGGGAGTCAGCGATCGCGCGGAACCACCTACCCTCGAGGATTTCAAACAGCAGCTGCGCGCCATCGCCGGAACCGATTTCGGCGTGCATTCCCCGCGCTGGTTGTCTCGCTTCGGGGACGCCACCCGGCTGGCCGAACGGTATCGGGTCGGGCGGGTGCTGCTGGCCGGCGATGCGGCACACATCCATCCACCCACCGGTGGACAGGGCCTCAACCTGGGCCTTCAGGACGCATTCAACCTCGGCTGGAAACTCGCCGCACAGATCCGCGGCTGGGCGCCGAGAACACTGCTGGACACCTACCAGTCCGAACGCCATCCGGTCGCCGAGGACGTGCTGGACAACACCCGCGCCCAGATGGAACTGCACTCCACCGAACCGGGCCCGCAGGCCGTACGCAGGCTGCTCACCGAACTGATGGACTTCGACGAGGTGAACCGCTATCTCATCGAGAAGATCATCGCGATCGGCATCCGCTACGACTTCGGCGAAGGCCCCGATCTGCTTGGACGCCGCATGCGCGACATCGACGTGAAACAGGGCCGCCTCTACGGTCTGCTGCATCGCGGCCGGGGACTGCTGCTGGACCGCACCGAACGTCTGGCCGTCGGCGGCTGGTCGGACCGGGTCGACTACGCCGCGGACCCCACCGCGGCACTGGATGTTCCCTGCGTCCTGCTACGCCCCGACGGCCACGTCGCCTGGATCGGCGACGATCAGCAGGACCTGGACGACCACCTTTCCCGCTGGTTCGGCAAGCCCGCCAACTGATTTCGCCCGAGCAATCGAAAGGTCCGTGAGGAGGGTCGTGGCCAGTAGCCACTGACCATCGGAAGGTTGGAGGCGGCATCAGCCGTGGTGCTCTGGCGTATGGGTCGGCCGGCGAGGAGGGGCAGCCTCCGAGTGACGACCGGCAGACGGTGTCAGAGCACCACGGAGTGGATGGGCGCAGGCGGCCGTGCGTTCGTCTGACGGCCGTGCGTCGAACATCTACGACGCCCTCTGGGCCTCTCAACTGCCCGTTTCGACTGTTCACCTTCCGCTAGGCGTTCGTTTTGCCCTGGCAGGGCGTTTTTACGAAATGTCATCTCATGCGGCTAGGTAATCAAATAGTAAAGAAAGGGTTTCGATTCCACCGGCTCCGCACTGTGGGGGAGCCTCAACCCTTTCGGGTCGGCGCAACCTGATCAAGCAACTGGCTCGGGAACCAATCCGGACGACGAGGGAGCCTGATCATGGCCGATGTCGACGTACTCGTGGTGGGCGCGGGCCCAGTGGGCCTGACGGTGGCGGCCGAACTGCGGCGGCACGGCGTGGACTGCCGCATCGTCGATCAGCTGCCCGACCCACAACCACATGCCAAGGCCATCGGCATCGTGCCCCGCACCCTGGAGGTGTGGGACGCCATGGGCCTGGTCCATAAAGTGCTGGACGAGGCGGTGCCCCACCGGGGCCAGCTGGTCTACATCGACGGCAAGCCACGCCCCCGCGTCGAGCTCAGTCTGCCGCCCGAGATCCCCTACCCCTTCGCCACTCTGCCTCAGTGCACGACCGAGCGGCTGCTCACCGAGCACCTTGCGCGCTTCGGCACGGAGGTGGAGCGGTCGACCGAGCTCCGCTCGGTGGAGACACGCCCGGACGAGGTGGAAGCCGTCCTCGCGCACGCCGACGGCCGGATCGAGAAACTGCACGCCCGCTACGTCGTGGGCTGCGACGGCGCGCACAGCCTGGTCCGCAAGTCGGCCGGCCTGGCCTTCGAGGGCGACGCCTTCCCCGAGCAGTACATGATCGGCGACGTCGAGGTCGACTGGGAACTGCCCGCCGGGTACAGCATGCGGTCTGTACACCTGGACGCGAACGGCGAGATGGACGACATGGTCGTCTGCATTCCGATGCCTGGAGTTCGGCGGTACTGGCTGTCGATGCTGTGCCCCCGCGCCCATGCCGCAGGCGAAGACGGCGCGAGCGCGCCGGACGAGGGCACCCTCGGGCTGGGGGAGGGCCAAGGACCGGACCTCGGCCAGATCCAGGCTGTGCTCGATCGGCTGTCCCCGGAGGTGACGACCGCCTCCACGCTGCGCTGGTCGTCCATCTTCCGGACCAGCCACCGCCTGGTGGACCGCTACCGGAGCGGCCGCCTCTTCGTCGCTGGGGACGCCGCGCACATCAATCCGCCGATCGGCGGGCAGGGCCTGAACACCGGCGTGCAAGACGCCCACAATCTCGCCTGGAAATTGGCCCTGGCCGTCCGCGGTCTGGCGGCGGGCGACCTGCTCGAGAGCTATCACGCCGAACGCCACCCGGTCGCGCAGGAGGTGGTCGACCGCACTGTCCGCCATGCAAGCACCGTTCGCCGTGCCGGCTCCGGCCTCATCAGCAACGGGGACGAAGCCGAGATGATGCTGCGGCGCCAGGCTCAGCTGCTGGTCGCCTACCCGGACAGCCCGTTGACCCAGCCGCAGGCGGCGGACCACACACCTGAGGCTGGTCCCGCCCCCGGCGACCGGGCACCGGACTGCCGCGGTCTGCTGAGCGACCTCGCCTCCTACCCGCGGCGGCTGTTCGACCTGCTGCGCACTCCGCGACATGTGCTGCTGCTGTTCGCGGACTCGGAGCACGCGTCGGGCGAGGGTGCCGCCCGGCTCGAGGCCTGCGCCGCCGAGGCGCACCGCGTCGCCCACGGCCTGCTCGACGCCTATCTGGTCACCGCCGCAGAGGTACCGGAGGACGCCCGCCCCGTCGGCCTGCGCCCGCCGCGGGTGCGGGACGCGGCGGGCGAGTTCCGCGACGCCTATGCGCCGCGTGCCGGCGAGGCCATCCTGATCCGCCCGGACGGCTACCTCTCCGGACGCTTCCACCCCGCCGTACCGGAATCCCTGACGGCGCATCTGGGCCGAACCTTCGCCTGACTTCCGATGTCGCGGGCGGAGCGCCGCCGGTGACGGAACTACGGGCGCGCCCTCGAAGAGCGAGGCACACCCGCCTACGGGCAGTCAGCCCCGGGGCGGGTGTTGTCACGTTGGAAGTCATCTCATGCGGGTGAGCCTGCGAGAGCGGATGAAGGTGCGGGCGATGCCGGTGAACGCCAGGAAGTGGTCGGCATTGCGTTCGTAGGGGCGGTGGGGGCGGGGCAGGCGACGAGCCAGGACATGGTGCGTTCGATGGTCCACCGGTGTCGTCCGAGTCGCTGCGAGATCTTGATGCCCTTGCGGGCGATGCGGTGCCGGATCCCTCGCTGGGATATCCACTGCCGCAGGTGGTTGTAGTCGTAGCCCTTGTCCGCGTGGGGATGCCGGCCGGCGTCGCCGGGGCCTCGCCAGGAGCGGATCGGCGGCATCCCTTCCCGAGCGAGACGAGGGCCTGGCTGCCGTGTCCGTCGGCGCCCGAGACCCCGACGGACAGTGACGGGTGGCCGCTCCGTGATCGGACGGATCTTCGAGTCGTCCCGGGAGGCCGACCGGTCCCACCGGCCCGCGCCTCCAGGTCGCCCGTCGCGGTCGGTCCGGGGCGGCGGCCCGGGCAGGTCCGGGGCGATGACGATGTTCCGCTCGTCGATGGTAGTGGTGAAGTGGAGCTTCCTGTACGGGAGTTCGCCCTTTGCGGCTCTTCGTCAGGCAGACGGCAGTGCTGTCTCGGATCTGGCTGTCGTCCCGGCAACGCGATGCAGGGGAAGCGTGGACGCGACGACGAACGCTCCGAACAGCGTGAGAGGTAGCAGCCGCAGCAGCTGCGAAGGATCGTCGCGAAGCCAGTGCCAGTTGCCCCACCAGTTGCCGCACAGGTCCAGCGCCATCACGGCGCCCGCCAGCCAGACCCCTTCTAGCCGCACGAGTCCCACCAGCACGACCACCAGCGGATCGAGCACGACGAGGCTCAGGAAGAACATCCGCAAGGACACTTGGGGGAACATCGCGTAGGCGTGGGTACCGTCACGGACCACATCGATGACGTGGGTGCGAGTCCCTACGAGAAACCCGGTCACGTACACCACTAGGGTCCACCTCGCCCACGCCGGCTGTGCACCCCATCGTTTCCGCAACTCGACCCCCACCAGGCCAGCCTAGACACGCCCCTGCAATGTCGAGGCAGAGATTTGCGCAAGAACTCGCGTGCCGCAACGACCGTTTCTGGGAGGAGGTTCCCGACTCTGAGGCCGGCAGCGTGATGCGCCGGCTCAGCCGGTCCGAATCGGCTCAGCTCCCTGTGCCGAGCCCAGGGCGGGGATTCCCATCGGGTCGAGGCGGTCCGGTGACCTCCACGTGGGCCGGACGCAGCAGGTGGTCACCGACTCGGTACCCGAGGCGGAGGACCTGCGAGCAGGTGAGCCGATCGGCGTCCGAGGAGACATGATGGGCCACTGCGTCGTGGAAGGCAGGGTCGAACGCGTCGCCCTTCTCGCCGAACGACTGGAGGCCCAGCGCGCCGAGTTGGGTACGCAGGGCGTCGGTGACGTCGTTCGGACCCGGCGTGATCGGTTCGTGCACACACATGCGGTCCACGGCATCGAGCACGGGAAGCAGCGCGCGAAGGACGTTGGCGACGGCGATCTCCCGCACGGCCATGCGATCCCGCCGTACTTGCTTGCGGTAGTTGTCGTACTCCGCCTTCACCCGCTGCAGGTCGGCCGTGCGCTCCTCGAGCAGGCGCCGCAGTGCCGGCTCTGTGATCTCCAGGCGCTCCTTGTTCATGGTCAGCCCGCCTCGGGTTTGTCGTCGTCGACGATCTCGGCGTCGACGACGTCGTCGTCAGCGGCCTTCTGCCCGTCGCCCGGGGTGCCGGCCTCGGGACCGCCGGCGGCCTGCGCGCCCTGGGCGTATATGGCCTGGCCCAGTTTCTGCGAGACGGCGGCGGCCTTCTCGGTGGCGGTGCGGATCTCGGCGGTGTCCTCGCCCTTGAGCTTCTCCTTCAGCTCGGTGAGCGACTCCTCGACCTCGGTCTTGACCTCGCCGGGGACCTTGTCCTCGTTGTCCTTGAGGAACTTCTCCGTCTGGTAGACGAGCTGCTCGCCCTGGTTGCGCGTCTCGGCGGCCTCGCGGCGTCGGTGGTCTTCCTCGGCGTGCTTTTCTGCTTCGTGGACCATGCGGTTGATGTCGTCCTTCGGCAGGGCGGAGCCGCCGGTGACGGTCATCTTCTGCTCCTTGCCCGTGCCCAGGTCCTTCGCGGTCACGTGCATGATGCCGTTGGCGTCGATGTCGAAGGCGACCTCGATCTGCGGGACACCACGCGGGGCCGGCGGCAGACCGGTGAGCTCGAACATCCCGAGCTTCTTGTTGTACGCCGCGATCTCGCGCTCGCCCTGGAAGACCTGGATCTGCACGGACGGCTGGTTGTCCTCGGCCGTCGTGAAGATCTCGGAACGCTTGGTCGGGATCGTGGTGTTGCGCTCGATGAGCTTCGTCATGATCCCTCCCTTGGTCTCGATACCGAGGGACAGCGGGGTCACGTCGAGGAGCAGGACGTCCTTGACCTCACCCTTGAGGACACCGGCCTGCAGAGTGGCACCGATGGCGACGACCTCGTCCGGGTTCACACCCTTGTTCGGGTCCTTTCCGGAGAGTTCGCGGACGAGCTCGCTCACGGCCGGCATACGCGTCGAGCCGCCCACGAGGATCACGTGGTTGATGTCCGACATCTTGATGCCGGCATCCTTGATCGCATTGTGGAACGGCGTCTTGCAGCGCTCCAGCAGATCGGACGTGAGCTGCTGGAACTGGGCGCGCGTGAGCTTCTCGTCCAGGTGCAGCGGGCCCTCGGCGGACGCCGTGATGTAGGGCAGGTTGATGGTCGCCTCGGAGGACGAGGACAGCTCGATCTTCGCCTTCTCGGCGGTCTCCCGCAGGCGCTGCACCGCCATCTTGTCCTTGGACAGATCGACGCCGTGGCCGTTCTTGAACTGCTGGACCAGGTGATCCACGATGCGCTGGTCCCAGTCGTCACCGCCGAGGTTGGTGTCGCCGTTGGTGGACTTCACCTCGATGACGCCCTCGCCCATCTCGAGGATCGAGACGTCGAAGGTGCCGCCACCCAGGTCGAAGACCAGCACCGTCTGGTCGTTCTCCTTGTCCAGTCCGTACGCCAGTGCCGCGGCTGTCGGCTCGTTGACGATGCGCAGGACGTTCAGACCGGCGATCTCGCCCGCTTCCTTGGTCGCCTGCCTCTGCGTGTCGTCGAAGTACGCCGGCACGGTGACGACGGCGTCGGTGACGTCCTCACCGAGGTAGGACTCGGCGTCTCGCTTGAGCTTCTGCAGCACGCGCGCGGAGATCTCCTGAGCGTTGTACCGCTTGCCGTCGATGTCTGCGTCTTCAGGGAACCGCCAGCCGTGGTCTCCCATGTGCCGTTTCACGGAGCGCGCGGTGCGTTCCACATTCGTCACGGCCTGTCGTTTGGCCACCTCGCCTACGAGCACCTCACCGCTCTTGGTGAAGGCCACGACCGACGGGGTGGTCCTGGCCCCTTCCGTGTTGGTGATCACGGTGGGCTCACCGCCCTCGAGGACCGAGACCACCGAGTTCGTCGTGCCGAGATCGATACCGACCGAGCGCGCCATCTGCCTCTCCCTCCTGCGTCGTGGTTGCCGGCGTCCCGTCACACTCCGTTCTCACCGGGCCTGCCCGTTCGCAGCAGGAACCCGAGTGTGTGCATACCGCCTGTTTTATGTCTTTAGTACCCATGGCTCGGTGAGCCACACGGCCTGAGCGGCTGAGACGGGCACAGGCCCCGACGTCGCCTTGCCGACCGACGTAGCACTGCTTGCGCCTCGGGAGGTCAGCCGTGACTGGGGTGCGAACCCGCGTCAGCGGCCCGGGGCACATCGGCGGGAACGGTGGGACTACCCGGGGCTATGGCTGGTTCACGTGCTGTCGGATGCTGGAGACGTCCGCCGCTCCTCGCACAGTGAGTAACCTGAG
Organism: Streptomyces sp. NBC_00569; assembly: GCF_036345255.1. Lineage (NCBI taxonomy): Bacteria > Bacillati > Actinomycetota > Actinomycetes > Kitasatosporales > Streptomycetaceae > Streptomyces > Streptomyces sp. NBC_00569. The sequence continues at coordinate 269,797 of NZ_CP107783.1, read as the reverse complement.
CCGTCGGGCACTATGCACGTGTACCGCACGCGGATCAGGTACGGGCGATGAGTACCAGCCGGTCGTACGCCAGGTCGGACCGGCTCGCGGCCTCGACGGAGATGTCGACGCCGTCAAGATGGTTTTTGAGAGCGCTGTAGCAGGCAGAGTATGCCGCTTCTTGCTCGGGGCTGGTGCCTTGGGGGGACCAGTGGATCAGCACGATCGCCTCTCTTCGGCTGCCGTCCTGGTCGGCGAAGCAGAGTTCATGGGCCACGAAGCGTGGATCGGACGGCAACGCTTTGAGGAGTTCGTCGTGGGTCAGGTTTCCCTCGAAATCAAGGGCGAGGGTGTTCAGACCGTCGTTGAGCCGGTACAGGACGGTGGTGACGTGCCGACTGATTTTGAGCTTGTTGAAGGCGTCTATACAGCTGTCTTCGACTGCGATGGTGCTGGTCACGACGACACCTTCCGATCTGGAGTGGGCGTTCGGCGAACGCAACGAACCCTTGACCGGGAGGTCGTGGATCAGGGGTTGTGCGGCAGTCCATAGGTCCAGGATAGGTGGCACTGTTACGCCTCCGAGAGCTGACGGGCGCATGCTGCGAGGGGCGACGAGTCTCCCCGCTTGGTCATGCAGCGGAGACATATTCATGTGCCCGGGCTCTGGGCAGCCGGGCGGGCAAACGGCTTCCCTGATGGTGGCCACGGGTGCGGTTTCCGTCTGCGGTTGCGCCGTGTTGACTGCCGTCATGAGCGCTTGGTGAGCGGTCGCTCAAGGCCGGGGCGGGGCAAGCAGGGCGCGTACGCCCTTACTGGTGAGGATCACGCCGTCGTGGTGGCCAGGGTCGATGAGCAGTGCCAGGTCTTCGTCGGCGGGCCAGTTGGCTGCCAGCAGCCCTAGTTGTATCTGGTGACTCACGAGAATGTCGGGCAGTGCCTGGCCCATCCGCTCTGCCGATGTGAAGACGGGGACGGCCCGGAGGCGTGGTGGATCGTCGATCACGGGAAGCGTCAGTCCGCCGTCTTCCGAGTGGTCGTGAGTGTCGAGTTCGGTAGGTTCAGGAACGAGAATGTCGCACGCGGCCAGTGTGTCCAGCGCGGCCACGTCGTCGGGTGCTCGGTGGAGGTCGCGTAGGGCGTCCTGGGCGGCGGCCGCGAACAGTTCCTCGGGGATGTTGTTGTCACACATCGTTTGTCCCCTCGTGGCTCCGAGTGGGCCGCCCGGCGTGGGTTCGCCGGGTGGGGGTCTGCCGTCTCCGCTCTCCGGTACCCAGGAGTGATCCAACTATGCGGCGGGGAGGTCGGGCTGTCGCGCCTGGGATGGGGGAGTGGGGTGTGCTCTTCGGCGCTGGTGAGGCAGTCGGCCTGCTGGACTGCAACGGGGGAAGTGCGCCGCCGGGGACAGGATCGTCCTGACCCGTCTTCGGAGTGACCGGATCCGGGGCTCGAGTTCGGGCGGCGGTGCATACAACGGGCCGGTCATTCCCGTTCACCGTCGTTCGCCTCCCATGTGGGCGCGTCCGGCGCCTCGGCGACCTGCCGCAGCGTTCGGCCGCTGCGAACCGACCGGGCCCGCCGTGGATCGGGGGTGCCGGCGCTGCTCCCGTGTCCGTGACCGGTATGAACGAGAAGCCATGTCGGCCTTTTGGCGACCGCGCCGCTCGCTTCCTCGCGGCCGTGGAACCGGGTGAGTGCGTACTGTCCATGCAGCTTCTTGCCGTGCAGCTCGAACGTCGCGTGGCCGTCCTCCAAGGCCTGCCCGAACGGCACCGGCCGGTTCCGCTTGTCATGGCTGGTCGGCCGGTACGTACCACGGTCCCAGACGATGACGGTTCCGCCGCCGTACTCGTCCGTTGGGATCACCCCCTCGAAATCCATGTAGTTCAAAGGGTGGTCCTCGGTGGGGATGGCGAGTCTCTTGTCCTGCGGGTCGGAGGAAGGCCCCTTCGGGACCGACCAGGACTTGAGTACTCCCTCGACCTCGAGGCGGAAGTCGAAGTGCATCGTGCTCGCTTCGTGGATCTGCACCACGAACGTGGGCTCCTCGCCCATGGCCGGTGACGCCTCGTCCTTCGTCGCGCGCTCGCCGCTCGGTTCGGGCGTCCGGTCGAAGTGCCGCTCCCCGCGATAGGTCCGCAGTTTGTCCTTCTCGCTCACGGCAGCTCCCTCCTTCGGGGCCGCGGGTCCGTTGCGGTCGAGTACCCGTGATCGTCTCGGACACGCGACGCTCGGGCCGTTACGGCCGCGCACCCCCGGCCACGAGGTCGGATCACACAGTGTGACTGTCCGGCGGGCGATCTTCCTTCGTCTCTCCTACGTTGGAGGAGCAGGCGTCACACAAGACGCCCCAGAGAACGAGGAGTTGTCATGGCAGGTAAGGCCGGCACGGACAAGACCAAGGGCAAGGCCAAGCAGATGACCGGCAAGGTCACCGGCGATCGCCGCAGTGAGGCCACGGGCAGGGCCGACCAGGCGAAGAGCAAGGCCAACGAGTCCCTGCACGAGGTCCACGACCGTGCCCGAGGCGCTGCTGAGCCCGTCAAGCACCGCCAGCACTGACCTTACGTGGATGGCCCCCACCATGCTGGTGGGGGCCATCCATGCGTGCGGCCGCGGCCGACTCCGCGCGTCACCGTCCGTGTCCGTCAGCCGTGAGGTGTGCCGGGAACTGAGGACTGGATCTCGGCGCCCCGCACGGAGGCGACGGCGAGGACGTCGAGGACGAAAGTGTCGAAGACGAGACCTGGACACCGCAGCTCTGGGTACTGGGTCGCCGAACGGCAGACCCGGCACGAGTTTCCGGGCCGATGGAGGAGAGGGTTTCGCCGGCGTAGCGACACCCGGGTCAGAACTTGATCTCATCGGCGACCACGATGTCGGCGCCCATGTTCCGCTCCATCATCCGCAGAGCGGCATCCGCCAGATCCTCATGGATGTGGGCGACCGCGTCACGGGGCACCGTCACCTCGAGGTGACGGATGTGGGCGTCCAGGGCCGAATAGAGGATGCACTGCTCCGTGACCTGGCCGCACAGCACGACACGCTCGATTTCTTGCTGTCGAAGGAGATAGCTGAGCGGTGTCTCGAAGAAGATGGAATGCCGTGCCTTGACGACGAAGAGGGAATCCTTGTCCGGGCTGAGGGGGCGGACGAGATCTGCGTGCGGGCCTGAGAGTGCGGTCTCCAGGAGCTCGCCGTGATGGGATCTCCACTGGCCGAAGTTGTCGTTCGCGTAGATGACCGGAACGCCGCTCTCGCGGGCACGTTCGAGCAGCCGCACGATGGCCGGGAGCGCGGCCTCCGCAGCGGGCAGCAACAGGTGGGCGTCATCGTGTTCGTATGTGTTGATCATGTCGATGACGACGACCGCGGTCTTTCCCATGCCTTTCCCCTTGCGTGCCGTGCTTCGGCGGCACCTCTCCCACAGTTCCCCCGAGACAGGTGACTCAGGTCCACAGCTGCGACAGCACCTTGGTGCGGTAGAAGCCGAAGAAATGCATCCGTGGGAAATGGTGCGGCACTGCTGTGGCCATGGCACGGGTGCCCACGGGGACAAGAACGACACGTCGGGCTCCTGAGGTGGCTGTGGTGGTGCCACGTCCAAGGGCAACTCGTACGCCTCTCGGCGGATTGTCGCATTACTCAGGGACAGGGAGAGTAGTGGTGTCATTTGTCGCCGATTGTCCTGGAGGCACCGTTGAGGCCACACCCCTATGAGCAGCGACGCGATGAGCCTGCGGCCGAAGGTCCTGAGGAACCCGTGCTGGACCCGGAGAGCGAAGCCTGTCGGCCGCAGCCGGGGGTCTTCGACGTGGTGATCGACCAAGCGGCCGGCGTGCTCATCGCCGTAGGGCGGATGACGTCGGCGGAAGCCTGGGACGTCCTGCGGGAGACGTCCATGCGCACAGACATCAAGCTCCGTAACGTTGCCGAGCTGCTGGTCGAGTGGGGCCGCTCGGGCGCATTGTGCGCCGACATCCGCACCGAACTGAATCGCCAGCTCGCCCAGCGCGGGCGAGCGCCGAGGATCTGATCAGGCGCAAAGGCAGCGCCGCTGCTCGGGGCCGAGTGGTCGGAGGCCCTCGGTTCTCCGGCTCCGGCACGAAAAGAACGGCGTTATGGGCCATGGCGGTCGGGTACTCGGCCGCCATGGACCGTTTGGAGCGGCTCACACACGACAATGCCCGGCCAGGCGAGCCATGATCCGGCTCCCGAGGGCCGTCGTCGTGACCGGAGCGAGCGTCGGCATGGGTCGGGCCACGGCCGTGGCCACCCTCGGAGACCGGGCCGCTGTGGCCCGGGGCAGTGCCGGACTGGCCGGCGCGGTGGACGAGGTGCGGCATGCGGGCGGCGAAGGGTTGATCCTCCCCGTCGACGTGACCGACCCCAAGGCCATCGATCGAGCTGACCAACCGGTGGTCGACGCGTTCGCCCGGATCGACGTCTGGGTCAACAACGCGTTTGCCGGAGTCGTCGCCCCCTTCCCGCAGGCCACGCCCGACGAATGCCGACGAGTCACCGAAGTGACCGGCCTTTGCTGCGTGTTCGGTACAAGAGCAGCATTGAGCCACATGCTCCTCAACAACCGTGGGACGAACGCGCAGGTCGGACCCGCGCTCGCATACCGCGGGATCCCTCTGCCGTCCGCGTACTGCGGGGCCAAGCACGCCATCCAGGGTCGCAACGCATTCCTGAGATGCGAGCTGTTGCACGAGGGCACCCGGGCGCGGACGACGATGATGCAAGTGTCTGTCGTCAACACACTCCAATTCGCCCGGGTGTTGAGTCATGTGCCGGGGCGGGCCCGCCCCGGCACCCCGGTCCATGAACCGGACCTGGCCGCCCGCGCCATGGATCACGCCGCTGCTCACCCCCGGAGGCTCGCGGTCTGGATCGGTGGGTCCACGGTGGCCCCGCCGGTCGGCAACGCACTGGTTCCCGGTCTGCTCAACCGTTACCTCGCCTATGGAGACGACGCCCAGCTCGATGAAAGTGAGCACGCCGGGACCGGCACCCTCTGGAGCCCCGCCGACACACCCCGGGGAGGGGACTTCTGGGCGCCCGGGCCCTTCGACGTGGAGTCCCGGCCGGGCGGTGCGCAGGGAATGGATGTCCCGCAACCGAGCATGGGCCGGCCAGGCCGCCTTCATCGTCTGTGGGGCAGTGCTCTTCGCACGCAAGATGTCCCACAGCGCGGGAGGTTTCAGCTCGGGCCGTCCCGCGGTGTTTGGCCGCTCCGGGCAGGGGGGCGCGGAAAGCCCGCATGAGCGACCACATCGGAGGTAAGGAGCGACATGAACACCCGTCAACTCACCGAACTCGCCCAGCAGCTGCGCGTCGACAGTGTTCGCGCGTCCGCCGCTGCCGGCTCCGGGCACCCCACCTCCTCGATGTCGGCCGCCGACCTGATGGCCGTTCTGTTGGCCCGTCACATGCGTTACGACTTCGACCGCCCCGCACATCCGGGCAATGACCGGTTCGTGCTCTCGAAGGGGCATGCCTCACCGCTGCTGTACGCCGCGTACAAGGCCGTCGGCGCGATCAACGACACCGAGCTGCTCACCTTCCGCAGGCTCGACAGCCGGCTAGAGGGCCATCCGACTCCCCGGCGGCTGCCGTGGGTCGAGACGGCCACCGGCTCCCTCGGCCAGGGGCTGCCCGTCGGCGTCGGCATCGCGCTGGCCGGCAAACGGCTCGACCACACGGAATACCGCGTCTGGGTGTTGTGCGGCGACAGCGAGCTCGCCGAGGGCTCCGTGTGGGAGGCCGCTGAGCACGCCGGGTACGAGCACCTGGACAATCTCACCGCGATCGTCGACGTCAACCGTCTGGGCCAGCGCGGCCCGACCCGGCACGGACACGACCTGGGGGCCTACGCACGCCGTTTCCAGGCCTTCGGCTGGCACACCGTCGAGGTCGACGGGCACGACGTCGACGCGGTCGACCGGGCATACGACGAGGCGCAGTCCACCTCCGGGCAGCCGACCGCGATCCTCGCCCGCACCCTCAAGGGCAAGGGCGTGGCCTCCGTCGAGGACCGCGAGGGTCTGCACGGCAAGCCGCTGCCGGACGCCGAGGAAGCGATCGCCGAACTCGGCGGTCTACGTGATGTGCGAGTCGAGGTGCCTCATCCGCCGGCCGCGCGGCGGCTGCATCCCGTGGGATCGGGGCATGCCGAGCTTCCCCGTTACGACATCGGCGACGATGTCGCCACCCGCGACGCCTACGGGCGGGCGCTCGCCGCTGTCGGAACCGCCCGTGGCGACGTCGTCGCCGTGGACGGCGAGGTGGGTGACTCGACGCGCTCCGAGTTCTTCGCCAAGGAGCACCCAGACCGCTTCTTCGAGTGCTACATCGCTGAGCAGCAGCTGGTGGCCACGTCCGTCGGGATGGCGACGCGCGGTTGGGTGCCGTACGCCTGCACGTTCGCCGCGTTCCTCACTCGCGCGTACGACTTCGTGCGCATGGCCACGATCAGCGGAGCCGGGATCAATCTCGTCGGGTCGCACGCGGGCGTCGCCATCGGCCAGGACGGGCCCTCACAGATGGGGCTCGAGGACCTGGCGATGTTCCGGGCGATGTACGGCTCAACGGTGCTCTACCCCTGCGATGCCAACCAGACGGCCAAACTCGTCGCGCAGATGGCCGACCTCGACGGCATCCGCTATCTGCGTACCACGCGGGGAGAGACCCCCGTCATCTACAGCCCTACCGAGGAATTCCCGATCGGCGGAAGCAAGGTGCTGCGCGCTTCCGGCCAGGACCGGCTCACCGTGGTCGCGGCCGGTGTCACCCTCCATGAGGCCCTGAAGGCGGCCGAGTTGCTCGACGGCGAGGGCGTCCAGGTCCGCGTGATTGACCTCTACTCGGTCAAGCCCGTCGATCGCCGCACCCTGCGCGAGGCGGCCGAAAGCACCGGCTGCCTCCTGACAGTGGAGGACCACCGCGAGGAGGGCGGCATCGGGGACGCGGTGCTCGACGCGTTTGCCGACGGCCGCCCCGTCCCGCGTCTGGTGCGACTGGCTGTCCGGACGATGCCCGGTTCGGCGAGCCCCGCGGAGCAACTGCACGCAGCCGGTATCGATGCCGAGTCGATCGCGGCGGCGGCGCGGCTGCTGGTCGAGACGGCCGTCGTGCGCTGACCGGAGGACACCGACATGACCAGCGCCGACACGGTCCGCGCGGGCCGCCGCACCCTCGGCATCCACCGCGGCTGTATCGGCAGGGAGACCAACCCGAAGGTCAGGGTGCCGCCCCACACTGCACGTGCCATGGCGTTCGCCACCTCCTCACTCCTTCCACGGCACCCCTCCATTCCGCCGTTCGCATGTCGGCGAACACGGGCCGGCGCAGTTGGCGTTCGAGGCGGCCGTCGGCGATGAAGGACGCGCCGTGCGCACGCGGTCCACACACCAGCCGTCGGCTCGCCGAGACACCCTAGCCAAGGCCCGCGCTATGGGCTGAGCCATCACGCTGAGGAGTAGCGGAGCTATGACCAGCAACGCGAGGAACAGGAAAGTGATGCGGGAACTGCTCCGACGGCACGGGCAGACCTATGCCGCGGAGGCCCACATCCGCTTGAAGGACACCCCTCAGCCGCTGTACCGGACACTCGTGCTCGCGCATCTGCTCAGCGCTCGGATCCGCGCCTCTGCTGCGGTCTCGACGTCACGGTCGCTGTACGAGGCGGGCTTGAGGGATCCGAAACGGATGACCGAGGCCACCTGGCAGCAGCGCGTCGATGCGCTCGGGCGCGGTGGGTATCGCCGTTATGACGAAAGCACGGCTACCCAGCTGGGTGATGGTGGCCAGATCCTGATCGATCGCTGGGGCGGAGATCTGCGCAGGATGCGCGCGCAGGCGGACGGCGATGCGGACGAACTGCGGACGCTGCTACGGGAGCTGCCCGGGATCGGGCGCGTCGGAACGGACATCTTCCTCCGTGAAGTCCAGGACGTATGGCCGGAGTTCGGCCCTTTCGTGGACTCCAAGGCGCGCCAGGGCGCCGAGCGTCTCGGGCTGCCGCAGGAGACCTCAGAGCTGGTCCGTATCGCCGATGACGCGGCGACGAACGCGGCAATGGCCTCGGCGCTGGTGCGGGCGGCCCTGGACAAGGACGTCGTGGCGGACTGCTTGGACGACGCCGCCTGAGAGAAGCCCGGAAGTCATGCCGTCGATCCATGCCGGCCTTTGCCTGCATCCATGCGTGTTCCCATCCCCTGTCTGAGGCGGCCCGCTGGGTCGTGAGGCCGCAGCCTGCGGCTCTCCCGCGGAGGCAGAGAGGGCGGGGTCACGGTCACGAAGAACTCGGGGCCCGATCGTCCGACGCTGAAACCCGACCAGATTCTCCGCGCGCCGATGTGCCGGACCGGTTGTGCTTTGTTTCAAGCTGCCTGGGTGTCCGCGTCCTGGTCTACGTGCTACGTCACGGGTGGCTTCCTCGCGTACGCGGCGGCAACTCGTCTGGATGAGACGAGAGACGTGCATCTGCGAGATCCCGAAGTGTTCCGCGATCCGGCCCTGCGTCATGTCCTCGAAGAACCGGAGGTAGAGGATGGTGCGTTCCCGTTCGGGGAGGTGTTCCAGGCCGGCCTTGGCGGCTTCGCGGTCGGTGATCACGTCGTACGACCCGTCGGGCGCGCCGAGCGCGTCCGCGAGGCTGAAGCCGTCGTCGCCTGAGGACAGGCGCCCCGCATCCAGGGACAGGGCGCTGAAGCCGTCGAGGGCCTGGAGACCGTCGCGGACCTCGTCCTCGGTCAGGCGCGTATGGGTGGCGATGGCGGCCACGCTGGGTTCCGCGCCGGCTCCGGGCTGCTGGACGAGGTCGCGGCGGGCGAGCCGGACCTTGTTACGTAGGTCCTGCACACTGAATGCGAGGATCACAGGCCGCCGGACCCGGGCCCGGTCGAACATTCCCCACCCTTCTTCGCCCGAGTCGACCTCGGCGTGCACGTGGCATCCGCCGGCGAGCTGTTCCTCGGCCGTCAGCCCGAAGCACCGCGCCATTCAGCGGCAGCGGCCACCCGTGCTGATCGTGGAGCACACAGGGACGGGCGACGTGGCGAGCGCCACCACCGCCGCGCCCATGTGTTCGGCATGGTGGGCGGCGTCCGCTGTGGCGTCCGCCTGGTGGTGGACGGTCGCATGGGTCACTTCGTCCATGCAGCTGTGGGCGAGGTCGCGAACTCCCTTTGTCCGCAACACAGTTCCGCCGGGAATTCTGGTGTCGCCCCGCAGCCGGGCGCGCCCAGGGCGCCCTTCAGGATCCACCAGCATCGACCTGCCCGGCCCGGTCGGCCACGAGAGCTGCGCGGCCGGCGGGAGGCCGATCGGGCCTACGCCTACGGTGCCGCGCCGCTCCTGAACCCGGCCGGTGTCACATCGCCGGTGTCGGGCGTACGAGCCTGCGTGGGACGGTCAGTTCGGGTCCGTGCGCACGGGCTGTTGGGGCGGCCACGAGGGGATCGGTGACCGCTGAGCCCGCGAACGCCGGGACCGGTACCTCGCGTGGCATCTCGAGTGCCTCGTTGAGGGTGGGCGCGGGGCCGACGGGGAGCAGCGGGGCGCGCTCGCCGAGACGGGCCCGGCGGGAGAACCAGATGATCTTTCCCGTGGGCGTGGGGCAGCCGCCCCAGCCGTCGCTCAGCGCGGCGATCTCCGCGAGGCAGCCTTCCGGGGCGTAGTGCGGGCCCGGCAGGTCGCGCTCGTGGTCGGACACCGCGGTGATCAGGTGCTGTCCGTTCCACCACATCTCGACGTCGGTGTTCTTGTCCGTGGCGTGCTCGTCGATCGTGTGGAGCAGCACCTCGACACCGCGGCAGACGGGGTCGACGAGAATGTCCAGCTTCCAGTACCGGAGGTGGGCGGCCAGGATGCGCCTGACCTGTGAGACACGTTCCGAGCTGACCTCGACGTCGAGGTGGTAGTAGCAGGGCACTGCGGTATTCATCTTCTTCGGCTCCTCACCGGCGAAGCTCCCGCTCGTCGCTCGCCCCCTGTGGGCCGTACCCCGAACACGTAGCGTGAGCGCTGATCGCTCCTGAGTCAGCCTCAGGATGAGAGTGCTACTCCATTCGTGCAACACGAGGAGCCGGTCACGGCATCTTTGACTGTCTACGGGACAGCGCGGAGAGGGAAATGCGCCAGGGGCGGAGGTCCGATCGGCGCAGGCAAGTTGGTCACAGCGCGTATCGCCATGCCTCAGTCCATCAGCGGCTCTGGGGCGGACACCGAGGATGCGGTCTCTCACCTTTCTCGGCCTGCCGGCACTTGAGAGACCAGCTTCCTCGGCCTACCGGCGCTTGAGAGACGGCGCGGCGGTCGCTCAGCCCGACGTGTCACCCACGGGGGCCGGTCCGCCGCCGCTGCCAGGAGTGTGTCCGTCGCTCTTCTCCGTCTGGGAGAGGGGCCTCGCGATGTCCTCCAAGGAACGCCGCTCGGCGTTGACCGCGAGGAAGGCCGCGACGATGCCTGCCGCGCACATGAGGCCGGCCCCGATGCTGAAGGCGAGGGCCGTATCGCCGGGGACGCCGGACTCGGTGAGGTCGGCGAAGATGAGCGGGCCGCTGATTCCGCCGACCGCCGTACCGATCGCATAGAAGAACGCGATGGCCATGGCCCTGGTCTCCATCGGGAAGACCTCGGAGACCGTGAGGTAGGCGCTGCTCGCTCCCGCCGAGGCGAAGAACAGCACGACGCACCAGCACGCCGTGAGGGTGTTGGCTGTGAGCGACCCCCGGTCGAAGAGCCAGGCCGTGATGAACAGCAGAATGCCTGGCACGATGTACGTGCCGGCGATCATGATGCGCCGCCCGACAGTGTCGAACAGCTTGCCGAGCACGAGCGGGCCGACGAAGTTTCCGGCCGCGATCACCGCGAAGTAGTAGCCGGTGTGGCCGCTCTCGACGTCGAAGAACTTGGTAAGGATGGCGCCGAAGCCGAAGGTGATCGCGTTGTAGAGGAAGGCCTGCCCGATGAAGAGGGACAGCCCGAGCACCGCGCGCTTGGGATAGCTGTGGAAGACGGTCTTCGCGATGAGCCCGAAGCCGATGCTCTTGCGCTCGTGGATCGTGATCTCGCCTGCTGGCGGCGCCAGTTCCTCGTGCTTGTCCTCCTCGATCTCCCGCTCGACGGAATCGACGAGCTTGTCGGCGTCCTCGCGGTGCCCATGGATGAGCTGCCAACGCGGGCTTTCGGGCACGTGCCGTCGTACGAGGAGGATCACCAGCCCCAGGACGACACCGAGAGCGAACGTGAGCCGCCAGCCGAGGTCTTTGGGGAAGTAGTCCGTGTTCAGCATGACGATCGACAGCAGCGCCCCGCCGATCGCGCCCAGCCAGTAACTGCCGTTGATGATGAGGTCGACCCGTCCCCGGTACTTCGAGGGGATCAGCTCGTCGATCGCCGAGTTGATGGCCGCGTACTCGCCGCCGATGCCGAAACCGGTGAGGAAGCGGAAGAGGAAGAACCACCACGCGCTGAAGGAGAGACCGGTCATCGCGGTCGCGCCGAGGTAGACCGCCAGCGTCACCATGAAGAGCTTCTTGCGGCCGAACCGGTCGGTGAGCCAGCCGAAGAACAGTGCACCCGAACAGGCACCTGCCACGTAGAGGGCCGCGGCAAGGCCCGTGACCTGCGTGGACGTGATGGCCAGCCCGGAGCCCTCCTCTGACAGCCGGCTCGCGATGTTGCCGACCGTCGTCACTTCGAGGCCGTCCAGAATCCACACGGTGCCCAGGCCGACGACGATCATCCAGTGCCAGCGCGACCACGGCAGGCGGTCCAGCCGGGCCGGGACGGCCGTGGTGATGACGCCGAAAGCGGAGGAACCCGGTGCCGCGGTCTTGTCGAGTGGAGCAGGGTGCCGGCCGCGGCCTTTGCCCGGGCCCCCGCCGCCGTCCGGTCCGATTCCACCACCTCCACCTCCCGAGCCCTGCTCCCTGGGTTCGGGCTCCTCCGACGCTGCGGGAGTCATCACGGCGGCTACCTCCTCGTCCGGGCGGGCGCACACTGCGGGCCGCAGGGAATCCAATATCCGCCAGGTGCCCGGGCGCTGCCGCGGCACACATGGCGACACTCATCCACACAAGCGTGCGCCGGAGCGCAAGAGGTGAGGGCGCGCCGTCACCCCTCCGGTTGGTTGGCGGAGCCACTCCAGGCGGCCGAGACCGCGCTCCTGTCGAACTGCTCCCTGGCGGGGGAGAGGCGGCCGGAGCGGATGCACCCATCCCGGCAAACGAACAGGCCCTCGGCAGTGCAGCTGTGAGATGGTGTGCGAATTTTCCGAACACGTTGCGAAGGGTTGACGCCCAACCCGGCCGGTGTCGGGTGGCATACCCGGCCAATTGGCTAGGTTCGATCTCGTAGACGTACGTGCGATGGCACGAGTCATCGGCGTGCGGCTGCAGGGGGGAAAGGGATAGTCAGTGAGCCCTGGCAGGGAGAACCAACTCGAAGGCATCGCACGGGGGTTCGTCACCTTGTCCGGCGGCGAACGCGACCGGTGCGACATCGTGCTCAGGTATTCCACCGATGACCCACTCGTCTGCCTGATCTCTGCCCGGCCTGGCCGTAGCAGCGCCTGCTGGGTCGTCTCGCGGGACCTGCTGTCTGCCGGCCTCACCGGCACAGCGGGCATGGGAGACATCACCGTGGAGCCCGTGGCCGAGCAGAACAAACCGCTCGGAGTCCTGCTGCGAGTTCGCAATGAGAGGGGCGAGGCCCGCATTCACATCGACCACCAGGCGCTGCTGCTCTACTTGGAGCGCAGCCACGCGATGATGCCGTTCGGTACCGAGGCTCAGTCGAGGGAGGTCGACGCGGAACTCGACCAGCTGCTCGACGAGGATCGGGATCCGCCTGCTGTCCCGTAACGGACAGGAGCGACACGGATGTAACACCAGATGAGATCCTCGACCACTGATCCCGTCGCGCGTCGCACATGTGCGCCTCCGGGCGAGTAAGGACACACGGCAGGTTCGTCAGCTTGCCGTGCGTGCAGCGACGTTGCCCTGACCTGCCCACGGAATGGGCCGCCCCCGAAGCGGCGCGGGTGAGCCGGAAAGGCATCCGGCGACCGCCTGGGCGACGGCTATGAGGAGATGGGAGCCGAGCGCCACCAGGACGGTCGGCCTGGGTTTGCGGTTCGCGGCTCTCGCATCACATGGTCGCTGCCTCAACTCGCGACGTGCACGGCCCCATTGGGCACCGGCAGGCCGAAGGTGCGGACAGTCGCACGCGGCCTGACGGTGCCCGGCTCACCTCCCGCCTCGTATCAGAGACGGCGATCTCGCTCTTCGTCGATGATCGGAGCGGACGATGGGACGACGACCCGCCTGCGTTTGGCGATGCTGGTGAAGGCCAGCACACCGATGACGCCGACGATCATCATGATCACGCCGATCACATCGAGATTGACGCTCTTCATGTGCCAGTCGGTGCCGAACGTGAGAATGGCGCCTGCCCCGATGAGCAGAATGCATCCGCCTAGGCCCATGAGATTCGCCTCCATTGTCGGATGGTGGTGGTCCAGTGCGTCTTCGGGTACCCGCGACATTCGCCGCCATGCCCGATTCGGGGGTCGCGTGATGACTCCTCGGAGAGAAGTCTCTTTGCTGCGGCCCGCGTTGGTATCTGCGGACGGGCGCCACACGTACACCATGCTGCGCGGCCTCACCTGGTCGACGGGCGGCATGGTCGTCGCAGCCACCACGAGCTTGCCGAATTGCGGCGGGCCCCGTCGCAACTACGGCCAGGGGTACGTCCGGATCCGTACCCCGTGCCCCGAGTGACGGTTGCCGCCGCCAGGGTTTGAGGGCTGTCCTGGTAGAGCCGGGCGGAACGGACCGCACGGGAGTGCCAGCAGCGGATTGTCATGGCCTCCCCCCAGACGCTCACCGGAGCGCACGCGGCCGAAAAGGGACACGCTCAACCTGCGCGGCTGTCCAGGCGCTACGACCAGATCGGCAACTGGGTCAACCGGCAGTTCCAGCGTGATGCCTTCGGTAAGGGGCTGCGGCTGTACACCGCCGCGTGCCGGCTCGGCCGACGCAGGGCGGACGACTGGCGTGCCGCCGTCACCGTGGTCGGCCGCCGCGGCCACGTGCTCGTCGGGCTGACGCGCTGCTATCGGCGCCTCGCCAGGAAGGTCGGTACCTCGGGCTGCGTGCCGGTCGTGTTCTTTCCGGCCCGGTCGCGAGGCGGCCCGACCGGCAGAGTGAACGCCTCACCGGTGCAATCCTGGACGCCGAAGCGCCCCCACTCGAGGGACACGAGGGTACGAAGCGAGGTGCTGCGTCCTCTACCGTGGAGCCCGGGGTTGCCTGGTTGCCTGGTTGCCTGTGACTCATCGGCACAGCGTGGCGCAACCTGGCAGCTTGACCCCTTCTGTGGGCGGGACGGCTGGGAAAGGAAGTGGCCCGTGGGCTTCTCAGGGCCTGGCGGCGTCAATGTGTCAGCCCGGTGAGCGCGCAGGATGATCCGGGTCCGGCACGGCACGCAGGGTGCGCAGTTCGCTGAGCACGGCCCAGGCGACCGACACCATCGGCACGGCCACGACGGCGCCGATCACCCCGGCCAGGATGCTTCCGGCGATAACAGAGAGCGCGACCACCACGGGGTGCAGCCGCACCGCCCAGCTCATTACCAGAGGATGCAGTACATGGCCTTCGATCTGGCCGACGACCACGATCAGGGCGAGCACCACGATCGCGATGACCGGTCCCCGCGTTGCCAGGGCGACGACCGTGGCCACGGCCAGCGCGATGGGCGAACCCACCAGCGGGATGAACGCGGCGAAGAACTCCAGCAGCGTCAGCGGCAGGGCCAGCGGCACGCGCAGCGTGAACAGGGCGATCCCGACCAGTACGGCGTTGGTGGCCGCCACGATGATGATGCCTCGCGTGTACCCGGCGAACGTCCGCCACGCAGTCCGTCCTGCGCGGCCCCACGGGTCTCGCGCGCCCTCCGGCAACAGCTGCTGGAACCAGTACCAGAACCTGCTCCCGGATTGAATGAAGAACACCGAACAGAACAGCGCAAGCACTGCTGTGGTGAGCACCTCCACCAGCCGCCCGGCGCCGCTGAGCGCGCTGCTGATCAGTTCGGAACGGTGCTGCGAGACGAACGTGGACACCTTGTGCTGCATATCCGACAGCACCGCGTGGTTCACGTGGAAGGGAGAGCCTTCCAGCCACCGTTGGATCCGCTCGATGCCTCCCGAGAATTCCTCCCCCAGCTGAGCCGATTCTCCCGCAACGAGTCTGCCGACCAGCGCCAGCAGACCCAACGTGGCCGCCAGGCTCCCCACCACGCTCACCGCGACTGCCGCGGACCTCGGCAGACGCCGTGCCAGCAGATCGGCCAGCGGACGCAGCACCGAGGTCACGACCAGTGCGAGGAACACAGCGACGGCGACGAGCTGCAACCGCCCCAGGATCATGAATCCCGCGTACAGGGCCACCCCGAGCACCAGCAGCCGCCATGCGTACGCGGCGGCCACGCGCAGCCCATGGTTCACGGCCACGCCGTGGCTCTCCCCGGCACGCCGCACCGCCGTTCCAGCCGTACGTGCCCGTGTCACTGCCCCGACTCCGCGGGCGGGCCGGCTACCCAGCACGATGTACCGCATCCGTCGCCCGCCGCGACCGGAGCCGGGACCCGCGCCAGGTCGGCCCGGCTCCCGCTGCGAACCACGCGAACCGTCGTTCACGTGTGTCCCCGCCTTCCGTCGTCGGAGTCGCGCAGCTATGTGTCCCTCAGGGGCACCTTGGAAACAATGCCGCCGGGATCACATGACCGGTCCGGGGCAGAACGAATGAAGGGGCGTCATGAACAGGGTGGGGTTATGTCAGGAGGTGCCGCAAGCCGGGACGCGAGGCGCCGAGCTACTGCCTGGGCGAGGGTAAGGCCGTCCGTTCACGTCGAGCTGGGTGTCCAGCGTCGTGCCTCGCTGCGGGGGGATCTGTTCTGCCGTGGGGTGGTCCGGCATCCGCCGCGTCGCGGAGGCACAAGGTCGGGAACTGACGAGCGCCACTCGGGCCCCGTTGTTCCGTGGGTCTACTCGGGTTACGGAGCATCGCTGCCTCACCGGCCGTCCGTCTGCGCGGCAAGCTCCCTCAATGGGGTGCATTGCCTGCGAGCTGAGGCTGTTCCATGCATCCCTCGGGCAGGACTTTCGGTACCGGCGCCCGGCGGCCGTCACCCAGTGCCTTCGGGGCGCGTTCACCGTAAGGAGATCCCATGACCGAAGTCCTCGGCCACGGCACGGACCCGGTCAGTGCCCTGATGCATCTGATCAGCGCGGACAACCAGCGATGGCTCAAGGACCAGCCGCTGTCGAAGCAGAAGGAGATCGCCGAGCGGTATTTCGACAGCACAGGCGTAGAAGTGGCCGACGTCATGGGTGGCCTGGCGGACCAACCGAGCTCGCAGCAGAAGGCCGACCAGCTCATCGAACAAGAGAGGAACCTCTAAGGGTTTGCAGATCATCAACACGTCGCCCTGATCATGCTGTTGAGGTTGCCGATCCGGGCTCGACCCCGGGCCTGGGAAACTGTGAGGGCGGCGGGGAGGGTGGACGCCGGGGTGATGACGATGCTCTGCGCCTTGAGTAGTCCCCTGGTCTTCAGCGGTGTGCGGTGCATGGCTGTCCGACTGCTGTCGAACCGTACGGGAGGGGTTCCGCAAGCGCGACCCGCAGGTGGAGCACCGTGGCCGGCGCCTGGTCGGAATAGGCGAGCCGGAGCGGGTGGCCGTGCTGGTTATCCCGTCCGGAGCCAAAGTCCGCGCGACAGCCGCCGGTTGCTGTGGAGACACCCCGGTCAGTGCGGGGTCGGAGCAGAGCCTGGTCCCATGTGGTGCGGCGCGGTCAGCCGTGAGGCCGTGGCCTTGCGACCACGGCCTCACTGCGAAGTCCGTCGGCTGCCGTCATCGGTGGCACAACCCGACGCCGGCGCTCATGAGGTCACCGGACAGAGGCCCTCTGCGCGGCCTCTGCCTCTGTGGCCACCCCGGCCGTGGCGAGCGAGCCGCCCGCAGTCTCCAGATGAGCACGAACGAACCACTGGAACTGCTCCAGGTCACGCAGCTGCTCGATCAGCAGGTCCTCGGTTGCCGGATCGATGTCACCCACCGTCTTGATGGCGGCGCGCAGAGCCTGGATGACACCGGTGTAGACGACGTCGAGAGCACCGAGGTGGGCTATGGCGTCGGCACGGCCCACGCTGTAGTCCTCCCATGAGCGCTCCTTGACCAGCGCGCCCGGTGTGCCGTGGGCCACGCCGCCGAGGGCAGCCACACGTTCGGCAACGTCGTCGGCCATGTCGCGCACGCGGTCGACCTGGGGATCGAGCATTTCGTGCACGGCGATGAAGTGCGGTCCGACGACGTTCCAGTGCACGTGCTTGAGCGTCAGATGCAGATCATTGAGCGCGTGCAGACGCTGCTGCAACAGCTCGATCACAGTGCCGGCATCCTGCACCGTGATGCCAGGGACGGTGTACTGAGGGTTGCTCCGGGAAGTCAACGTTCACTCTCCTGTCTCGCACGGCATGTAGTTCTCCTCTGCCCCCGTCAAAGGACGCATTCCCAGCTGACACGCCCACACACGTTCATCAGCGCTGTTGGATGTGCGCACGGTGCGGAACTGCGGGGTCTGTCGTGTCTCAGAGGTTCATTCCGGTCCTCGACGGCCGAGCGCAGGTTGGGTGTGGGCAGGGTCTGCCTGCGGTTACGCAGCAGCGCCGAGCGCGTGCCGGCGGACCTGCGCGCAGCTGCGGGTGATGAGGCGGGAGACGTGCATCTGGGAGATGCCGAGCTGATCGGCGATGCCGGTCTGGGTCATGTCCTCGAAGAAGCGGAGGTAGAGGATGGTGCGTTCGCGGTCGGACAGCGTCTTGAGCCCTGCCTTGGCCGCCTCGCGGTCGGCGACGAGGTCATATCCCGCCTCTGTACTGCCCAGGGTGTCGGCGAGGCTGAACCCGTCGCCGGATGCGGTGGTTTCAACGTCCAGGGACAGCGCGCTGTAAGTGTCGAGGGCTTCCATCCCCTCGCGCGTTTGCTCCGGGGTCAGGCCCGCCGTGGCGGCAATCTCCTCCGTGCTGGGCTCGCCCCCGTGACCGGGCTGGTCGATGACCTCGCGGCGCGCGATGCGGACCGCGCTGCGAAGCTCCTGCACACGCCGCGGAACACGCACATCCCATCCGTAGTCACGGAAATGCCGCCGGACCTCGCCGGTGATCGTGGGCACCGCGTACGGCTCGAAGGCGCCGCGCTCCGGGTCGTAGCGCTCAACTGCCTTGACCAGGCCCAGCGCCGCGACCTGCTTGAGATCTTCCAAGTTCTCGCCCCGGTCACGGAACTTCGCGGCGAGACGATGTGCCATGGGCAGCCAGGCCTGCACCAACTCCTCGCACAACACGTTGTGCTCGGGTGCCGAACCGGCGGCGGCAAGCCGGTGGAACGCTTCAGCGGTATCGGGAGCGTCATCATGCGTGTGACGTATGGGCATCAGGGGCCTCCTTTTGCTGCCGGCGGAAGTGGTCCGCGAGAAGCAGCAGCGACCTGACATCTGGGTGCACCGCTCCCCGAAGATGCGCCTGTGGTCCCAAGCACTGAATTTTCGCTTGCCCGGCACCGTGAGGAACAAACAGCCACCAAGGCGCCGCCGATGGTGCGGGAGCCGGCAATGTCTTTCATCGCCCGCGCACTATCCGGGCGATGGCGGACACGATGACCTCCACAGGCAGTACCAGATCGAACTG
The DNA here is from genome assembly GCF_036345255.1 of Streptomyces sp. NBC_00569. Lineage (NCBI taxonomy): Bacteria > Bacillati > Actinomycetota > Actinomycetes > Kitasatosporales > Streptomycetaceae > Streptomyces > Streptomyces sp. NBC_00569. Next base: position 251,054 of record NZ_CP107783.1, on the reverse strand, counting down.
GCCTGTTGCTTGCGAGCAGGGGGCATGCCGCGGCCTTGGGCTGCGGAACGGACTTGCGCGATGACGGTGCCGCCTGTGCCTTCACGGATTTCACACCGAGGGCGTCTTCGCCGTCGGGTGTGCTTGCTACACCTGACACAGCTCATCGAGGTCAGGTCCTGGACCGCCTCGATGGCGCCGGCCGGCAGATGCAGAACCGCCCCGATCGCGGCGGTACGGGCCATCGGGAGTGCCGTCGGATCGGGGCGGTGCTCGGCCACCAGTGGCGGTTTCAGCTGAGCCGGCCCCCGCTGTAAGGCACCCGGACCGCACCTGGCGGATCACCGGGTAGGCGACCGACTCGACCACCAGAGCCCGGGCCGGGCCGGGATTGATGGCACGGGGACCATGTCGCCGATCGCGGTGCCGTCCAGCAGCCCGGTCAGCCCTGTTGCTGCGGGATCGTCAGGCGCGCCACAGCGAGGGACCCGTCGAAGCGGCCGAGCCGGGCACGGACGGTCGTGTACAGGCCGGCATCGCTCATGCCGCACTGCCTTCCACGACTGGCATCCGTGCCTCGGCATCCGGCGAGGACAGCGGGATCGGCGTGAACATGGGTGGCTCCTGTTCCGGCGTCAGCGCGGTCGGGTCGTACAGCCAGTCGACGAACGAGTAGTCGTAGGTGTCGCGGGCGCGCAGCAGTGCGTTGCGCTGCTCGCGGGGGACTCCGTCGAGATGCCACAGTTCACCCCACTTGCGGGAGGTGGTCAGCACGCGGCGGCAGTGCTCAGGGCGGACCGCCTGGTAGGCGGCGAGGGCGGTGTCCCAGTCGGTCGTGCCGTCGGCGGCTCGGCTGCGGGCGACATGCTCACCCAGCACCCAGCCGTCCTCGATCGCCATGATCGCTCCCTGCGCGATGTACTGGAGCGGCGGGTGGGCGGAGTCGCCGAGCAGCGATATCCGGCCGTGGACCCAGTTCATGATCGGGTCCCGGTCGAACATCCGCCACCACTTGTCCCGCCACATGAACGGCAGGCCGTCCCGGACGAAGCCGCAGGTCTTGGCGAAGGCGGCATCGAGTTCGTCGGGCGTGCCCCAGTCCTCCTGCCCGGCCAGTGCCTTGGGCGACTCGAAGACGGCGACCTGGTTGAGTAGTTCGCCGTCGCGCAGGCCGTAGCGCACGAAGTGGCAGGCGGGCCCGACGTACACCGCGACCTCGCCGAGGTCGACGGACTCCACCCGCGGCAGCGCGGCGGGCACGGTGCCGCGGTAGGCGACGTACGCCGAGGAGACGGGCTCGTCGTCGACGAGCAGTTTGCGAGCGATGGAGTGCAGTCCGTCGGCCGCGATCACGACGCCGGCTTCATGCGTCGCGCCGGAGGCGAGGGTCACGCGGGCGCCGCCGTCGGTGTTCTCGTACGAGGTGACCTGCGCGTCGGTGATCAGCTCGACGCCGACGCGCTCGCACGCGCGCAGGAGCAGACCGTGCAGGTCGCTGCGGTGGATGACCAGGTACGGGTAGCCGTAGCGCTTCTCCAGGTCCCGCAGGTCGAGCCGCGTCAGCTCGGCGCCGTCGACGGCATCGCGCATGACCATGGAGTCCCGGACGACGCCGAGCCTCCTGGCTTCCTCGAGCAGGCCGTAGTCGTCAAGGATGCGGGTGCAGTTGGGCGCCAGCTGGATGCCGGCCCCGACCTCGCCGAAGGCCGGCGCACTCTCCAGCACGCGGACGCTGTGGCCCTGGCGGGTGAGCGAGAAGGCGACGCCGAGGCCACCGAGGCCGCCACCGACGACGATCACATCAGGATGGGACATGACTCAACTCCTCAGAGCCACGGGCCGAGCTCGGGAGCGTCGGCGAGCGAGTGGGGGCGACCGGTCAGCCAGGCCGCGACTTCCGGCAGCGGGCCGTCGGGCAGGTCGACCAGTCCGCGCTTGTCGCGGATCTCGTCGACGAGTGCGGTCAGGAAGCCGTCCGGCAGGTCGTGGAACGTGGTGCCGGTACCGAGGTCGATCGCGTGGACGCACGCCTCCCGGGCGCGCACCCACGGGAGTTCGGTGGCAGGGACCGTGCGGCCCTGGGCGGTGACGACCTTGTGCTGCCACTGGTCGTCGGTGAGCCCGTCGAGTCCCGATGCCAGCCGGTCAGCGGAGGCCGTGAGCCAGGAACGCAGCTCGTCGGCCGCCAGGGCCTGGCCCTTGGCGATGCCGGCGGCGCGCTCCTCGGCGGAGGCGTACATCGGCGTCTCCTCCCCGGTGGCCGCCCAGTGCACACCTCGTTGATCGCTCGTGGTGATCATTAGTGAGGGCCCGTCCCGTCAGGGGCAGGCCCTCCCGTGCAGCAGAGGTCAGACTCGGTCGGCGGCGATGAGGAGGTACTGGAAGGAGCCGTCCTTGTAGGAGTTGATGAACGCGTCCTCAATTCCCGTGACCAGCGAAGATGTTGCCCGCAGCTCCCAGTAGGGCAGAGTGGCGGGGGTGAGGTCGACGACGGCCTGCGGCACCAGGCGATTGTCGGCCATGGCACGCAGGTACTCCCGGCGCGAGTGGATGTTGCACTCGAAGTGCGCGTTGATCTGCGAGACCCACTTCGAAGGCTGGCCGTACCGCGGGTTCCAGCAGCCGGTGATGGTCACGTAGCGACCGCCGACCTCAAGGATGCGGGAGTGCTCCGACATGAGGTCCTGCAGGTCGACGTACATGCTCGACTCGTTGTTCCACGAGGCCGCGGCCTGCCCTGTCTCGAAGGGTGTGGAGAGCATGTTGCAGACGCGGGCGCGCACGTGGTCCTGGATGCGGAGTTCCTGGGCACGCCGGTTGGCGAAGTCGGCTTGCTTGGCCGACAGCGTGACACCTTCGACCTTGCATCCGAAGCGTTGGTGCGCCATCACCATCGACCCGCCGCGCCCGCAGCCGGCGTCCACCAGCGTGTCGTCAGGCCCGATGTCGCCGAGGTGCCCCAGGAGGAAATCGGCCTGCGCCGACTCCAGCCGGTGGAGCTCGGCGATCAACCTCTTCTCGCTCTCGCTGTCCTCGGCGTCGCCGAGGGAGGAGTGGTCGACTTCCCCGATGCCGTAGTGGTGGTGGTAGAGCCCGTCGACGTCGCCGAGACGCAGGTTCACGGGCCTGGCCTCGCCGTCCCAGTAGCGGGCGATGTCTCCCTGGTAGGGAGTCGCCGGGCCCGGGATGAGCGGAGCGGTGTGGGCAGCGGTGGCGGTGAGTTCGGTGCTGGTCGTGCTGGTCACAGATGAGTCCATTCTTCCTACCAGAAGTCGGGCAGGCTGTAGCGGTACGTGTTGGTCTGGTGCCAGTGGTGGTTTCCGTCGACCCAGGCGGCCACGCCTCGCAGGAAGCGCTGCACGGTCGGGACGGGGTAGTCGGCGGCCAGGGCCGCGGCGTTGCTCTCGAAGTCGCGCATGAGGTCGTTGTGGACGTCGACCGACTTCAGATAGGCGTCCCGGTCGGAGAGGCCCTCACGTTCGGCGATCACGACGGGCAGGTTCAGGTGCCGGCCGGGAGCGTCGAGTTCCTTGGTGTACGAGTACAGGTCGTTCACGATGGTCGTCGCGTTTCCCGCGAGCGCGATGACCTTCTGCATGGCGCCCTGGGCGTGCAGGTCCGCCGGCAGTTCGTAGCCGCCGACGGTGTCGGTGATGGTCGGGCAGGGGCGGAAGTTGTTGAACTGGCGCATCGCCAGGTACTCCCACACCTCGGGCACGTGGTCCATCTGGGCCCATGCGGCTTCGGCAAGGTACCCAAGGTGAAGCCGGGCCATGTCGTGACGGTATCGATCGGTCTGGGAGGCGCTGGCGGCTTGGCCGAAGTAGCCCATGGCCGAGCTGTAGGCGCGCCGAGGCGCGTCCGCGTGGAGCGACTTCGCCCATGGCGCCTGGTACTCCTCCGTCGTGTACACGGGGTCGAGTGCGGTGTGTGCCAGCAGAAGGCGTTCGCCGAGGCCGACGGGCGAGCCCCCGTGGTCCTCGCAGTAGCAGTCGTCCACCGCGTTCTCGGCCACCATCAGGCGTGTGGCGATCATCAGGTGGTCGATGGTGGGTGCGTCCGGATGGCAGCCGACCATGTAGCGGCCCACGGAGAAGCCGTCGAACTGCTCCGCCCACTCCTCGGGGTACAGGGAGACCTCGTCCAACGCCCAGGACTTGATTCTTCGGCTCACCTCTTCGACCCGCACCGGGTCGGGCTCAGCCACCTGGTGGTGGTAAAGGCCCGGGATCGGTCTGCCCTCCGCCGTATCTGCCGACGGTTCGGAAGGCGTCGGCAGCTGCTCCCGCGGGATCAGGCGCAGGCTCGCCGTGCCCAGGCCGTTGGGGCGCAGGATCCGTTCCAGGTCGGCGATCGGTGTCGCCGCCAGGGTCGGGGTGTCTGGGGGAGGCGGTACCGGCACGGAGACCACAGGTGGTGCGAGTACGGAGACGGCAGGTGGTGCGGGCAAGGAGGCCGCAGGTGGTGGCGGCACGGAGACGGCAGGTGGTGCGGGCAAGGAGGCCGCAGGTGGTGGCGGCACGGAGACCGCAGGTGGTGCGGGCACGGACGGCACACAGGGTGGGCCGCCGACAGCAGCCTTGATATCGCAGGCACGGGCCGCGGCTTCAATGAGGACGTGCGCCCCGAAGTGGGCAGCGGTCGCCGGCAGGCTCGACTGCGGAGGTGTCGGCTCAGGCGCGGGCATCGATGGCTCCTTCGTGGGGTGAGCGGCTGTCCCGGGGCCTTTGAGGCCTGCGCGACGACCCGGACGGTCCGGGGTGTCGCATCCGGCCGTGCAGGCCGGGACTGTCACCTGGGCCAGCGGGCGATCTGCACGTTCTCCAGCACGCCGACCGCGTCCGGCACGAGGATGGCGGCGGAGTAGTAGGTGCTGACGAGGTAGGAGGTGATGGCCTGCTCGTTGACGCCCATGAACCGGACCGACAGACCCGGTTCGTATTCGTCCGGCAGACCCGTCTGATGCAGACCGATGACGCCCTGGTTGTCCTCGCCGGTACGCATGCAGAGGATCGAGCTGGTCTTCTCCTTCGTGATGGGGATCTTGTTGCAGGGAAGGATCGGAACCCCCCGCCAGGCCGGGACCTGCTGACCACCGAGGTCGACGTGGTCCGGATAGAGCCCGCGGGCGTTGAACTCACGCCCGATCGCCGCGATGGTCTTCGGGTGGGCGAGGAAGAACTTCGACCCGCGGCGGCGGCAGAGGAGCTCGTCCAGGTCGTCCGGGGTCGGCGGGCCGGCGTGCGGCTGGAGGCGCTGCTTGAAGTCGGCGTTGTTGAGCAGGCCGAACTCCTTGTTGTTGACCAGCTCGTGCTCCTGACGCTCGCGCAACGCCTCGATGGTCAGCCTGAGTTGCTCCTTGGTCTGGTTCATCGGCTCGTTGTAGAGGTCGGCGACCCTCGTGTGGATCCGCAGAATGGTCTGGGCGACCGAGAGTTCGTACTCGCGCGGATTCAGTTCGTAGTCGACGAACGCGCCGGGCAGCTCATGCTCGCCGGTGTGGCCGGCCGACATCGCGATCTCCGCCTCGCCGCGGTGGTTCTGCCGTTGGCGGGGGATTGATGTGAACTCTTCGATGTGGGCCCGCAGGCCCGGCGCCGTGGCCAGCACGGCCTCGAAGTCGGCGCGAGACAGGGTGAGCAGGGTGCCCGAGGTCGCCGCGGTGGCGGTGTGGTCCCAAGGGGCGTTCCCGTCCAGCAGGGCGTTGTCCCCGAACCGGTCGCCATCGGCCAGTACGTCCAGGGCGACCTCGTCGCCGTACTCGCCGACGGAGGTCCGGCTGATGCGGCCGTGGGCGATCAGGTGGAGATGATCCGCGGGAGCACCGCGTTCCACCAGGGTCTCGCCGGCCCGGAAGTCGCGCTGCACGCACCGATCGGCGAGGGCAGTAAGCACCTCGACGTCGTCGAAGCCGCGCAACAGGGCCAGTTCACCGAGCTCACGAGGGATCACCCGGACGTCGGAGCCGTCCTGGACGAACTCCACGCGCCCGTCACCCACGGTGTAGGTCAGGCGACGGTTCACCCGGTAGACCCCGCCTTTGGTCTCCACCCAGGGGAGCATGCGCAGCAGCCAGCGGGAGGTGATCTCCTGCATCTGCGGGGCGGACTTGGTGGTGGTGGCGAGGTTGCGGGCGGCCGCCGTGCCGAGGCTGGATTGCTGGGGCGAATCCGGTCGTGCTTCCTGGCTCGAGTCAACAGTCATCGGGCGAGCTCTCCTTGTTCAGGGCGGTGATGGCACGTATGTGGGGCGCCATCGGGCAACAGGAGGAAAGGGGTCATATGAAGGGGAATCCGTCTGGAACCAGGTGAACGCTAGTGGCCGATTTGCCCCGTGGGCCATGGGAAGTCGGCGACATTAACTCGATCCGATGATCACGATCGCGCGATGTTTGCCCGGGTACCAGTGGGTTTCAGCCCCACTTGGGCGACGTGTCCCGGCCAGCGGCGGGTCCGATTCCAGAGAGCGGGACCGGCGCGTCGGAGGGCCATGGAAGTGCCGTACGCCCAGGCTGTCTTGGGCGATCAGGCCAGTCGAGGCACCCGTTCGCAGTCGCCACCGTCCACAGGTGTGGCGGCCGACATCCAGCATCAGGGCATCACATGCGCGACAGGACTCAGCCGCGGCAATGGTGCGGCTGGGTCGAGGCTTCGGGTATGCGCTGCCGTGTGCTTCTGTCTGCATCCGTGGCGTTCTGGAGGACTCACTGAGGTGTTCGCCCTGAGGCGCGACCGGGTGCGGCTGGACACCGGGGTGCGCTCCCGCATCCGTGGTGCGCCGACGTCGCCGCCGGCTCTCGCGGCCGACGAGCGGGCGGAGCACCGCGAAGGCCGGACCGACCATGACGGCCCATGTGTGTTGGTGCATCGGGGGCCGGAGCGGTGCCGCTCACGCACACGTGAGCCAGGAACTCGCCGGCGCGTCCGCCGGTATAGGGCCGCGGACACCGAGTCGTACACCTTGATCACCCCGTCGATCAGGATCAGCCCTGGGTTCGAAGGGGTCTGACGGACGATCGGGTGTCATCTGAACTGGCCTGCCCTGCTGGGTGGGTGGCCGCTCTCCTGGACCAGATGGAACACGACGCAGGGGGGCCCAGGTATGGGAGTGGTGGACTCAACAGTGGTGAGGGTTCACCAGCATGCCGCCGGTGCGAGAGAAAACGCCGCCCGTCGGCCCGCTTCAAATGAGGGGCGGCCGGGGGACGAGCCAGGCGGATCCGAGACTCGGGCAACTGGTCGGTCGGCTGGCGGAGTTGGCCAGATCACCGAAGGTTTGGGACGTTCCCGAGGAGGGTCCACCACCCAAGTCCATCTTGCCGCCGACGGACGATGCCTGCCCTCGCTCTCGCCCTGACACCTGGAGACTGCGGTGACGGGCCCCAGCCCGACGCGTGTCCTGGAGCGGGATTGCGCGCCTCCGCCAGTGTCGGCAGGCCTCGCACCCGACCCGACCACGTGTTGGCGGACAAGAACTGCACACGGTCCGCGTGGTGTCGCAGACGGCCACGTGGTGAGCCATCCGATCCGCGTGACACCAGTGCAGACGCAGACGTCGAAACTGGGACAAGCGGATCGGTGTTCATGCCGCCGGTGCTCATGCCGCAGGCGCTCCGAACCATCGCTTCAGTGCGTCTTCGACCGTGTCCTTCAGTACCGGTTCCTCCGGCTTGTGAGCGACACCCGGCTGGTGGTGGTGGTCGGCGGCCCAGGCCGTGAACCCGTCCGGACGCACCAGCAGGCCGGACAACTGCGGGTGGCCGGGACAGACGGCGGTCCGGACGTCCACCCGGTCGCCGTAGCCCTCGGCGGCGGCTCGCAGCTTCGAGTCGTCGGCCAGGTCGAGGAGCAGGGCGCGGCCGCCGTGCAGATGGTCGGCGAGCCGGGCGCCGTCGGCGAGTTCCAGGTCGGGTGCGCTGCGGCCGACCAGTGGATGGTCGCCCGGCAGGTCGTACTGCTGCCAGACGCCGGAGATCTTCTTGACCAAGTACGTGGTGCCGTCGACAGTCCGGGTCAGGTCGGTGACCACTGCGCGCAGGGCGCGAGCGTGTGACTCCGGGCGCATGAGGGCGATCTGGGCGCGCGTCCAGTCGAGCACCCACGCGGCGATCGGATGCCGTTCGGCCGTGTACGTGTCGAGAAGGCCCTCCGGCGCCCGGTCGCGCACAACGGCGGCGAGCTTCCAGCCCAGGTTCATCGCGTCCCCGATGCCGAGGTTCAGCCCCTGCCCTCCGAATGGTGAGTGCACGTGGGCCGCGTCGCCCGCGAGCAGCACACGACCGGCTCGGTAGTCGGTGACTTGACGGCAGTTGTCGGTGAACCGCGTCGCCGTGCGCACCTCGGTCACGGTGACGTCCACGCCCGACACCCGGCGCAGACTGCCCTGCAGCTCCTCGGCGGTGACGGGCGTTGTCCGGTCGACGGGCGGTCCGTCGAACTCGACCGTGAGGACGCGTCCCGGCGTCGGGTCGTGGACGTACATCCCGGTGTCCGTGGCCGTCCAGCCGGCGCCGAGCCCCTCGGCGCCGGTCAGACCGATGACCGCCTGGTAGCCGGTGATCTCAGGCGGCGTCCCCGGGAAGTCGAATCCGGCGAGCTTGCGTACGGCGCTGCGGCCACCGTCGCAGCCGACCAGCCAGGCCGCGCGCACGGATTCGGGCGCCGAGCCGTCGGTGGGCGCCAGGTGCACACTCACCCCGTGGTCGTCCTGCTCGAAGCCCGTCAGTTCGACCTGTCGACGCAGTTCGACGCCGGCTTGGCGGGCACGGTCGGCGAGCAGCCGCTCCAGCGCGGCCTGTGGAACCAGGCCGACGTCTCCGGCCGGGCCGATGCCGGCGAAGGCCGGGTCCGCCGGGTCCATCATGTCCGCCCGCAGCATGATTCCGGCGAAGTGCCCGGCGAACTTCGGGGGCGGCGGGGTGCTCGCGTCCCCGCCACGCGCCCGCAGGAACTCCCGGAACTGGTCCAGCGCCTGCCGCTGCACCTCCGTTAGGGCGGGCAGCAGACCCCGCCGGTCGAGAGCCACGGCGGTGGGGGAGTTGACGGCCCCCGCCTTGATCGTCTCGTCCACCTCGGCCAGGCGCTCGACGACCAGCACACGGCCCACTCCGCCGAGTCGGAGTTCGCAGCCGAGCATCAGGCCGACGGGTCCGGCGCCGGCGACCACCACGTCGTAGTGCGTTGTGAGATCCATGCGATTGACTATAGTCACTAAAAAAATAGGTTCGCTATAGAATTTTCGCTACAGTTTCAGTCATGACCAAGGACCTCGAAGGCCAGGAACCGCAACTGTCCCTGCGGGAGCGCAAGAAGCGGGCGACGCGGCAGCGGATCTCGGACGTGGCGACGGGGCTCTTCGCCGCGCGCGGCTTCGAAGAGGTGACCATCGCGGAGGTCGCCCGGGCCGCCGAGGTCTCCGCCATGACGGTCTTCAACTACTTCCCGCGCAAGGAGGACCTCTTCCTCGACCGCATCCCCCAGGCGATCGAATTGTTCACTGAGGCCCTACGGCAACGGAGTTCGTGGGAGACCCCGCTGGGCGCCCTGCGCCGCCTGGTTCTCGAACTCCTCGACCAGCACCACCCCCTGTCCGCGGTGGACGACGACTTCCCCGCCTTTTGGCGGATCGTCATCGCCTCGCCCGCCCTGCGCGCCCGCGCCCGCGAGGGGGTCGAGGAACTGGAGGAGGCCCTGGCGGGGACCTTCGCCGAGACCGTCCCCGGATTCGCCGACCCCGACTTCGCGGCAGCCCTGACTGTCGCCGCCTACCGCTCGGTCTACGTCACCACCGCCCGCCGACTGATCGCGGGGGAGAGCGCGGCGACGCTGGTCGACAACCACAGGGCGCGGGTGCACAAGGCGTTCGACGCGCTGGAGGCGGCGCTGGGGTAGGGGGCGGCTACGGGAACGCCTGGACACCTTGCGATCAGCGCGCTCCGACCGCATCCCCACATTTGAGGGGTGGCCAGCCGTTGCGGCTTTCGTCAGTCGCCCTCAGTGATTGGGGCATTTCGGTTGACTGTCAGTGGTGGCTTGTAGGTTGATCGGGTGATTGTGATGCAGGCGTACCGCTTTGCGCTCGACCCGACTCCGCGTCAGGTCGGTGCGTTGCTGCGTCATGTCGGTGCCGCCCGGGTCGCGTTCAACTGGGGGCTTGCGGTGGTGAAGGCGAACCTGGGGCAGCGCGAGGTGGAGCGCTCTTACGGGGTTTCCGAGGGTGAGCTGACGCCGGCGTTGTCGTGGTCGATGTACTCGCTGCGAAAAGCCTGGAATCAGGCGAAGGGCGAGGTGGTGCCGTGGTGGGCCAAGTGCTCGAAGGAGGCTTATGCCACCGGCCTGGATCGCCTCGCCACCAGCCTGAAGAACTGGAGCGACTCCGCGTCGGGCAAGCGCAAGGGCCCACGCGTGGGCTTCCCGCGTTTCAAGTCCAAGCGCAGGTCCACCTTGTCGGTGCGGTTCACCACCGGCACGATCCGTCTGGACGGGCGGACATATGTGGTGCTGCCGGTCCTGGGCAGGATCAAGACGCACGAGTCGACGCGCAAGCTTGCCCGCCGTCTCGAGGCGGGGACGGCGCGGATCATGTCCGCGACGGTCCGCTGCGAGGCCGGGCGTTGGTTCGTGTCGTTCACGGTGGAGGTTGAACGGGAGGCGCGCACGCCTGCCCGGCCGGATGCGGTGATCGGTGTGGACCTGGGGGTGAAGACCCTCGCGGTGTTCTCCGACGGGCGCCCCGCGGCCAAGAACCCCCAGCACTACAAGACCGCCCGCCAAAAGTTGCGGCGCCTGTCGCGGACGGTGTCCCGCCGTCAGGGCCCCGACCGGCGCACCGGCCGACGGCCGTCGAACCGGTGGCGCCGCGCGGATGCCCAGCGCAACAAGGTCCACCACCAGGTCACCGCGCTGCGCCGGGACCAGATCCACAAGCTGACCACCGGCCTGGCCCGCGAGTGCGGGACGATCGTGGTCGAAGACCTGAACGTGGCGGGCATGGTCAAAAACCGCCGGCTCGCCCGCGCTGTCGCTGATGCCGGGTTCGGTGAGATCCGCCGCCAGCTCGCATACAGGACCGTGTGGAACGGCGGCCACCTTGAGGTCGCGGACCGCTGGTTCCCCTCCTCGAAGACGTGTAGTTCCTGCGGCACGGTGAAAACCAAGCTGCCGCTGCGGGTACGCACCTACGTCTGCGAGACGTGCGGGCTCGTCCTGGACCGGGACGAGAACGCCGCACTCAACCTCGCCGCGCTCGTGAAGCGGCACGTCGCCGGGAGTGGTCCGGAGACACGAAACGGACGTGGAGCCGACCGTAAGACACCGCCTCGCGGTGCAGGTGGCACAGAAACGTCTACCTCGCACGGGACCTCATCCCGGTTAGACAAGGACTTTCGTCCAGCAATGGGCGAATCACTGAGATTCGCTGAGACTCAGTGCAACGGGATCGATGACTGCACCGGGGTTGAGGATTCCGGACGGGTCGAGGACGGTCTTGCCGGCTTGGAGGGCTGCGGCGAAGAGGTCGGGGCGCTGGCGGTCGTACCAGGGGCGGTGGTCGCGGCCCACCGCGTGATGGTGGGTGATGGTGGCCCCGCTGCTGATCAGCGCCTCGGACACTGCCGCCTTGATCTCGTCCCACTGCTCCACGGTCGAGCCCCATGTTCCCGCGGCATAGATGCCGAAGTAGGGGGCCGGGCCGTCGGGGTAGACGTGGGTGAAGCGGCAGGTGACGACGCCTGGGGTGCCGAGCCGGCGCATGGCGTCCTGGGCTGCAGCGTTGACGGTGGCTCGCAGGGCGTCGAACCGGTCCCACGTGCAGGCCGTCTCGAACGTCTCCACGATCATGCCCTGGGAAGCGAGGGCGTCACGCTGGTAGGGCATGCGCACGAAGGAGTTGCGCCAGGTGTCGGCGGCCCCGGTCCGGGCGGCCTGGCCGGCGGTGTCGGTGTAGCGCGGCTCCTCGGTCAGTGTGCCGCCGTGGTCTCGGCACAGCTCCAGTGCCCGTTCCATCGACGCGTTCACGGGGTGGTCGGCGGACTCGAAGCCGAGCACCAGTACAGCCGTCGGAGCACCGGCGTTGATGAACGCCTCCGCGGGGTCCAGGAGACGGCAGTTCGCCGGGTTCAGCCCGGACTGGGACAGGGCGCGCACCGCGCCCACGCCGGCGTCGTAGTCGGCGAAGCCCACCGAGGCCCCCGCACGCCACCGCGGCCGGTCCTGAAGACGGACCCACGCTTGGGTGATGACACCGAGCGAACCCTCCGAGCCGAGGAACATCCGGTCGGGGGAGGGCCCGGCCCCCGAGCCCGGGAGCCGGCGGGACTCGATGACCCCGCTGGGAGCGATGACCCGCATCGATTCGGTGAGGTCGTCGATATGGGTGAGGTTCGTGGCGAAATGGCCTCCCGCCCGGGTGGCCAGCCAGCCGCCGAGGGTGGAGAACTCGAAGGACTGGGGAAAGAACCGCAAGCTGTACCCATGAGGCCGCAGCTGGTCCTCCAGATGGGGGCCGAAGACTCCGGCCTGCACGCGTGCGGCCCGGCTGGTGCGGTCGATCTCCAGGACCTGGTCCATCGAGCTCATGTCCAGGCTGACCACGCCGGCGTAGTCGGCGCCCACCCTCGGTTCGACGCCGCCCACGACAGAGGATCCGCCGCCGAAGGGGACGACCGCGATGCGGGCGTCACTGCACCAGTCCAGGACGTGGACGACCTGGTCCTCCGAGGTCGGGCGCATCACGAGGTCGGGCACGTGGGGCAGTTGACCCAGTAGCGCTCGCACGACGTCGCGGAACGCCTGCCCGTGACTGTGCGCGAGCCGGTCGCGTACATCGGCGGACGCGAGCGACGCCAGGCTCTGCGGTGCCTGGACGCGGCTCGGGCCCACCTCGAACGACTCGACCGGCGGGGCCTCGTGCACCGTCAGGTCGGCGCCCGGCAGCAGTTCGGCGGTGCGTCGGGTGATGTCCGCCCGCTCCGCACCCGTCACCGCGTCTTCGACGTTTCCCCATCCCCACCACGAACGCGTCTTGCTGCTCATTGCCGCCCCACCGATCTGAACGCCGGGTAAGTTACCTTGTGGTCACATTGGCATAGGGTGGGGACCATGAGCAAGCAGGAGAAAGCCGCCCGCGCGGTCGGGACGAAGGGGATGCCCCGCGCGGACAGGGAGAAGCTGATCCTGGACGCGGCGGCACGGGAGTTCGGCGCCAAGGGGTATGCGCGCGGGTCGACCGCGGTGGTGGCGGCGCAGGCAGGGATCAGCAAGCCCATGATCTACGAGTACTTCGGGTCCAAGGACGGCCTCTACCTGACCTGCCTGGAGCACGCCGGCTCCCGCCTCGTCGAGGCGGTGGCCGTGGCGCAGAAGGGCCCGTCCGATCTCACGCGTGCCGCTCGCACCCTGGAGGCCATCTTCCGGGCGCTGGAGTCACGCGTGCACGACTGGTCGCTGGTGTACGACACGACTCTGCCGACCGAGGGGCCCCTTCATGCGCAGGCTGCCGTCTACCGGCAGGAGCTCAACCGCCTCGGCACGGTCGGTGTGGCTGAGTTCTTCGACTCGTCGCAGGCGGGCGAGCCCCTTGACACTGACTTTGCCACGCACCTTTGGTACGGGACCGTGAGCGCGGCGGTCGCCTGGTGGCGGCACCACCCGGAACAGAGCGCCGACGAGATGACGTCCCGCTTCGAGCGGATCGTCGCGGTGCTGTATCCGCAGACGGCCGTGGCGAGCGGAATTGAGCTGGGCATCCGCCCACGTAAGCCAGGCCGGGGTTGAGCTGGCTGCCACCGACGGGCTTCTCCTGCAGTTCCGCGCCTGCCCCGCCGCCCGCGGCCCGGTGACCTCGGAGCCCTCATCCGCCAACTCGTCCGCTGGGCCGCGGCCCAGCCGCTCGCTGAAGTGCCGGACCGCCGGCCATGCCGACGCGCCAGGACTGCCGGCGCGATCCGTCAGGTGTGGTGCGTGCTCGTCCCGTCCGGCGGGGGCAGCTCCGGTCCAGAGGATGTATCGGTACGTTCGGAGTCGTCCAAGTGCTGCTCGGACCAGATGGTCTTGCCGCGGTCTCCGAAGCGTGTGCCCCAGCGGGTGGCGAGTTCGGCGATGATGGCCAGGCCGCGGCCGCCCTCGTCGGTGGCGCGAGCGTGACGTAGGTGGGGGGCGGTGCTGCTGCCGTCGGAGACCTCGCACACCAGGCTGCGGTCATGGATCATGCGCAGGCGGATGGGCCCGTTGCCGTAGCGGATGGCGTTGGTGACGAGTTCGCTGACGATCAGCTCAGTGGTGAAGGAGATTTCGTCCAGTCCCCAGGCGGCGAGTTGGCGGTCGGCCAGGCGGCGCGCGGTGGCGACGACGGCGGGGTCGTCCGGGAGCGTCCATTGGGCGACGCGGTCGTCGTCGAGCCCGCGGGTTCGCGCGAGCAGGAGGACGGCGTCGTCTTCGTGCCGGTCGGGCAGCAGCGTGTAGACGGCGGTGTCGGCCAGTTGTCGCAGGGTGCTGTCGGGCTGGGTCAGCAGGCGTCGCAGAGTCTCCCGGGCCGCGGCCGGTCCGATCTGTGAGGCCGAGACGAGGCCGTCTGTGTAGAGCGCGAGCAGACTGCCGTCAGGGACGGTTGAGCGCAGTGGTTCGTACGCCCCCGTGCCGGTGCCGAGCAAGGGGCCGACCGGGACGTCGAAGGCGACCGCATCGCCGGCGGGTGTGACGGCCAGTGGGGGCGCGTGGCCGGCGCTCGCGGCCGTGCAGCTGCGACTCACCGGGTCGAAGACCGCGTACAGACAGGAGGCTGTGAGGGGTTGGCCGGTCTCAGGGGCCAGGGTCGCTGTGATGTCGTGCAGGCAGGACAGCAGTTCCTCCGGTTCGATGTCCCGGATCGCGAGGGCGAGCAGCGCGGTGCGGATCTGCCCCATGGCGGCGGCGACCTCGATCCCGCTGCCCGTGACGTCGCCGACCGTCAGGGCGACGCGCGGGCCGGAGAGCGGGATCACGTCGTACCAGTCACCGCCGCCGCCCAGCGAGCCGGGGAGGTACAGGGCCTCCGACTCGACAGCGGTCAGGGCCGGGGGAGTTCGGGGGAGGAGGTGGCGCTGGAGGGTGGTGGCGATGGTGCGCTCGCGGGCGTAGCCGCGGGCGTTGTCGATGGTCAGTGCCGTTCGCTGGGCGAGCTGAGAGGCGAGGGCGAGGTCCTCCTCGTCGTACGGGCGCGCGTCGCGGTGCCGGTAGTAGCTGATGATGCCCAGTACGGCGCCGCGCACCACCAGTGGGGTGACGATCAGGGAGTGGACCCCCGCTTGGGACAGGCGGCGGGCGCGGTCGGGGTCGGCCGCCAGCCAGGGCTCGTCCGTTGCCAGGCGTGTGATCAGGCGCGGTCGGGAATCCAGGAGGCTCTGGGTGTAGGGCGTCGGGAAGGGGAAGGTGCTGAGGGTGCCGGTCTCGATCAGTCCGGAGCTGCCGGTGACCGACCGGAACGCAGCGCGCCGCAGCGGGATGTCCGCGTCGACCGGGCCCTCGTTCAACTGGAAGCCGCGGACGGCGTCGTCCAGGACGTCCACCGTGACCGCGTCCGCGAACCGGCCCACCACCACATCGGCCAGCGCGTCGGCCGTGAAGGCGACGTCCAGGCTCGTCCCGATCGTGCGGTGGGCTTCATGCAGGATGTCCAGCCGGTCTGCCGCACGCCGGCGTTCGGTGACGTCCTGGACGACGGCGACGCCCAGGACCGATCCGTCGTCGAGCCGTACGGGGAAAACCGAGACCGAGATCGTCATCTCCCGCCGGGTGTCGCCAGGCACATGTCCCCGGAGCAGGCGGTCCCGTACGGGCTCCCCGCCCGTTAGGACCTGCTTGGAGAGCCGGAGCAGGTCGGGATCGTCGAATCCCTCCGCGAACTCGTCGAGCCGGTGCCAGAGGACCGTACCTGGAGGCAGTCCGCGTACCCCTGGCGCGGCGGGGTTGTAGCGGACCACGCGCAGATCCTCATCAAAGAGGAACAGCCCCTGCGGTGCCTGGGTGAACAGCGCCTCCAGCACAGCGGTGGACAGCTCTTCCGGCTTTGGCGCGGACACTGTTGCCCCCTACCTCGGCCCGGCCGCGTCGAGCGGGCCCGTGCCTCCGTCGGCGAGGGGAGGGTGGCGGCGCATCGAGTGTTCCTTCCGCGTCTGTGGCGGCGATGGTCCTTCTGCCTAGCCTCCGCCGGGGGAACCGTCGCCGCTATCGGGCCGGAGCCGAAAGAGTGACGGCTGCGCGGGAGCGGCTTGGGGCAGGGGGCGGTGAGGGGGCGACAGCGGGCGTCGTGCGTTGGCTCTGGCCGGTCCTTCTTCTTGAAGATCACGTGCAGGCTTGTGCATGCGGTGGCCAACGAGACGACCGCGCAGAACCTGGGCGGTGTCTTCAAATGATCTTGAGTCTTCCCGAAGGTGCCGACCAGATCCGTAAACGGCTCCGGGGCGGCAGCCGTGGCGGGCGCCCGTCGACCACCGGCGAGCAGCTCTACGAGCGGCGCCAGGTGGTCGAACGCTGCTTCAACCGCTTGAAGCAATGGCGCGACATCGCCACCCGCTACGACAGGACCACCGAGTGCTGTCAGGCGGCCGTCACCCCCAAATCGCTCCTGATGTGGGCGTGATGCTTGAAGGAAATTCCTGGCCGAGGAGCCGGTGGAGTTCCGGTATGCGGTCGAAGTTCATGGCGTAGGCCGTGGCGACCGGGCTCAGGGCCGGCAGATGCGCTCGATCAGAGCCTGCCAGCTGTCACCGAGGCGGTCGGCCATCGCGGGGCCCGGGGTGGTGGCCGTCGGCTGCGGTGCCGACAGATACAGCAGCACCGGGCCCTCAAGTGCCGCGGTGAGCTGTATCGCCAGGCTGTCGAGATCGGCGATTCCGGGGCGAGTCAGGCCCAGGAGCATACGGATGTGCATCCGCGTCAGGGTTGCGGGCGATCCGACGGGGACGGGCTGCTTGTGGTCGAGGGAGGCCCGCACGATCGCCAGGTGGTCGGCGAGGTAGGCGGCGCGGGCGCGACCGTAGGCGATCAGGCGGTTCTCCGGGTCGGCGCCGGGGCCCAGCGGCGGCGGGCCGCTCAGCACCTGGTCCTGGAAGGCGTGCTCGTCCTCGTCGAGGAGGGCGTGGAAGATCCCCGCGCGGGTGCCGAAGCGGCGGTAGACGGTGCCCTTGCCCAGGCCCGCCCGCTCGGCCAGGCCGTCCATCGTGACCTTCTCCACGCCGAGTTCGGTGACCATTGCGCGGGCCGTGGCCAGCAGCTGCTCGCGGTTGCGGGCGGCGTCGGCGCGCTCGGTGCGGGGCCGCCCGAGCGGCACCAAGGGGCTGTTCATGGCTTCCAACCTACCTCCGGAAATATTAAGCGGGGTGAAGTCCGTTTATGCTTTCGTCCGTACCGCCCCTCCCCGTCCCCCTCGTCGACAGGACCGACCCGTGAACGTCTTTCTGTGGATCCTGCAGATCCTGCTGGCCCTCGTTCTCCTCGCCGCCGGTGGCGGCAAACTCGCCAAGCCCTACGAGAAGACCGCCGAATCCATGCCGTGGGCCCGTCGTTTCAGCGCGGGCCAGGTCAAGACCATCGCCGCGCTCGAAGTGATCGCCGGACTCGGGCTCGTCCTGCCGGCCGCGACCGGTGTCGCCGTCGTTCTCACCCCGCTCGCCGCCGTCGGCACGGCACTGATCATGGTCGGCGCCGTCGTCACCCACGCACGGGGCAAGGAGTGGTCCCAGATCGGCCCCGGCGCGGTGCTGCTGGTCATAGCCGTGGTGATCGCCTGGGGGCGTTTCGGCCCCTACGCCTGGTGATCCGAACCCTCTCCCTTCTTCACCCCAGCTCACGAAGGAGCCATGCCATGTCTGAACTCGCCTTCGGCCTGGACACATTCGGCGACGTCCCGGAGGACGACTCCGGCCGGCAGCTCTCGTACGCGCGGGCCATCCGGCAGGTCGTCGACGAAGCGGTCCTTGCCGATCAGACCGGCGTCGACGCACTCGCCCTGGGCGAGCACCACCGGCCCGAGTACGCGATTTCGACGCCGGAGACCGTGCTCGCGGGCATCGCCACCCGCACCGAGCGGATCCGGCTCGGGTCCGGTGTGACCGTGCTGAGCTCCGACGACCCGGTGCGGGTGTTCCAGCGGTTCGCGACGCTCGACGCCCTGTCGAACGGGCGAGCCGAAGCGATCCTGGGGCGCGGCTCGTTCACCGAGTCGTTTCCGCTGTTCGGCTACGACCTGGCCGACTACGACGTGCTCTTCGAGGAGAAGATCGAGCTCTTCGCGAAGCTCCTGGAGGAGAAGCCCGTCACTTGGAGCGGCACCAAACGGGCGTCCCTCACCGACGCCGACGTGTTCCCGAAGACCGAGAACGGGCTGACCACGTGGGTCGGCGTCGGCGGCTCGCCGCAGTCGGTCGTGCGCACGGCGCGGTACGGGTTCCCGCTGATGATCGCCATCATCGGCGGCAGCCCGACCCGGTTCGCCCCGTACATCGACCTCTACCGGCGGGCCACCGAACAGTTCGGCACCACCGCCCACCCGGTCGGCATGCACTCGCCGGGCTTCGTCGCCGACACCGACGAGGAGGCACGGGAACTGCACTGGCCCCGCTACAAGGTCATGCGCGACCGCATCGGAGCGCTGCGCGGCTGGCCGCCGGTGAGCAGGGCGGAGTACGAGCGCGAGATCGAGCAAGGCTCCCTCTACATCGGCTCGCCCGACACGGTCGCCCGCAAGATCGCGGGCGCCGTCTCGGGGCTCGGTGTCGGCCGGTTCGACATGATCTACAGCGCTGGCACCATGCCGGTCAGCGCCCGCCTGCGAGCCGTCGAGCTCTACGGCACGAAGGTCATCCCGATGGTCCGCGACATCCTCGCGGGCTGACCTCATGGCTGTCGTGAAGGGAGTCGAGATGAACGTCGAGGGTGTACGCACGCTCGGGATTCTGAGGGGCGGGCAAGGTGGGCACCGTCCTCGCCCGGCTCGCGCTGGGTGCCGGGTAGCGTGCTGAGGTTCTGCTCGTACCCGAGGTGTGGCTCGCTGCGCGGTCGGTCGGCCGGTGGGATCCTGGGCAGATGAGCGCACCGGGTACGGCCTGGCCGCGGCAGGTGTCTGCCAGACGCCGGGCCGGCACGCTGCTGCGGCTTCCCGCCGGCCTGCTTCTGGTTACCTGGCGCTATGTCTGGCGTGTCACCGCGCTGCACCGCTGCGAGGAGGACGGGGACAGTGGTGACGTGCCTCCACCACTGCCTGACGCCTTCATGGACGACAGGGCCATCCAGCGTCTGGAGGACGGTTCCGGCAGCATGTTCCACCGCACCTTCACCGTCCGTATCGAGGGCAGCCGGATGACGCCCGAGGCTCTCATGAACACGCTCTCGCGGGACTTCAACCGCGCCGCTCCCTTCGGCGCCGCTGTCTTCCACAAGACGGCCGGCAAGGCACCACAGGCCTGCGCCGGGGATGAGTACCGGGTACAGATGCCTGGCCCCTGGGATGGGCCTGTACGTGTCGTGCACTGCGACGCGGTCTCTGTTCGTCTCGCTACACTGCGCGGGCACCTGGAAGCCGGGCAGATCGAGTTCCGGGCCGCCGAGACCGACGGCCTGCTCTGCTTTCAGGTCGAGGCATGGGCGCGTGCGGGGGACCGGTTGGCCGACCTGCTGTACAGCAGACTGCGCATTGCCAAAGAGATCCAGCTCAACATGTGGGTCCACTTCTGTCTGCGCGCCGCGGCCATCGCCAAGGGGCGCCCTCGAGGAGGCGTCAGCATCGTCACCCGGTGCGTACCCCATGAGGTCTTTGCCGGGGTGCCGAACCGTTGACGTCCTACGTCGCGACTTGTCACTCGGCCGCCCACGGTCAGCCGCCCGCCTCTCCCGGCCTGCGCGGCCCGAGGTCCCTCGCACGGCTGGGAGCGAGAGCCAGGGCAGTATCTCCCGGCAGAGTCTCGACGCGGAGAGGCGCCGCACCCGCCAGCTCGGCCTGGACCAAATGACGCAGACGGTGAGCGCTTTTCCGGTAGAAACGCTGTTGCGTCATGCGCCCGAAGAGAATGAAGCCGAGTGCCACAACGGGATTGCCGATGCGGGCCCGACGGGAATGGCCCGTAATCACAAACTCCACATCCCCCGTGTGCAGATGCTTGATCACCTCGTAGACCAGTGCACCTTCCTCGAGGTGGCCCTGGAGTGTCTGGTAACCCCAGCCCCAAACACGCTGGGCTTCTTGCCCGGTGCCTCGTGTCTCGTCGACGACGGAGGTGACACGGACGGGCATGTCGAACCGGAGACCGCAGAAGCGACCTTCGAGCAGCATGTTCCGTCCGAGCAGTCGACCGTCGCGTGCGTACAGGGCACGCAGGATGCGAGGGTCGGCGAACTGGTAGTCATGCACCAGACGGCACGCGATGTCCCATGCTCCGCCGGGGTCTGGGCTCCCCGGATTCTCGCTGGGGAGGGGGCAGCGAACCGTGTCCAGATGCCAGTGGTCCTGTCGGCGAGGGTTCTCGTCACCGGCGGGCCCGGGCGCCAGACGGTAGTTGACGTCGTACAGCTCCATGGCGCGCAACCGCGCCGCCGCACGCGCCGTGTGCAGGCGCCGCTCACGCAGCACAGCCCCTCCCCACCCGCCCCAGGTCCCTGCGGCCGGGCCTTTTCACCACGCATCCTTCGAGGATGCCCCGTGCTTCAGGGCGGGGAGGAATCGAAGCTCCCGCGTCGCGGGGCCACGTGCGGGGTTTCGCCCTCTGGGCGAAAGACTGTGCCTGGGCGTCACGTTTGATCTCCTCAGTCGTACTACGTAGTTCTGCGTGAAGATTGTCGTGCAGGTGAAGCTGTTGCCTGCGTCCGCTCATGACGCGGACGCACTGGCAGCGACCCTGCGTGCCTGCAACCGGGCCGCGAACGTTGCGTCTCAGGTGGCGCTCCGTACGGGCAAAGACCGTCGGAACGTGCTGCAAGAGGCTGTGTATTACCGGCTCAAGGCAGACTTTGACCTTGGCGCGCAGCCTGCGGTCCGCGTGGTGAAGAAGGTCTGTGACGCCTACGCCACGCTCAGGGCGAACCTGAAGGCCGGGAACTATGGGAGGGAAGGTTCCAAGCGGCGGGTCAAGACCGAGTCCAAGCCGATCATGTTCCGCGAGGACGCCGCTCAACCGTACGACGACCGCATCCTGACGTGGAACCTCGACCGGTGGACCGTGTCCATCTGGACACTGGCCGGACGGCTCAAGGGCGTCCCGTTCGTCTGCTCGCCCGGGGCCATGAAGCTGCTCGGCTCCCGCAAGGGCGAATCCGACCTGGTGATGCGGGATGGCATGTTCTTCCTCATCGCCACCATCGACGTGTCCGATCCCGAGGTGTACGAGCCGGATGGCTTCCTCGGCGTGGATCTCGGGATCGTCAACATCGCCACCACGTCGGACGGGCAGATCATGTCCGGCCGTCAGGTGAACCGCTACCGGCAGCGGCAGCGGGACCTGCGCACCAAGTTGCAGAAGAAGCGCACCAAGTCCGCCAAGCGGCGACTGAAGAACGTCCGGCGCCGTGAGGCCCGGTACGCGACCCAGCGCAACCACATCATCGCCAAGAAACTCGTGCACACCGCTCAACGCACCTCGCGGGGTGTCGCCCTGGAAGACCTGGGCGGTATCCGGCAGAGGGTTACGGCCAGGAAAGACCAGCGGGCACGACTGCACGCCTGGGCATTCGCCCAACTCGGCGCCTTTGTCGAGTACAAGGCACGGCGAGCGGGGGTGCCCGTGGTCCACGTGGACCCCCGCAACACCTCCCGTCAGTGCTCGGTGTGCTGGCACACCCACCGCACCAATCGTGTGGATCAAGCACGGTTCGCCTGCCGGTCCTGCGGGACCGTCCTGCACGCGGACCACAACGGCTCCCGCGACATCGCCCACCGAGGCGAGGCTGTGTGGCAGCGGGGCGCAGTCAAACGCCCCCGAACTACCGCAACGTAGTTCCGGACGCAGGGGACCACGCGGCAGCCGGCCGCGCTCCACTTGCAATCTCAGCTCCATCGGATCGGGCGACAGGCTCGGTCCTTCAGGGCCGAGAATTTGACTGCTCTAGTTCCTGCACGGACTGCCCGATCAGCCACAACAACGGCGGCCACAGACCGACGAACAGAGCTCGGCGCTCTGCGTTTCCCCGCTCGTCCTGGTCGTAGCCCTTGGCCCGGGTCCAAAAGCTGATGCACAGCACGACCGATGCCATGGACGCCAGATGCAGGTGCGTACTGCGCAGCCCCGTCCTATGAATTGCCCGCGTAACCAGCAACTGGGGCCTCCTCCGAGAAGTTCTGCGTTGGTCCCACGTGTGCAGATGAGTCGGTCGTACCACTTGCGCCGCCGGGCACCGCGTAACGGCCAGGAGCCCGGTCGTCCGTGCAGAGGACAGGAGTTCGGGCATGGAGGGCCAGATACAGTTCCTCGCCCCAGGTGTCTGTCATGTCGACCTCGCTGGTGAAAGTCGTAGGGGTCCTCGCGTGTCCCTCAAGGCGTCCGCGACGGCTCTGAACAGTGGACCACGCGGCCCCGGCGAGGGCGGTCCCTCCCGCGGGGCGTGTCGGGCTTCCGGAGCAGCAGCCCGGACGAGTTCGTCCCAACGGTGTTTTGAAGATCGAACCGTCGTTGTCGATCCTGCAGCTACCCCTCCGGATATTGCACACGGAGAGGAGGCGCACCTGAGTACCTGTGCCCAGGTCGCATGAGCTAGGTGGTTCTGACACAGCAAATACGAGGTGCACATCATGCAACCCCCCCGGCGTTGGAAGAGGAACTTATGGGACGTGACCTTCAGTGCTGCTGGGTGAGGTCGTCCTCGAACTGCGGGTAATGGGCGGAGCCGGGGCGGCGCCCGGGCGGCGGGCGAGGTGGGGAGTGTGAGCCTTGAAGCAGCGGGTGCCGTAGATGGCCGCGCTCAGATTCTTCGCCGGGGCCACGGCCGCGTCCCAGATGCCGGCCCGGTCGAGCTCCGGTCCGAAGACAAGTGCGGGACGACGGCTCGTGGAGATGCGGTCGGCGAAGGTGTGCAGCCGTTCGGTGTCGGGGATCTGGTGGTCTCGATCGGCGTGGAGGTGTTCCGTAATCGTGGAGGTGTTCCGTAATTATGTCTTGGTGCCTGGCGACTACCTTGTCTGACCTGACCCACCGGGCCGTGACCCAGGGGTGAAGGCAGCCCACCGCTACCCACCAATGTGCTTACCCTGATGGCGAGTTCAAAGGTGTCTCGGTCCCAGGACACAGCCGCCGACAACGCCGGTCGCAACGAGTCTTTTCTTGGCCGTCTCAAGGGATAGGAGAGGGATGCAGCCCGGACAGTACGAAGAGGCGGCCGATGCCGCAGAGCTTCGGGCACGGCTGCGGCACGTCTACTGGATCGGCGGCGGGAGCGGGGCCGGCAAGTCGACGATCGCCCGCCGACTCGCCGACCACTACGGCTGGCGCCTCTACGCGACCGATGACGTGATGCGAGATCACGCTGGGCGGACAACACCCGAAGAGGCTCCCTTCCTGCACGAGTTCATCGCCATGAACATGGACGAGCGATGGGTGGACCGGTCCCCGGGAATCATGCTTGAGACATTTCATTGGTTTCGGGGCGAGGGCTTCGGTCTGATCATCGAAGACCTTCTTCGCCTGCCACAGGAGCCATGCGTCATCGTCGAGGGCTTCCGGCTGCTGCCGCGCCTCGTGAAGCCGCTGCTTGCTGCTCCTGAGCACGCGATCTGGCTCCTGCCCACACCTGATTTCCGTCAGTCCGCCATTCAGACTCGGTCGATTCCAGGGGAAGCGTTCGTATGGAAGACGAGCGATCCAGCAAAGGCGAGCCGCAATATCGCCGAACGTGACCGCATGTTCACAAGACGACTTCAAGGGGAAGCTGAGCATCTCCGACTGCGCACCATCCAGGTCGACACCACGATGACCGAAGATGATCTCGGAGAGCAGGTGATCACAGCGTTCGGACTCTGAGCATCGCCTGGCACAACCAAGGGTTCTCCCTTAGCTGCTGGTCACGGGTGGGACGATCTTGGAGTGGTTGGTGTGATCACGGCGCGGCGCCGTCTTGGCCAGCCTCGTGCACTTGGCTGAGCCCGCGCTGCTTCGGCGGGGATCGCACTGGACGGTCCATCGGTCGTCGGTCTCCCCATGCCCGATCGTTCGACGCGCGCGTGGGCGGCACGCGCGCGGAGAATGAGTCAAGGATCCGTTGCCAGGAGCACCACGCCGTCTGTTCTGCAGAGCGGCGGTGGCCCCTTAGCGGAGGTGGTGTCGATGCCGACGTGGCGATTGCGGGACTTCCACGATGACGACCTGGACCGCGCCATTCAGATCTGGGACCAGAACCAGCAGGCGGACGAGGCACCTGCCGTTTTCCCCGTGTCGGAGGTTGTGACCACAGCCAGGGCCGGTGGACCAGCTGTGGTGGCGGTGGTCGGCGACGAGCTGGTGGGCGTCGCCGTGGCCCAGACCTACGGCGAGCGGGGCTGGATCACCGTGGTGGCCCTGGCCTCGACGTGGCGTAACCGCGGCATCGGGAGCTCCTTGATCGCCGAGCTTGAGCGGCGCCTTAGATCACAAGGTGTCCGCAGGATCGGCGCGCTCCTCGCACAGGGGGCGACGGGAACCGCAGCCTTGGAGAAGGCCGGTTACCGCCCCCGGTCCGGGCTCGTCTTTTACCAGAAGGTCGAGCACCTCGGCGCGAGCGATGCCGGCCTCCTCGCGGAACTCGGGGGACGGATGCTTCCCGGGGGTCTGTGGGGCAGCCTCGCGGGAATGGAACGGGAGAAGGAAGCCATCGAGCGACGTATCGTGCTGCCACTGGCCCAGCCTGTGCTGGCCGAGCAGTACGGGGTCAGTCCGCCGAAGGCGGTCATCCTCTTCGGGCCGCCAGGCACGGGCAAGACCAGCTTCGCCCGAGCAGTCGCCTCGCGTCTGCAGTGGCCCTTCGTGGAACTCTTCCCCTCGCGGCTCGCATCGTTCCAGGAGGGAGGACTGGCGACCTCGCTGCGGGAGGCGTTCACCGAGCTGACCGAGCTGGAGACGGTAGTGCTCTTCATCGACGAGGTCGAGGAGATCGCCTCGGTCCGGTCCGGTACGGCGGTCGACCCCAGTCATGGAGTCACCAACGAACTGCTCAAGCTGATCCCTGGCTTCCGCGACCACGACGACCGCCTCCTGATCTGCGCCACGAACTCCGTCCGCTCCCTCGACCCTGCGTTCCTTCGGCCTGGCCGTTTCGACTACGTCATCCCCGTCGGCCCGCCGGATCCAAAGGCCCGTGCGGCGGTCTGGCGACGCTACCTCGGGCCGGCAGCCGCCCACGTCGACCTGCACCGTTTGGTGGAGGCAAGCGAAATGTTCACGCCGGCCGATATCGAGTTCGCCGCTCGCAAGGGTGCCCAGACCGCATTCGAACGCGAAGTCGCCCAGGGGAAAGGCATCCCCATCGGCACAGAGGACTACCTGCAGGCCATAGCTGAGACCCGTCCCACTCTCACCGACCAGGCACTGAACGACTTCGCTGAGGACACCGCGGAGTACGTGCGTATGTGACTGACGCCGCGGCGGCCGGCGTCACGGCCGCTGGGGTCTCACTCGAACGCTGCCGCCGCCTCCTTGAGTGCCGCGGCGACCGTCTCGGGGGAGTCGGGTCCCGGATCCCCTGGGCGGTAGGTCACCGAGCGCAGTCGGCCCTGGAAGGGGAAGGAGCGGTGGCGCTCGAACAGGGGCCAGGAGACGGGTGACTTACGGTCGATGCCGACGCTGATGCCTTGGAAGGGGGCCATTCCGATGAGCTGGTGGACGCTTCGCGGGTTGGCCCGCGGCTCGCCGTCGACGCTGACCGTGAAGCTCCAGCGCAGTCCTTGTTCGGCGGTGGCCGCGAGCACCACGAGGTGCTCGCCGGGAGCCAGTGGCCCGGCGTCGCTCTCATGGAGCACGCCGTACTCGTTGTAGGCGAGGCGGAGGCGCCCGTCCTCGACGTACAGGCTGTAGCCGCCGCCCTGGTCGCCGTGGGAGACGAGCACTCCCTCGCCGGTCTCGTCGATCGCGACGGCGATCTCGAAGGAACGCAGGGCCACCAGCCGTGAGGAGCGGTAGCGCTCCAGTTCCGGGGTGCCGGGCAGCAGGGTCAGCGGGCGGGACAGCCGCCGCTCGGCCGGGTTGCGCCGGGCGAGTGCCCCGCTGCCGTCGGGGAGCGGGAAGACGCCGTTGCGCCAAGCCGCCTTCTCCCAGGCCGCTGACAACTCCTTGACCAGGCCGGGGTGTTCGGCGGACAGGTCGTGGATCTCGGTCGGGTCGGCCCTGATGTCGTACAGCGCCCACTCGGAGTCGTCGTAGGGCGTGCCGGGCCGGTGGAGGGTGACGAGTTTGTGGCCGTCCCGGTAGTAGCTGCGGTTGCCGGTCATCTCGCAGTACTGCTCGGGGTGGGTGGAGGTGTGCTCCGGGTCGGCGAGCACCGGGGCGAGGCTGACGCCGTCCGGCTCCTGGAGTGTGACGCCGCGCCGCTGGGCGGGCCGCTGGAGACCGGCCAGTTCCAGCAGGGTGGGGGCGATGTCGGTGACGTACTGGTACTGGGTGCGCAGACCGGGGGAGACCTGTCCCTCGCGGGCGCCCTTCGGCCAGGACAGCACGAACGGAACGCGTACCCCGCCCGCGTAGGTGTGTCCCTTGTAGAGGCGGAAGGGGGTGTTGGAGGCCATGCCCCAGCCGCGCGGGTAGTGCACCAGGCTGCGGGGGCCTCCGATGAGCGCGGGGTCGCGGTCGACGTCCGGGGTCCAGTCGCCGGGCAGGGCGGGGTGGTGGACGAAGCGGCTGAAGTAGGAGCGGGTGCCCTCGGCGCCGCCCTCGCCGGTGCCTCCGTTGTCGGAGGTGAAGACCAGGATGGTGTTGTCGAGTTCCCCGAGGGCGTCGAGGGTCTCGGTGAGCCGGCCGAGGTTCTGGTCGATGTTGTCGACGAGCGCCGCGTACACCTCCATGTAGCGGGCGTACAGCCGCTGCTGTTCCTCGGTGAGGCTGTCCCAGGCGGGTACGTCCTGCCCGGCCTCGCTGTTGCGCTCGGGGAGTTCGGTGCCGGGCGGGAAGAGCCCGGCGGTGAGCTGGGCGGCGAAGCGGCGCTCACGCAGGACGTCCCAGCCCTCGTCGTAGCGTCCCCGGTGGCGGGCGATGTCCTCGTCCTTGGCCTGAAGGGGGCCGTGGACGGCGTTGTGCGCCAGGTAGAGGAAGAACGGCTTGTCCGGGTCGTGGGCGCGCAGCGACTTCACCATGGAGATGGCCTGGTCGGTGATGTCGTCGGTGTAGTAGTAGTCATCGGGGAACTCGTCGATGTCCAGCGGGCTGTTGTCGCGGACGAGCTGGTGCGGGTGGAAGAGGCTGGTGAGGCCTTCCAGGGCGCCGTAGTACTGGTCGAATCCCTTGCGCAGCGGCCAGTTTTCCCGATCGTCGGCGGCGTTGGACGCCGAGTCGCGGACCAGGTGCCATTTGCCGACGGCGTAGGTGGCGTAGCCGGAGTCGTGGAGGAGTTCGGCGAGGGTGGGGATGTCGGCGGCGATCTCCATGCCGTAGCCGGGGAACCCGGGGTCGGAGTTGGCGACCATGGCGTAGCCGACGCGGTGCGGATTGAGGCCGGTGAGGAGGGCGGCGCGGGCCGGGGAGCACAGCGGCATGGTGTGGTAGTTGCTCAGGCGGACGCCGTCCTGGGCCAGGGCGTCGAGGGCGGGGGTGGCGATCTCGGAGCCGAACGGGCCTATGTCGCTGTAGCCCATGTCATCGACGAGGACGACGACGATGTTCGGTGCCTTCTGTCCAGGTGTCCTGGCCGTGGGCCAGGCTGGTTCGGACTCGGCGAAGGTGCGGCCGATCCGTCCGGGGAAACCGTCGTAGGGGTCGCGGCGGGTGCTGGTGGTCATCGGCTGGTAGCTCCGTCGTTCGTCGGCAGGAGGGGGAAGAGGTGGGCCCGTTCGTCGGACGGTGCGGTGAGCTGCGTACGTCCCGGGTGGTCGGCGAACGCCGCGATCTGAAGGAGGGTGACCGCGCCCCGGACGGTGAGCAGCTCGGTGTCCAGGAGGCCGGGGACGATGCGGCGGATCTCCTTGGCGGTTGTCGGCTCTGCGAGCTGTTGTGCCAGCGGCGTACGGAGGTTGGGCGCGCCCTCGCCGAACTCGGCGGAGCGGGCCGCTTGTTCGCGGGCGGCCTCGGCGCGGTCGTGCTGGGTGGCGACCAGCGGATGGGCCTGGCCCACCTCGTCCGGGTTGCGCGGAAGGCCGAGCCGTTGGTACTGGTCGGCGGGTGCGTCGCTCGCGGCCAGGCTCTCGACCAGCAGCCGGGTCATGCGCAGTTCGCGAAGGGGATCACGGTCTCCTCGCGTACCGGGCCCTCCCGGGTGGTGGGGTAGCCCTCGTCGAAGGCGTCGTCCATCCGGCAAACCCCGCCGGGCAGTTCGGCCCTCGCCCGCTGGGTGACGGCGGGCGGCGGGGCCGTACGGTCGTACCGTCGGCAGAGGGCGTACGCCCGTACCGAGGTGGCCCGGCCTGCAGCAGGATTTCATCGGATACCTCCGTGGATACTCCGCCCTTCAGGGCGGAGAGGAATCGGACTCCTGCGGGGCAGGGCAGCGGGCTGGGATTCACCGTCAGGGCGGATCGCGGCGCTCTGACCCGCGGGTTTGAACGTCACATGCGGCGACGCTAGTTTGTGAGCGTGACCAGGAGCCAGGTGAAGCGGGCATTCAAGTACCGCTTCTATCCGACGGATGCGCAGGCGGCAGAGCTGTCGCGCACGTTCGGATGCGTGCGGAAGGTCTACAACATGGCGCTTGCCGCTCGGACTGAAGCGTGGGCGCGGCAGGAGCGGATCAACTACAACCAGAGTTCTGCGATGTTGACGGCGTGGAAGAAGACCGAGGAGCTGGCGTATCTGAACGAGGTGTCGTCGGTCCCGCTCCAGCAGGCGCTGCGGCACCTGCAAGGAGCGTTTACCCACTTCTTTGGCAAGGGGGCCAAATACCCGCGCTTCAAGAGCCGGAAGAAGTCGCGGAAGTCCGCCGAGTACACCACCTCGGCGTTCCGATTTAGCAACGGTGAGTTGAAACTCGCGAAGATGAGCGAGTCCCTGCGCATCGTGTGGTCGAGACCGCTGCCGGACGGTGCGAGCCCCTCCACGGTGACCGTGTCGCAGGACGCGGCCGGACGCTGGTTCGTCTCCCTGTTGTGCGACGACCCCAGCATCCAGCACCTGCCCACCACTGATGCCGCCCTCGGTATCGATGCCGGTCTCGACCACCTCCTGACCTTCTCGACGGGCGAGAAGATCACCAACCCGAGGCACGAGCGCCGCGACCGGGTCGCACTTGCGAAAGCTCAGCGCAGGCTGGCGAAGAAGACCAAGGACTCCGCGAACCGGGCCAGGGCCCGGCGTAAAGTCGCCAAGATCCACGCCCGGATCGCGGACCGCCGCCGCGATGCCCTGCACAAGATCACCACTCGGCTCGTGCGTGAGAACCAAACGCTCGTGATCGAGGACCTGACCGTGCGCAACATGGTCAGGAACCGGAAACTGGCCCGCGCCATCAGCGATGCCGCGTGGTCTCAGTTCCGGAGCATGCTGGAGTACAAGGCCGCCTGGTACGGCCGCGACGTGATCGCGGTCGACCGGTGGTTCCCCTCCTCGAAACTGTGCTCCACCTGCGGCACCTTGGCTGACAAGATGCCGCTCGGCGTCCGCACGTGGACGTGTGGGTGCGGCACGAGGCATGACCGGGACGTGAACGCAGCGAAGAACCTTCTGGCCGCCGGGCGGGCGGTTGCAGCCTGTGGAGCTGGTGTAAGACCTCAACGGAGTTCTCCGGGCGGGCAGTCGGCGATGAAACAGGAAGTCTCACGGCGCGAGCCGTAAGAATCCCCTCCCTTCAGGGAGGGGAGCGTCAAGCCAGTGCTCCCGTCTTCTCACCACGTACGCCCAGGGCCGCCGGGGGGACGGGTTCGGGCACCGCGGACAGCAGGGCGCGGGTGTATGGGTCGCGGGGGTGCTCGCAGACCTCGTCGGCGCTGCCGGTCTCCACGATCCGGCCCTGGTGCATCACCGCGATGCGGTGGCTGACCTGGCGGACGACCGCGAGGTCGTGGGCGATGAAGACCAGAGCGAGGCCCAGGTCGCGCTGGAGGTCGGTGAGCAGGCCGACGATCTGCGCCTGGACGGACACGTCGAGAGCCGAGACGGGTTCGTCGCATATGAGGACGGAGGGTTCGGGGGCGAGCGCGCGGGCGATGCCGATGCGCTGGCGCTGACCGCCGGAGAAGGAACGCGGATGGCGGCCCGCGACGGCGGGGTCCAGGCCCGCCCGCTCCAGGAGTTCCGCGACGCGCGCCTCGCGTGTGTTGCGGTCGCCGAGGCCGAACGCGATCAGGGGTTCGGCGACGATCTCGCCCACCGTCATGCGGGGGTTGAGCGAGGCGTACGGGTCCTGGAACACCATCTGGACCTGCCGCCGTACGGCGTGCATTGCTCGCCGCGAGGGCCGGGTGACGTCCTCTCCGCGCAGCCGGAGGGTGCCGCCGTCCGAGGTGTGGGCGTGCGCCAGCACCCGGGCGAGGGTGGACTTCCCGGAGCCGGACTCGCCGACGATGCCCAGGGTCTCGCCCTGCGCGAGGGTGAGCGACACCCCGTCGAGCGCGGCGGGGCCACGGCGCCGGGAGCCGCGTCCCCTGTACGTCTTGGACAGCCCGTCGGCCTCCAGGACGACCGGTCCGGGTGCGGGGCGGTCGATGCGGGTGGGCGGGGGAGGGGCGGGCAGGGGCTCGGTGCGTCCGACGGCGGGCAGGCAGGCCACACGTACTTGGGCCGCCACGTCCGTGAGCGGAGGTGTGGTGGTGCGGCAGCGGTCCTCGACGAGTGCGCAGCGGTCGGCGAAGGCGCAGCCATCACCGAGCAGCGTGAGGTCGGGCGGGCTGCCGGGGATGCCGGTGAGGCGGGTGCCGGACGGGGTGGAGAGGCGGGGGACGGCGGCGAGGAGTCCGGCGGTGTAGGGATGGCGGGGGCGGGTGAGCACTTCGGCGGTGGGGCCGTCCTCGACGACGGTGCCGCCGTACATGACCAGGACGCGTTCGCAGGAGCGGGCGACGACGCCCATGTTGTGCGTGATGAGGACCAGGGCCGTCCCGGTCTCGCGGTTGAGGTCGGCGAGCAGGGTGAGGATCTGGTCCTGGACGGTGGCGTCCAGCGCGGTCGTCGGTTCGTCCGCGAGCAGGATGTCGGGCTCGCCGGCGAGAGCCATGGCGATCAGGATGCGCTGGCGCTGGCCGCCGGAGAACTGGTGCGGGTGGTCGTCGGCGCGCCGATGCGGGTCCGGGATGCCGACCCGGTCCAGGAGTTCGACGGTACGGGCGCGGCGTGCGGCCTTGTCGCGGTTGCCGTGGGCGCGGAGCACCTCGTCGATGTGGCGTCCGGCCGTGAGCACGGGGTTGAGGGCGGTCATCGGGTCCTGGAAGATCATGCCGATGCGGGCGCCGCGTACCGTGCGCAGTTCTTCGTCGCCGGCGGCGGCCAGGTCCCGGCCCTCCAGGCGGACGGTGCCGCTGGTGATGCGGCCGGTGCCCGGCAGCATCCGCATGAGTGCCAGTGCGGTGGTGGACTTGCCGGAGCCGGACTCGCCGACGACGGCCAAGGTCTCCCCCCGGCGCAGGATGAAGGAGAGGTCGCGCACGGCGGGCAGGACCGATCCGTCGGGGGCTGTGAACTCGATGCCGAGGTCGCGGACCTCCAGCAGCTCCTGGGCGGTCATCGGCGTATCTCCCGGTTGAGCGCCTCGGCGATGAGCGAGAGTCCGAGGACGAGCGCGGTCACGGTGATCAGGGGGCCCGCTGCGAAGTGGGGCGCCTGGGTGAGGTAGGGCATGGACTGGCTCAGCACCGCTCCCAGGGTGGGTTCCGGTGGCCGGACGCCGACGCCGAGGAAGCTCATCGCGCCCTCGATGAAGACGGCGACGGTCAGCGAGACCGCGATCTGCACGACGAGCGGGTCGGCCGCGTTGGGCAGGATGTGCCGGACCAGCACGCGGCGGGCCGAACTGCCGCCGACCCGGGCGGCGGTGACGTACTCACGCTCGCGCTGGACGAGGACGCCACCGCGCAGCAGCCGGCCGAACACGGGGACCTCGGCCAGGGCGATGACGAGGATGACGGGGAACCGGCCGGGGCCGAGGATCGCGGTGACGGCGAGCGCCAGGATCAGGCCGGGGAAGGCGAGGAGGAGGTCGAAGACCCGTTGGACGGCGGTGTCGGCCACCGGGTGGGCAGCGGCGACGAGCGCGAACAGGCAGCCGAGCGCGGCGCCGGCGGGGACGGCGATCGCGATGATGCCGAGGTCGGCCCGGATGCCGTACAAGACTCGGCTGAGTAGGTCCCGGCCGAGGTCGTCGGTGCCCAGCGGGTGCCCCGGGGTGCCGAGGGCGGCGAGGCTTAGGCCGCTCTGGTCGGTGGGCCCGTGTCGGGCGAGGAGTGGCGCGAGCAGCCCGGCGAGGATCACCGCGCCGGCGAGTACGAGTCCCGTGCGGGCGCGAGCGGTGGACAGCGCGCTGCGGTAGGGGTGGCGGCTGCGGGTGGCTCCGCGCGTCTTGCGGGCGGCCGGGGGCGGGGCGGCCGTGAGCAGGTCGGTCGTCGAGGTCATCAGGGTTACTCCCACCTGATCCGGGGGTCGAGCCACGCGTACACGAGGTCGGTGAGCAGCTGGACGAGGACGAAGACGGCGACCAGGAGCAGCAGGAGGTCCTGGACGACCGGGTAGTCCCGGCGTTGGAGGCCCTGTTCGGCGAGCTGGCCGAGGCCCGGCCAGGCGAAGATCGCCTCGACGAGCACGGCGCCGCCGAGCAGGTTCCCGACCTGCATGCCGAGCAGGGTCACGACGGGCGGGAGGGCGTTGGGCAGGGTGTGGCGCCACAGCAGCCTGCGCGGTGCGACTCCGGCGGCGGTGGCGGTGCGGATGTAGTCCTCCGCGAGCCCGCGCTCGATGCCGTCCTTGAGGTAGCGGCCGAGGACGGCCGCGCTGGGCAGAGCCAGGCAGAGCGCCGGCAGCACCAGGTACTGCGCGGCGAGATCCGGGGCGGTCAGGAAGGCGACCCGGCCGCCCGGCGGCAGCATCCCGAGGATCACGGAGAAGAGCAGGACGAGCAGGACACCGCTGACGAAGGGTGGCAGGGCCAAAGCGGCGGTCGTGGTCACCCGCACTGCCGCTCTGATCCAGCGGCTGCGGGAGGTGGTCCCGAGCACACCGAAGGCCGTTCCGAGCACAATCACGAACAGGAGGGCCGCCACGGTGAGTTCGGTGGTGGCGCCGAGCCCGTCACCGATCAGATCGGCGGTCCGGCCGCCGATCGCGTACGACGGGCCGAGGTCGCCTGTCACCAAGGAGCCGATCCAGTGGGCGTATTGGGAGAGAAAGGGTGCGTCGAGGCCGAGCCGGTCCCGGATCGCGGCGACGGTCGCCGTGTCCGCGTCAGGTCCGGCGAGGGCGGTGGCCGGGTCACCGGGGACCAGACGCAGGATGGCGAAGATCAGGAATGAGGCGGCGATCAGGACCAGGAGCGCGGACGGCAGCCGCCGGAGCAGGTAGCTGCGCATGTCACACCAAGTAGGCGTGGTCGAGATTGAGGTAGGAGAACTTGTTGAGCGTGACGCCGTGCACCCGGTCGGCGGTGACCTGGACCCGTCCACGGACGACGAGGTCGATGAGGAAGGCCTCGTCGAGGAGGATGGAGGAGATCTTCTCGTGCAGTGCGTTGGCCGCCGCCGTGTCCGTCTCCGGCTCGGTCCAGGCCTCCTGCACGACCTTGGTGTACTCGGCGGAGCGGTACTTGGACGTGTTCTTCGCCTCGTTGAACGGGTAGGCGCTCACTGCCAGGGTGGAGGGCTGGACCTGCGCGAATCCGTGTCCCATGGTCCACAGTGCCGGCATGCCCTGCGAAATCAGCTTCTTCTGCGCGGTGGCCCCGTCGGTGGGCTGGAGCGTGACGTGGACACCGACCTGCTTGAGGTCGTACTGAATGGATTCGGCGATCGCCGTGTCACCGGGCAGTGCGAGGTGGAGCAGGGGGAGTTCGAGCTTGGTGTGCCCCGCGGACTTCAGCAGCTGCCGGGCCTTTCCGGGGTTGTGGGTGTAGTGGGTGCGGTTGGCCTCGGTGAAGGCGGGAGAGGACTTGGGCCAGGGGGCGGCCGAGGCGAGACCGTAGCCGCCGAGGGTCTGGTCGAGCAGCCGGTCACGGTCGACGGCCCAGGCGAGGGCCTGGCGGACGGTCCGGTCGTTCAGCGGGGCGACGGTGGTGTTGACGCCGAGGTAGACGGCGCCGGCGCCCGTGTCGTAGTTCGTGATGGCCAGCCGGGGGTCGTTCTTGACGACGCCGAGGCTCTTGCCGGGGACGTCGAAGGAGAGCTGGGACTGGCCGGAGCGCAGGGACGAGATCAGCGCGTCGGCCTGGGCTATCACCCGCAGCTCAACCCCGTCGAGGTAGGGGCGGCCGGCCTGCCAGTAGCGGTCGTTCCTGGTGAGGCTCAGTCCGGAGCCGGGGCTCCACTTCTTGAGCTTGAAGGGGCCGGTTCCAATGAGCTTCTTCCCGGTGACGGCGTCCTCGACCGTCTCCGAGTCGGTGATGATCATGAACTCGAACAGGTCGAAGAGGTTGTTCACCGGATGCGCCAGCTTGAGCACCAGCTCGTGGTCGCCGCGCTTCTCGAAGCCGGTGACTGTGGCGGCCGTGCTCCGCAACTGAGCGGCGCGTACCGGGTTCTGAAGGTTCTTCACGGCGAAGATCACATCGTCCGCGCTGAACTTGCGGCCGTTGTGGAAGGTGACGTCGTCACGCAGCCGCAGCGTGATGCTGCGTCCGTCCTTGGCGTACGTCCAGGAGGCGGCGAGTTCCGGCTTCGGCCTGAGCCGGTCGTCGTAGCGGGTCAGGGTGTTGTAGATCAGCCGGTGCTGGAGCGACTGCCCGCTCTGGGCGAACAGCAGGGCGGGAGTGAAGTCGGCGTTGACGGCGACATTGAGCACGCCGCCGCGCTGGGAGGCGGCGCTCGCGCCCTGCGGGGCGGACGAGGAGTCGGACACCGCCGATCGGCAGCCCGCCAGGCCCAGTCCGAGGAGCAGGGTGCCGCCGCCCGCGGCGCGCAGGGTGGAGCGTCGGGACGGTCCAGGGGGCGTGAGTGGGTACAGCTCGGTCATCGAAGCCTGCCTGTGACGGTGAGGAAGGGTGAAGGTGAGGTACGGCGGGGCGCGTTCACGCATTAGTGCCGCTGCGGAAGGAATTGATCGACAGCGTCGCGCAGCTCGCAGGAGGTGCCGCCCGTGACCGCTCTGCGGACGTACGAAGCCGGCACGGAAGGCCCGAAGGGCCGACTGCGGGAAAGGGGGAGGTCAGGCCGTCAGGCCATGACGTGGCGTGAGGTCTTGGGGCCTGGGCGCCGTCCGGAAGTTACACGCCACCGGTGGGGTGTCAGCGCAAGGCCAGAAGCACCGGGGCGGGACCGCGAAAGAGACGATCCGGCTCAGCTGCGGACGGCACAGACCGCGCTGGCCAGTCGACAGAGGTCGACGTGCCTGCGGGAAATAAGGCGCAAGTCCGGGTTCACGGGAGCAATATGACAGCGGCTTCGCCGGACGGTCAACCTGTCGTGTCCGGATCCTGGGACGAAACCGCCCTCCGTCCCTCACGCACGGCTAGCGCAGAGACGTCGCCAACGGGCTCCTGAACAGCGGGTTCAGCAGTACGGTGCCCGCCGCGACAGGAAGCACCGTCGTCCCGGCATGCGGACTGACGATGCGTTCGGGATCCCCGCAGACATGCGAGTGGTCCACCGCCGCACCCCGGATCTCCTCCAGGTACTCCGGGTTGACCAGGCTGGAGTGCTCGGTGACCACGACCAGATCCGGGTTGAGGACGTCCAGCAGCAGGGCGGTCGCCCGGCCGACCGCCCGGGCCCGCTCACGCAGCAGCCGGTCGGCACGTCGGTCCCCGGCCGCCGCCGCGTCCACCACCAGGAACACGTCGGGCTCGGGCACGATCCCACGCCGCACGGCGGTGTGCGCCACGGCGGTGTTGGAGGCCGTCGCCTCCAGGCAGCCGGACCGTCCACAACTGCAGACCGCCGTGGAGTCCGGCACGGGCAGATGCGCCACGTCCCCGGCACCGGAGCCCGGCCCCTGGTGGACCACCCCGGCGATGCCCAGCGCCGCATCGACCACGTTGCCGATGAAGAGGTGGACCAGGCTGCGCCGGGCGGCGGGCCGTCCGAAGAGGATCTCGGACTGGGCGACGGCGCGAGCGTGGTTGTCGACCCGCACGTCGAGTCCGCCCAGGCCACGGGAGATTTCGGCGGCCAGCGGCCGCTGCGCCCAGCCGAGCCTCTCGTGCCGCACGACCGTCCCCGCGGCCGGGTCCACCCAGCCGCCGAGGGCCGCGCCCACACCCAGCAGGCGCCGGCCTCGCACGGCCTCGCCGAGGAACGCGCGCAGCCCCTGCACGATACGGACCGGCAGGTCGGCGGGGGCGATGCCGTCGTGCGGAAGGCTCCGCCGGTCCAGCAGCCGGCCGCGCAGGTCCAGCAGGCCGAACGTCGAGCCGGGCACCCCGATGTGGACCCCGCCCACCAGCGGGCCGCCGCCCTCCCCGGTGTGCAGGTCGACCGGAATCTGTGGCCTGCCGACACCCTTGCTCGCCACGAGTTCCGGCAACTCCCGCACCAGGCCCAGGCGTACGAGGTCGGTGCACTGCCGCGAGACGGCGGCCGGACTGAGCCCGGAGCGCTCGGCGATCGCCCGGCGGGCGACGGGGCCGTGGTCGAGCACGGTCCGCAGCACCATGGCGGCGTTGGTCTCGCGCCTTCCGTCACCGGTCGCGCGGGAGAGGTGGGGAGCGGCTGTCATGGGAGCCTTCCTTCGGTCCGGCGAGGCCGGGGCGGTCGCAAACGTTACGGCGGCATGAAATCGCGCGGGGCCTGGCGCCCGGCGTGCCGACCAGGTCCCCGACCTGTTCAACACCACAGACGAAATGCCAGGTCAGCCAAGGTATTTCGGCACCACGCCGGAACGATGCGGGGCGTGCACAGAGGCCGATTGAACCACTGCCCAGCACCCCGCGGGACGCCGGCGGGCGCTTGACGTACGCCTCGGGGCGCTGGAAGTCTCCGGGGCATGTTCGCGACGGCAGTTCCCGATGCGCGGCCCGCCCGCGCCGGCCGCCCCGCCATGACGCCCGCATGTCCGGGCCTCTGTACCGCCGCCTGACCGGCAGTTCGCCCACCGAGTTCCGCTCGGCCCCGCTCCACTCGCACCTCCGCTCCCGGACACCGCTCCGTGTCCGCCTGCGGCCGTCTCACGCCTGAATTACTTCCTCTCCAAGATTAATCAACGCGCCATCGGCCGAACCTCTGCACTGACGAGGGGCGACGAGCGCGTCCACCGAAAGGAATTCCCATGTCCGCCACCACCACCGCCCCCGCCGTGACCGTCCAGAAGCTCGGGGGCCGCATCGGCGCGGTCATCTCCGGAGTCCGGCTCGGCGGCGACCTTGCCCCCGAGACCCTCGCGGCGGTCCGGGCAGCGCTGCTCGCCAACAAGGTCGTCTTCTTCCGCGGCCAGGACCACCTGGACGAGGACAGCCACGAAGCCTTCGGCCGCCTGCTCGGCACCCCGGTCGCCCACCCCACCGTCCCGTCGGCCGACGGCCGGTACTCACTCGGCATCGACTCGGACCACGGCGGCCGGGCCAACCAGTGGCACACCGACGTCACGTTCGTCCCCGCCTACCCGGCCTTCTCCATCCTCCGTGCCGTCGTGATCCCGCCGTACGGCGGCAACACCCTCTGGTCCAACACCGCTGCCGCGTACGCCGAACTGCCCGAGCAATTGCGCACCCTGGCGGACAACCTGCGGGCCGTCCACTCCAACGACTACGACTATGCCGCCCTGCGTCCCAACGCCGTGCCGGAGGCGCTCGCCCACTACAAGAAGGTCTTCACCTCGACGAAGTTCCTCACCGAGCACCCGGTCGTCCGCGTGCACCCCGAGACGGGTGAACGCGTCCTGCTGCTGGGGAACTTCGTCCAGCGGATCAGCGGCCTGACCGGCCGGGACTCCCGGGCCCTCGTCGATCTCTTCCAGTCCCACATCGAGCGCCCGGAGAACACCGTCCGCTGGGACTGGCAGGTGGGCGACGTCGCCATCTGGGACAACCGCGCCACCCAGCACTACGGCGTCGACGACTCCGACACCCACGAGCGCAAGCTGCGCCGCGTCACCATCGACGGCGACGTCCCGGTCGGTGTCGACGGCCGCTCCTCCACCCTGATCAGCCCGGAGGCGGTCCCCGACCCGTCCTTCGGTATCGCCTCAGGCGCCTCGACTGCCGAACCCGCGAAGACGACCGCCGCATAAGCGGGTCCATCCCGGTCCCGGCTGGTGGCGTCGCGTCACCCGCCGGGACGCCCCCGCAAGTGATCGCGCTCTTCACCGACCAGCAGCGCTGGGACACGGCGGGTGTGCACGGTAACCGGGGCGGGGGTGACGCAGGAGTTCGACCGGATCCTCCTTGAAGGCACCCTGCTCGAGCAGGCCATGACCCCCAACCCGGTCTGGGCGCCCGCCCGTTCGGCCCTGCTGACGCCCCCCGCGCGTCTGTCGTGCGAGGCCTCAGGCGGACAATGCCAACGGGCGGTCATCGCCCGGGCACTCGCCTTTCCGCACTGACCCCCCGACCGTTCAGGGGTGGCGGTGGCGGCCGTGGAAGAAGACGGCGCGAGCGGCGCGGATCCGGGCGGCCTGGCGGTCGGGGTCCAGGGCCCGGGCGAAGGCTGTGCGCAGTTGTTCGGCGTCGGCGAGGTCGCCGCTGCCGGTGGGGGCGGTCCGCCACAGGAAGGTGTGCTGCTGGACGCCGGTGATGCCGTCGGCGCGAGGTGAGGGCACCCGCAGTTCTTCGCCGTGGGTGAGCATGACTGCGTCCGGATGGAGTGGCCAGCTGTCGGCGGTTTTGGCTTGAGCGAGGATGTAGACCCAGGGGCGGGGGAGCGCGTGTTCCTCGAGGACGGGGACCGTGTCAGCGTGCTCGCCCAGCTCCCACAGCACGGTCAGGCCGAGCCTCTGGTGCAGGCGTAGCACGTCAAACCCACGTCCAGCCGGTAAGCGGGCAAGGTGCGGAGGCTTCTCCCACTGTGCGTACGCCTCCCCTGGTTGAGGGTGGCAGGAGGCCAACCAGGTTTCACCGTCCATGAGTTGACCGTACATCGGGGTGGGGCCCGTGTCAGTTGTTTCACCTGGTCGTTGCCAAGAGCATATGCCGATCAACTTTCGGGGCCAGATTTCCTGATGCGACGTGCCGCCGCCCCAGCATTGCCTTCGCCGACGTGGCGGTGGTGGAAGTCGTGGAGGCTGTCGTGCACGGCCAGATCCGCCGCCGGGGCCTCTCGGCCGAGACGTTCCGCTCCGTCGTGCCGCTTTCCGTCACAGCGGCGGTGAACAGCAGGTTCAAGCCCACCCGATCGGCGATGTGCGCAGCCTGCCGTACCCGACCCCGTACACGCAGGCGCTGACCTCTCAAGCCCCGCGTCGTCGCCCTGGACGACGAGACACCGTGGCCGGCGGCCGACCCCGCACGCGCCCGAGCGATCCGGGGATCGGGTGTCCGTGCGCTGCTTGCCGTTCCTCTGACCCTGCGAGGCACGGTGCTCGGGTTGCTGAGCCTGTATCGGACGAAGCGGGGCGACGCCTTCGAGGAGGAGGAAGTCGGTCTCGCGATGGAATTGGCGGCTCACACCGCCGTGTGCCTCGACCATGCCCGTCGGTTCGCCCGTGAATACACCATCGCCGCAACCATGCAGCGGCATGTGCTCGCTCCATGCAGGCCTTCACAAACAGGCGTCCAAACCGCCCATCTGCTCGTGCCTGGCGCCCGGGGAGCAGGCAGCTGCTTCGACGCCTTGCACCTGCCCGGCGGTCGCATCGCGCTGGTGATCGGCGAAGTCGCCGGACAGGGCATCCACGCCGCAGCCACCATGGGTCAAGTACGCACGGCCGTGCAAACCCTGGCCGCTCTCGACCTGGAGCCCGACAAGCTCTTGGCGCGCCTCAATGACACCGCGACATCCCTGGCTCGCGAGCGGGCCGCGCTGCCGCCGACGACCCGCTACGCCGACAGCCGCTGACCGCCACATGCGTGTACGCGATCTACGACCCACTCGACAGAACCTGCCGCCTCGCCCGGGCCGGCCATTCCCCACCTGTCCTCGTCCACCCCGACGGCACTACGGAGATCCTTGACCTCCCCAACGGGCCGCCACTGGGCAGCGCAGATGGGGCGCCGTTCGCCAAGACAACCCTCTCGCTCGCGCAGGGGAGCGTCCTCGCCCTGTACACCACCTCGCTGGTGTCCGCCCTTTCGTCCAACGGGCCAACCGACCTGGACTGCTTCCGACGGCTGTTGGTCCCCGGCGAGCGGCCCCTGCAGGACATCTGCGACGACATCGTCAAACGGTTGGACAGCGATGCCCCCACCGGCGATGCAGTCCTCCTTCTTGCCCGTACCGGCGACTTCCCCGCCGATCAGGTCGCCGCCTGGGACTTCGACAACAGGCCCGAAACCGTAGGACAGGCTCGGGCGCGCACGCGACGCCGGCTCGACACGTGGGGAGTCGACGACGAGACCGCGTTCACCACTGAATTGATCGTCAGCGAGTTGGTGACCAACGCGATCCGCCACGGCGCTCCACCCGTGCAACTGCGCCTGATCAAAGACCGCACCCTGACATGCGAAGTCCACGACAACAGCCCCTCCGCACCACACATGCGTCACGCCCGCACGGTCGACGAGGGTGGCCGTGGCCTGTTCATCTCCGCGCAACTCAGCGAGAACTGGGGCGTCCGCTACACCTCCGACACGGGCGGCAAGACCGTGTGGACCGAACAGATCCTCCCGGACCAGGCACCGGCGACCGACAATGCCTCGCGCGGTGCCCCCTGACCGCCTGCGGAACGTCCACTCACGTGGAGACGTGCGCCCCCGTCCCGCTCTCCTTACCAGCGATGGCGCTCACAGGAGTCCGAGATGCCCCGGCACCCCGGGGCAAGTTGATCCAGGTGCACCCGGACCGGACCACGGTGAGTCCGGACCACCATCCATGCACGTGGTCCTCTGCGTCAGAGCACCTTGAGCAGTCGTTCTGCCAAGACGGCTGCTGAGGCGGGGTTTTGACCTGTGAAGAGGGTTCGGTCGACCACCGTGTAGGGCTTCCACATCTCGCCCTTGGTGAAGTCGACGCCCAGGTCGACGAGTTCGTCCTCCAGCAGCCAGCGGGCCTTGGGGCCCAACCCGACCGCGTTCTCTTCCTCATTGGTGAACGCGGTGACCCGATAGCCGGCGAAAGGCGACACACCATGAATCCTGGTGGCCAGCATCGCGGCCGGTGCGTGGCAGACGATGGCGAGAGGCTTGCCGGAGGCGAGCGCCTCGGTCAGCAACCGGCCTGCGTCCGCGTCGACGCACAGGTCTTCCATGGGGCCGTGACCGCCCGGCAAGTAGACGGCGTCGTAGTCCTCCAGACGGGCGTCCGCCAAGTGGATCGGCCGCCGCATCACCTCTGCGGAGCGGATGATCTCCTCCAGATCGAGAGCGGTCCGTGCGCCGCCCGCCATCTCGGGGCGCAGGCTCATCATGTCCACTGTCGGGACAACTCCGTTGGGGGTGGCGACCACGACCTGGTGGCCGGCCTCGGTGAGCGCCTTGTACGGGGCCGCGAACTCCTCGGCCCAGTAACCCGTCGCATGCCTGGTGCCGTCTTTGAGCGTCCAGTACGGCGTTCCGGTCATCACGAAAAGTAGCTTCGCCATCGGGTGCCGCCTCCTTGTCTGCATCTGATGCGGTGGGCAAGGAAGGTCAGTGACGCACCCCGCCGTGTCTGGGGCCTTCTCAACTTCCGTCGCCCGTACGCCGCTTCGGGCGGAGGTTTCCAGAAGAGCCGGAGCCAGATCTCGGTTGCCGCCACACGGTTGGGCAGGACGTACGACATGGTGGCGAGAGCGTCAGTGTGGTCGACGACAGGTTAGGGCCGGTGCACTCTCACCGGTCTGCGTCACTCGAACCGACATCGAGTCTTTCCGGCCTGCTCCCGCCTGCTCGCTCTGGCCAGTTGTGCACTTCCCCGGGCCACCACAGGTCCGCGCTCCGGCACGGAGCGTGCGCCTCGGAAACGCCTGGTGAGAGTCGTTTGCGCACCGGCCGCGGCTTGTTGTGGAAGGACCGACATGGGGCGGGTGGACAACGGCTTGCGCGTTGGCGACCAGGACCGAGGAGGCTGCCCGCCAACAGAGGACAGCGAGTCAAAGAGACCCTTAACACGATACTGCTTCGCCATTGCAGCGTCACTCTGACCTGGAGGAAACGTAAGGCGCTCCCGACTAGGCGGTCCGCGGCAGACAACCGGTCAGAACGGCAGGCCATCATCAAAGCCTCCCGAAGGGACCACTGGCCCCAACGGGCGGGGAATCGAATCGTCTGTCGCGCGCCGCCCGCTCGTCAGGAACGACGACCAGGGCTTCCCACGGATGCGATCGACGGTCAGCCGCGGGACGGTGGATGCAGGTGGCGGTTCCGTGTGCCGAAACGGGCGCATGACAGCGGAAACGGTCAACATGGACACGAAACTCGAGGCCCTTGTGCTTCCAGCTGCGTGTGCCGACTGGGCCGACAGCCGATACGCGTCGTTGGAGTGGCTGGGATCGCATCGGGTTGTCTCCGACGCCGAGGCGGCACGGGCCAAGCATGACACCTTGGGACGGCCTTCGACCGGGGACCTGCCCCACCCCGCTCTCCACGCTGCCTGGGACGCCGGTGACCGCGCCGCTGTCCGTACCAGGCGTCGTCCGACTCGCACCGCAGCACCCCCGGCTCACAGGAGCATCTGCCGTGGAATACCTCGTCACCATGACCACCCATGTCCCGGAAGGAACCTCGCAGGCGGAAGTCGACGACATCCGCACCCGTGAGGCCGCGAATTCCTTCAAGCTTGCCGAACGGGGGCAGCTTCTGAGGCTGTGGCGCCCGCCTCTGCAACCGGGGGAGTGGCGAACGCTCGGACTGTTCGCCGCACCAGATGCGGCGCGCCTGGAGGATGTCCTGTCCTCGATGCCGTTGCGTGTGTGGCGGAGTGACGAGGTCACTCCCCTGACGCCGCACCCGAACGACCCGGGGCCGGCCTACGGCGCGTCGGGCGCCGCCAAGGAGTTCCTGGTGGCCTTCGCTCCCGCCGCTCTCCAGGACACCACCTCCCAGGCACTGAGGGACGCCAGTGCAGCGGAAGCGGTCAGCGCGAAGGCACTCGCCGGACAAGGACACCTGATGCGGCTGTGGAGGACGCCCGGCGAGGGCCACGCGCTCGGCCTCTGGCGCGCCCGGGACGCCGCCGAGATGCAGACCGTGCTGGACTCACTCCCCCTGGCACCATGGCTCTCCATGGAGACGACGCCGCTGAGTGAGCATCCCAGTGACCCGGGGCCGGTCAGGAGCTGACGGCTGCCTTGTCCGGGCGGCGCTTGGAGGCGGATTGCCACCGGGTTGGCATGTTGCCGGGTAAGGCGCCCACAGCGATTGCCCGCAACCGACGCCGCCCAAGCTGATCTCGATTGCGAGGCGTCCAGCCCGTCGATGTTCGCCGCGAGGGTCCGGAGGTAGTCGGCCACGTCACTGGCCTTGGA
This sequence comes from Streptomyces sp. NBC_00569, assembly GCF_036345255.1. Lineage (NCBI taxonomy): Bacteria > Bacillati > Actinomycetota > Actinomycetes > Kitasatosporales > Streptomycetaceae > Streptomyces > Streptomyces sp. NBC_00569. The sequence continues at coordinate 207,349 of NZ_CP107783.1, read as the reverse complement.
ATGCTGCCCTGTCCAGGGCAGGGACGGCGAGCCGGGAACGTACCAGTCGATGTCGTCCGCGAACACCTTGACGACCGCATCTGGGTCTCCGGCGGCCAGCAGACCGACGAACTTCTCCACAACCTCACGTGTTGCCATCATCGAAAACCCTTCCTGGACAGACCTTCCAGGATGATGGGGGAGCGCGTGTCACTCCTGAGCCCGTACGGCTCGCCGTCGCACGCAGGTGGGAAGGCCGCGCCCACAGCCCCACGCCCCACAACCTTGGCCCGGGCAGCTCCGAGCTCATGTGCCCTGCACTTGCCATCGAAACTCGGCGTATTAGCGTGGCCTTGGCGGGGGTGGTCCGCTCGACCAGGGAGATGCACCGATGGCCACGCTCATCGCCGTGAATGTCGGGATGCCGCGGGATGTTCCCTGGAAGGGCCGAGTGACGCATACGGGGGTGTGGAAGCGGCCGGTCACGGGCCCGCGGATGGTCAGGAAGCTGAACATCGACGGAGACGGCCAAGGCGACCTTGCCGGTCACGGCGGTCCGTACCGGGCAGTGCTGGTGTACCAGGTGGACTCCTACCGGCACTGGCAGAAGCACCTGCACCGCGGCGATCTCACTCATGGCCAGTTCGGTGAGAACTTCACTGTGGACGGCCTGCCCGACGACGAAGTGTGCATCGGCGACCACTACCGCATCGGCGATGCGCTGTTCGAAGTAACGCAGCCTCGGGTGACGTGCTACCGCGTAGGCCTTCGCATGGACGAACCGCAGATGCCCGCCCTGCTGGTCGCTCATGGACGCCCAGGCTTCTACTTCAAAGTGCTGACCGAAGGATTCGTCCGAGCCGGAGACGAGATCGTCAAAGTCTCCGCCGGGCCGGAAGCCATGACCGTCGCCGAGATCGACGCCGTCCTCTACAAACCTGGGCGCTCGCGCTCCCAGGTCGAACGGGCGCTCCGCATTCCCGCGCTCAGCCCCGGCTGGAAGACGTCCATGCAGTCGCTTCTGGACGACTACGACCAGAAGGGCTCGTCAACAGGCAGTACGGGAGGCAACACAGGCCTGACGTCCGCCGCGACCAGCCCGCCGCCGGCCTGGCCTGGCTTCCGACCCCTGGTGGTCAAGCACATCGCCCCGGAGAGCAGGAGCATCTTCTCCCTCACCCTCGCTGCCACCGACGGCAGCCCGCTCCCCGCCGCGCTGCCCGGCCAGTTCATCACCGTCCGAATGCGCCCCGATCCGCACGGCACGCCCGTCATCCGCAGCTACTCCCTGTCCGCGCGCCCCGGAGACGCGCAATACCGGATCAGCGTCAAACAGGAACCCCACGGCGTGGCCAGCACCTACCTGGATCAACACGTCGCGGTCGACGACGTCCTGGATGTGGCTGCCCCGCGAGGCACATTCACCCTTGCCGAGGACGAGGCAGCCATCGTGCTGGTCTCCGCCGGCGTCGGAGCCACCCCGGTGCTCGCCATGCTCCATGCACTGGCCGACAGCCGCGACCCGCGCCCGGTGTGGTGGGTCCACGGAGCCCGGGACGGCACGGAGCATCCTTTCGCCCACGAAGCACGCGCTCTGCTGTCCCGCCTTCCGTCCGGCCGACGGCATGTCTCCTACAGCCGCCCGCGCGACGACGACCGTCTCGGCGACGACTACACCTCCACCGGCCGGCTCACCGCTCAGGTGCTCGAGGACCTTGACTTCCCACCGGACGCGAACGCCTACATCTGCGGTCCGGTGGCGTTCATGGACGACATGACAAAAGCACTCGTGGACTGCGGCCTGGACCCTGCACGGATCCACACAGAGACCTTCGGATCCGTGACCGCGATCACGCCCGGAGTGGTCCCGACCGATACGCCGCCCCCGCATCTGCCCGCTCATCCACCCGGACCAGGCACCGGCCCCTCCGTCTCCTTCGCCCGCAGCGGCCTGACCGTCCCCTGGGACCCCGGCTACGGCACACTTCTGGAACTCGCCGAAGCATGCGACGTCCCCGTTCAGTGGTCGTGCCGCACCGGTGTCTGTCACACCTGCGAGACCGCAGTCGTCTCCGGCCATGTCGACTACCTTCCCGACCCTATCGACCTACCGGCCGAGGGCAACGCCCTCATCTGCTGCTCACAGCCACCCACGGATCTGATCCTCGACCTGTGACTTCACCTATTGCCACCGAAGTTGCGCACGCTGGTGATCGACCGGGCTCAGGATCTCCTTGTCGGAGTGACCTTCGCAGGACAGGCACTGCAGATCTCGTCCTTTCGGCCACCACCGCCATCGTGGGTCGCGTAGTGGCCTGTGGTTCCCAGCTACCTGCCCCCAGCGAAGTCTGACTGCGGCTGCTGGAGCAATTGAGGGCGCAACGCGACACCGAACAGCGGATGTGAGAGACCTGACGAGGCATTCTGTGAAGGCTCTTACCGCGCGGCCCCAGCGAAAGGCATCGAATCGGGGCCACCACAGCCGGCCCTGCCCCTTGAGCGTCCCGGCGACACCCATTTCATCTCTCGGGACGCAGAAGGAGTGAGAACGGAGGATGGGGAGTTTCCTGCCGGGCCGTCAGGAGGCCGTTGCCGGGTGCGGGTCGCCGAGGTATGGAAACCGGTCCAGGGTGTCGGCGTGCGGCGTCAGACCGGTGGGCGGCGCCTCGTTCTTGGTGAGGAACGCGACGCGGATGTCGATGACGTCTTCCGTGAAAGTCCGGCCATTCGGGTACGCGGCAGGCTTGGACGGGTCGAAGTGCAGCACGTCCGGCAGCAGGCCGTGCTCGTCGAGCGCGGTGATCGCCTCCTCACGCGAGTAGCCGCCGGTGTGGCCCAGCAGGTGGACGAACTGGTCCGTCCACCTGGCGCGGTCGTTGACCGGCTCGCTGGCGTTGTACTCCTCCTTCGTGTCGTCGGTGTTGAAGAAGCTGCTCATTGACGGGTGTCCGGCCCGGTCCGCGTGGACGAGCTCACCGTCGCGCAGGACGCTGCACCGGCCCCAGATGTGCAGCTCGGACTGGGGGGCCAGCTCCGCCGTCGGCAGTTCGATGGCCATGGAGAAGACATTGGCCGTGCTGTTGGAGTCGACGCCGGTCCATGGGGACTTGCCGCCCAGATGCGGCGCGGTGAAGTTCCGCTTGCCGCTGGTGTCGAAAAGACTCTTGATTCCGTCGAAGTCGAAGAAGAAGGCGTCACTGCGGCTGCCTGCGGCCACCTTGTAGTCGCCGCTGCTGACCACGTTGGCCTGGGTGCCGAAGGAGACGGCGGCGTCCGACACGATCTTGGTGCCGACCGCCTCCGGCTTGCGGGACTCCGCACCGGTTGCCATGTAGACGCTGTAGGTCTGCGAGCCGTCGGATGCCGGGGGGTTGAAGACCCAGCTGATGGCGCTGTCGGTCAGGTAATCGCCGTCGTTGTCGATGTTCAGGCGGTATACGGCGTCGGGGTGCATGGCATCTGCGTTGGGATTGGCGTTGAGGATGAGAACGGTCCTGCTCGGATCGCCGGGTGCCCCGAAGGCGTACAGGTCGCACAGATCGAGGCGCTGGTCGCCGAGTGGTGGCCCAAGGCTGAGGCCGGTGAAGTGGTTGGACATGTCTGGCCCTTCCTCTGTTTGCTCGCTGGAATACCGCCAGAACACGGAACGGCCGATCCGCGGCTCGTGAGGTTTACCTGTGCCCGGCGGTAGAGCGACGCTAGCCCGCCACAGCAGTCCGACCCTTGACGGAGGAAGCGCTGCCTTCAAACAACGCTCGAATGGGTCACCGACCGGAGCAACGGTTGCCCGACGCACTGCAGCCAGCGGCAGGCTGGTGCCGCATCAGGCGTGGCGCTCTCGCCAAATGATGCAGCGGCGGATCGTGTTGCCCTGCAGCTGAGCGAGGCGCTCACCGGCGGTGGAGGACGGCTGTAGAACGCCTGCGAGCTGCCGATGGACCTGCTACGTGTGATCCCCGAACACGTCCGGCGAGACCAACTGCCCGACTGTCCGATGTGAATCGGGCCGCAAGACTTCCCGTACGTTGACTCTCCGCCCCGGGGCAAGGTGCCGCGTCAAGACGGCTCGGGAGTCCACAGTTGGCTGCACATCCGGGGCCAAACCCGCACTGATCTGGACACGATCTGCGAGACCGTGCCAGGGCGCTGGTCTCCGGGATACAGAACATCACTCAGCGCCGAGCCGCTGCCGTTCTGATCTGGTGCGGGCCTTCCTGAGCCGTATCCAGTCAATGAGGCTGCAGCCCAACGCAGGCAAGGTCCTGTGGAGTTCGACCCGGCCCTCCCAGCGCACGGCGAGTCGCTTGAACTGGTGGACTAAGGTGAAGTCCTGCTCGACGGTGTAGCGGAGCTTGCCCAGGCTGCCCCTGATGTTCGCAGCGCCTCACCGGGAGATCTCCGGCAAGATCCGGAGCCGACGGTGGGCCGGGGGCCTCGATGGCGTGGCCATGATTTTCGTCGTGCTCGGTGGGGCGCTGCGGATCCTCGGCGGGCCAACGCCAAGGACAGCCCGACTCCTGACACCACTGGCTGCCACCAACCCCCACCGCACCGTGCAAGCGGCGAACGTCAGCGGTCAACAGGCTCCAGCCAACTGCTTGTGGGCCTGAAGCCAGGCCTGGTAGAAGGAACGGCCAGCCTCACTGAAACCCCAGCCCTCGGCGACCGCCGACAGCAACCCGTCACAATCAGGGGAGTACAACCGTGAAAGACGGTGCACGAAACTGGCACTTCAGGCGACGAGTTGCCGTTCTGTACGGCCTTTCGGGCGTCATCGTCACCGGGACGGCAAGGCTCGCAGAGTCGGGGCTGGGGTTCAATTTGTCGGACCTTCTCCTGGTGCTCATAGGCGCGGCCACAGGCGCCCTTTTGGGACTGTTCCTTCCGCGCAGCTGGATTCCGTCCAGCAAGGAATGATCACGTGATTGGTCGGAGGTCTGACGCGATCACCACGTGGCGGACGCGGACGTGTGTTGCCAGGACGGGCAGCCGGCTTCGCGACGGAACTGCCGTCGGCGCGGTATGGGTAGCGCGGACCGGGAGGGCGTTGCTGTCGAAGACGCGGACCGGGCGGCCCGAGCTGTCCATGGGGCCGGTCGCGGGGCGGGTCGCACGTAGCGTTCTCGGCCCTGACGATCCCGTCCGCGCGAGGTCGTGGGCGAATACTGAGGCCTTTCCAACCTGGCTGCGCAGCAAGGCGGTTGGCCCAGGGCGGCGTTGAGGGAAAGGCGAAGTTCCTGTAGATGGGTTGTCGACCAAGATCAGCCTGTCCGCCCGGAGCTTCACGTGCTTGTCTACCCATCGGGGATCGATCTGTCCGGCTCGACTCTGCGCTACCTGTCCGAACTGCTGACAGCTCGGTGCCGTGAGCGCGGCACGCGCTGGCGCCGACTGACTGCTGACCGACAGGCCCTGCTCGCGCTGGCCCACGTGCGCTGCGGACGTGCGCCCAGCTCGCGGCTGGCTTCGGGATCGGGCTGGCCACCGTCTACCGATACATCGCCGAGGCGGTTGAGGTCCTGGCCGCCCTCGCCCCCACCCTTAAGCAGGCCATGACCGTCGCCGCCAACAAGGCGTTCGTGATCCTGGACGGCACCCTGCTGCACGTCGACCGCATTGCCGCCGACCGCCCCTACTACTCTGGCAAGCACAAGCGTTACGGCATGAACGTCCAGGTCATCGCCGATGCGTTCGGACGCCTGCTCTGGGTCTCACCTGCCCTGCCGGGTGCCGTCCATGACATCAAGGCCGCACGCACCCACGGCATCATCGAAGCACTCACCCAAGCCGGCATCCGGACGTGGGCAGACAAGGGATATCAGGGAACTCGGGGGACGATCCGGGTGCCTTACCGGGGCCGCTGGAGCACGCTCCCAGCCGGGAAGCGGGCGGTGAACTCCTCAAACGCCAAGATCCGAGCCGTCGGAGAGCAGGCCAACGCCACCCTGAAGAGTTGGCAGCTCCGGCGCAAACTCCGGTGCAGCACCGCCCGTATCACCGACATCGTCAAGGCCGTGCTGGTCTTGCACCTCGCCACGGCAGCCCGAGGTCGCTACGGCCGGAGGCAGGACAAGGACAGCGCCGCCATCAACGACAGCAAGGGAGCCCGCTCACCGTGGCAGACGTCAGAGTCACCTACGACAGGACCGTGGACGCAGCGTACATATACCTCACCGAACCGCAGGCCCGCGTGAAGTCGGCGCGCATGTATCCCTGCGATCCAGTGGACGTCGACGGCATGATCAACCTCGACTTTGACGAGCAGGGCCGCCTCATCGGCATCGAGGTGTTGGCTGCCAGTTCAAAACTGCCCGAGTACCTGCTCCAGTCCACGGAGCGACTGGATACCGAAGGTGCATGAAACAGCCGATCACCGCGCTCGCGACGACCGCGGTGCGCCTTACAGCAGGTTGGAAAAGGCTCACTGGCTCTGCCCTTGAGTCCCGGCTGAGTGTCCAAATGCGGGACAACGCCGACGCACACTAGGCTGCTTCGGGGCGAAGAGGGGTCGTGGTCTCAATGATGGTCCCTATCGCTCCAATGTCGTGCGGTGTTGTCGGAGCCCTCCTGCGGACGGCTCCGACGCCCGGGGCGGGGAGTGCGCTCACGCGGTGCTCTCCTGGGGCACCAGAGGTAGTGGCGGGATGTCGGGGCGGGCGTCCCGAGAGGGCTGGTGCAGTGCCCACGGTCAGATGTCGAGGAAGCGGACGTCCTTGGCGTTGCGCTGGATGAAGTGGCGGCGGGCTTCGACGTCCTCGCCCATCAGGACGGAGAAGAGGTCGTCGGCGACGGCTGCGTCATCGAGGGTGACCTGGCCCAGGACCCGATGGTCTGGGTCCATGGTGGTGACGCGCAGTTCCTCGGCGTTCATCTCGCCCAAGCCCTTGAAGCGCTGGATGGAATCATCCTTGATCCGGCGGCCGTGCTGCCGGCCCTGTTCCAGGAGCATGTTGCGTTCGCGGTCGGAGTAGGCGTATTCGACGTGGTCACGACTCCACTTGATCTTGTAGAGCGGGGGGCGGGACAGGTAGACGTGGCCATCTTCGATCAGTGGCCGCATGAAGCGGAAAAGGAAGGTGAGCAGCAGGGTGTTGATGTGCTGGCCGTCGACGTCGGCGTCCGCCATCAAGATGATTTTGTGGTAGCGGAGCCTGCCGATATCGAAGTCCTCGTGCACGCCCGTGCCGAACGCGGAGATGATCGCCTGGATCTCCTGGTTGTGCAGGATTTTGTCGATCCGGGCTTTCTCCACATTGAGGATCTTGCCGCGGATCGGGAGGATCGCCTGGTGCTGCGGGTTGCGGCCGGATTTGGCCGAGCCGCCGGCGGAGTCTCCTTCGACGATGAAGATCTCCGACATCGCCGGGTCGTTCGACTGGCAGTCGGACAGCTTGCCCGGCAGCGCCGCCGTTTCCAGCAGGCCCTTGCGACGGGTCAGGTCGCGCGCCTTGCGGGCCGCGACCCGGGCCGTGGCCGCCTGGACGGCCTTGCGCACGATGTCCGCGGCCTCGTTCGGGTTGCGGTCGAACCAGTCGCTCAGGTGCTCGTGGACAACCTTCTGCACGAAGGTGCGCGCCTCGGTGTTGCCGAGTTTGGTCTTGGTCTGACCCTCGAACTGCGGTTCGCCGAGCTTGACCGAGATGATTGCGGTCAGTCCCTCGCGGATGTCCTCGCCGGAGAGGTTGGCGTCCTTTTCGCGCAGCAGTTTCTTCTCCCGCGCGTAGCGGTTGACCACGGTGGTCAGTGCCGTGCGGAAGCCCTCCTCGTGGGTGCCGCCCTCATGGGTGTGGATGGCGTTGGCGTAGGAGTACACGCTGTCGGTGTACTGGCCGTTCCACTGCAGGGCTACCTCGGCCGACAGCACCCGTTCCACGTCCTCGGCGGCGATGGTGATGACCGAGGGATGGACCGGTTCGCCCTTGCGGGCATTGAGGTAGGCGACGAAGTCGGTGATGCCGCCGTCGTAGCGGTAGGAGACCGTCTTCGCTGCCGGGTCCGAGTCGGCTTCGTCGGCCGCGGCCGTCGCGCGCGCGGAGGGCCGTTCGTCGGTGAGGGCCAGGGTGAGCCCGCGGTTGAGGAAGGCCATCTCCCGGAAACGCCTGGACAGCGTCTCGAAGGAGTATTCGGTGGTCTCGAAGATGCCGCCGTCTGCCCAGAACGTCAAGGAGGTGCCCGTTCGGGAGGTGACCTCGTGGCGGGCCAGTTGGGCGGTGGGAGCGCCGTCTTTGTAGTCCTGTGTCCACCGGTAGCCGTCGGTCCAGATCTCCGCCGACAGCCGGGTCGACAGCGCGTTGACCACTGACAGGCCCACACCGTGCAGACCGCCGGAGACCGCGTAGCCGCCGCCCCCGAACTTCCCGCCCGCGTGCAGCACTGTCAGCACCAGCTCGACGGCCGGCCGCTTCTCCACTGGGTGCATCCCCACCGGGATGCCGCGGCCGTTGTCGACCACCCGTACCCCGCCGTCGGCGAGGATCGTCACGTCGATCCGGTCGGCCACTCCCGCGAGGGCCTCGTCCACGGAGTTGTCCACGAGCTCCTGCACCAGGTGGTGCAGCCCCAGCTCTCCCGTGGAGCCGATGTACATCCCTGGCCGCTTGCGCACCGCGTCCAGGCCGTCCAGAACAGTGATCGCGTTGGCGTCATACGACGCCATACCCGCATGGCCGGGCTGCTGGGAACCGGGGGTATCGGTGGCGGGGCGAGTGTCGTAAGTGGTCACAGATGCTCTCTTTCGGGCATGGCAGACCGCGCTCCCACACCACGGTGCGGGAGCGGTCGGACAGTTGGCGAAGACAGGGCACGGCAGCCCAAACAAGGCCCCGGGCCTCATGGGCCTCGGGACCCTCGACTACCGGGACGCTGTCCAGAATATCGGAGGTACCTCTTACCGATGGGGTGAGAACATCCCTATGTGCCTCTGTGCGGCCCCTGGACCGACAGAGGCGATCCCCCCTGCCTCAACCTCATGAAAATGCGACCGGGGGGCACCTGGTGGCCTTCCTGACGCCTTCTCGCGTAGCGCCCCAGAGGCTATTTCCAGCGTGACTCTCTGCGGTCGCCAGTCGCGCTGCGTAGGATTCCGCCAGCCCTCAGCCTCCGACGGAAGCCTGCCTCGATGGATTGAGCTGCTGGTGGCGACATCGGGCCGAAGGCGCCGCGTGGGACGACGTCCTGGCTGCCGTCGCGGAGAAGGCCAACGCCGCCCGCAATCGGCTGCACTACCGGGTGGCGAACCTCCGCGCCGATGCCCTGCACAAGCTCACCACCGCCGTGACGGCCGAGTACGGCACGATCGTGGTGGAAGACCTCAACGTTGCCGGGATGCTCCGCAATCGGCGCCTGGCCCGCAGGATCGCAGGCGCCGGTTTCGGAGAGATCCGCCGTCAGCTCACCTACAAAACCCGCCGGAACGACTGCCGCATCGTGGCCGCCGACCGCTGGTTCCCCTCCTCCAAGACCTGCTCCGGGTGTGGCGCGGTGAAAGCCAAACTGCCGCTGCACATGCGGACCTACGAATGCGACGCCTGCGGCCTGGTCCTCGACCGGGACGACAACGCGGCCCGCAACCTCGCCGCCCTGGCGGCAGCAGCAACTGGTACCGGAGTGGCCGGAGACCAGGACATCGTCAAGGTGTCGAAGCCTCGTGGAGCCGACCGGAAGACCCGCGCCACCCGCCCCAGTCGCAAGGCCGGGACGGGGCGGGCAGGTGGCGCAACCCTGCCGCACCAGCGGCAGACGGAAACGAGAGACCGTACTCAAGCCGAAGCCCACACGCTTTAGTGATGAGACGGACCTTCCAGGCAGAAATGCCCTGAATGCTGAGACTCGTCGAGGATCGAAGCAACGGGTCTATCCGGCTGCGCCGTCGCGGGTGCGCTGGTAGTGGCGCCTGGCCTTCATGCGGTTGCCGCAGACGGCCATCGAGCACCAGCGGGCCTTGTTGGTCTTGCTGCGGTCGATGAGGAACAGCTGGCACTCTGGGTTGGCGCAAGGGCGCAGTCGACCGGGTGCTGTCTCTTGCAGTTCACTCCATGCCAAGACGGCTTCGACCGCCATCCGGCGCTCCGCAGGGGTGTCCACCTCCCACGACACCCCCGCCGACGACAGGTGAGGGTGGGAGGTGACGTCCTTGAGGAGTGAGGCCAGTGACGTGGCGGGGCGACCGCCCCGAACCACGTCCTGCAGGGCATCACGCGCCTGGAAGAGGTGTCGGCGCTCTTCTGCGGTGCCGTTGCCGCCGTGGGTCTGCTGCCAGGATCTGGCCGCTTCCGGATCTGCCAGCTGGTCCTGGGTGACGCCGTTGACCACCGGTGTGCTGTTGAGGAGTTCCAGCAGTACGTCCTGCTGTTCGCGGCCGGACACCACCGTCATCACGCTCCTAACCGCATCGGCTCACTTGGCAGGTTACATGAGCGCGGTCGCTGTAACCGTAGAAACAATCTTTGATTGGTTAGCTCGGTTCCCCTTCGAGTAGGTGCATCGGCCGGGACGGGGCAGGCGGCGACAAAAGGGCGGAGTCGCGTGATCGCGTGCGAGAACACCGATGACGGCGTCCGGCGATCTCGGGCCGGTCTGTCGGGTCGGGCGGGTGCGCCCTGATGCGGCACGGGGTGGGCGGGTATCGACTGTCCTGAAGGTCAAGTGGGTGGCTGCGCTGGCTGGTGACCTCTGGTGGACGGAGTCTTAGGGGAGGCCGACGTGCCCCCTTGTGTGTGCCGGCAGTGTCCGACGAGGAGCGAGGTATAACCACATAAAGCACCTTGACGGGTTAGGTCAGGTGTGCTCGACTGGATGCATAACCACTAAAACGCATGAGAGGGGTTATGGAGATGATCTCCGCAGTCCACCACCGTGCGACCACCGTCAACGGTCTTGAGGTCTTCTACCGGGAGGCGGGCGACCCGACAGCACCAGCCGTCCTCCTCCTCCACGGCTTCCCGACCAGCTCACACATGTTCCGGCACCTGATCCCGGCACTCGCCGATCGCTACCACGTCATCGCCCCCGACCACATCGGGTTCGGACAGTCCGCGACGCCCACCCTGCAGGACTTCCCTTACACCTTCGACGCCCTCACCGACGTCACCTCCGGCCTGCTGCGGCAACTGGGCATCGACCGTTTCGCGATGTACGTGCAGGACTACGGCGCCCCCATCGGCTGGCGACTCGCCCTCCAGAACCCCGACCGCATCACAGCGATCATCACCCAGAATGGCAACGCCTACGTAGAGGGCTTCGTCAAGCCCTTCTGGGACGGCGTCTTCGCCTACGCCAAGGCCCCGGGACCGGACACCGAGGCACCCATGCGCGGCGCTCTCACCCCCGAGATCACCCGCTGGCAGTACGTGAACGGGGTCGCCGACCCCACCTTGGTCAGTCCCGACAACTGGGTCCACGACCAGGCACTGCTGGACCGCCCCGGAAACGACGACATCCAGCTCAAGCTCTTCCGTGACTATCCCACCAACGTGGACCTCTACCCCCAGGTCCACCAGTACTTCCGCAACTCCCAGGTGCCGCTGCTGGCGGTCTGGGGAGCGAACGACGAGATCTTCGGCCCCGACGGAGCCAGGGCTTTCGCCCAGGACCTGCCCGATGCCGAGATCCACCTGCTGGAGTCCGGGCACTTCGCCCTGGAAAGCCACCTCCAGATCATCACCGAGCACATCCGCGACTTCCTCGCCCGCGTCCTGACCTGACGTGCTCGGTGTCGTGGCGACCGCGGACCGATCCCTCCTTCCGCGGCCGGCAAGGGACGCGCTATGCGACACCTCACCCAACACGCTTTGAGCGCCACTCCGCACACCGTGCGCACAGCCCGCGACTTCGCGATGCAGACCCTCGATACCTGGGGCGGCTGCCGACGCCGCGAAGACATCCAGGCCTGCGTCTCGGAACTCGCCGGCAACGCCGTCCAGGACGGAAGCCCGGATGGCCGCGACTGCCTGCTGCGCCGCATCCGGAACCCGCACTGCCTGCAGGTCGAGGTGCACGACAGAGCCAGCCACTCCGCGTCCGCATCCCCGCGACCTCACTGAGCGGTGAGTCCGGGCGAGGCATGCGCATCATCCAAGAACTCTGCGACGACTGGGGAGTCCGGGCCGAACCCCAAGGGCAAGGCCGTGTGGACCTGATTCCGCCAGCCTGAGGCCCACACCTCCCGATACGGTGTCGTACCTGGTGAGTTTGAGGAGCCGTTTGTAGCAGCAGAGGGCTGCGGCGAGGCAGAGAAAGGCCAGGTAGTTGGCGGGTTGGCGCTCGTGCCCCACAGGTCCTTATGGCGGCGGTTCGTCGCAACGGCCCCAGCGCATTCACTCCGCCAGGGCCGCCCTTCCGGATCGTCGCACGTGAGAGTGCTCGATCCAGTTTCAATTGTACGACTGCCGACCGGAGAGGCCGGGAGCGGCGAGCGGGCCGGCCCCCTCGTTCTTGTGCGCAAGTGGGGCCGTGCATGCCGTAAGTGCGGGGCTGAGCGGTGGACGGGTCGGCCCTCAGGCACTCCGGCTCAGCCGCGTTCTTCTTCTTCGGCCTCCATGCGGCGGATTCCCTGGTGGGTGAGGGAGACCATCGCGGGTGTGTTGCCCGGTTCCCAGTCGACGGTGATCAGGCCCTCGCCGGCCAGGTAGGTGCAGGCGGCGGCCAGGTCATCCTCCGGGATGCGCAGGTCGTTCCGCAGCGTCCGCCCCGGGACTCCGAGGAGACGGTTGCCTTCGGTGGCTTCGTAGAGGGCGGTCAGGACCCGATCGCGGTAGACCTGCCGCTCGCGGAGGGTCGTCATGACCGAGTCCTTTCGTTCATCGGGTACCTCCGTGGATACCCCTGCCTTCAGGCAGGGGAGGAAACGGACTCCTGCGGAGCAGGGCAAGGTGTGGGCTTTCGCCGCCCCCAGGGCGAAAGGCCGTGCTCTGGCCCGCAGGTTTGGTCTCACACATCGGTCGCACTAGTTTGTGAGCGTGGCCACGACTTGTGTGAAGCGGGCGTTCAAGTACCGCTTCTATCCGACCGATGCGCAGGCTGCCGAGCTGTCGCGCACGTTCGGATGCGTGCGCAAGGTCTACAACCTCGCGCTTGCCGCCCGCACCGAAGCGTGGGCGCGGCAGGAGCGGGTCAACTACAACGCCACCTCGGCCATGCTGACCGCATGGAAGAAGACAGGGGAACTGGCGTTCCTCAACGAGGTTTCCTCCGTACCGTTGCAGCAGACGTTGCGGCACTTGCAGACGGCATTCACCAACTTCTTCGCCAAGCGGGCCAAGTATCCGCGCTTCAAGTCGAAGAAGAAGTCGCGGAAATCTGCCGAGTACACCACCAGCGGTTTCCGGTTCCGTGCCGGGGAGCTGACTCTGGCGAAGATGGCCCGGCCGCTGGACATCGTGTGGTCGCGCCCGCTGCCCGAGGGCGCGTCCCCGTCCACGGTGACCGTGTCGCAGGACGCGGCGGGGCGCTGGTTCGTCTCCCTGCTGTGCGAGGACCCGGCCATCGAGCCACTTGCCGCTGCTGATGCGGCAGTGGGAATCGACGTCGGTCTGGAGCATCTGCTGACTCTGTCCACCGGGGAGAAGATCGCCAACCCTCGGCACGAACGCAAGGACCGTGCCGCCCTCGCCCAGGCTCAGCGCCGCATGGCGAAGAAGGAGCAGGGCAGTGCGAACCGGGCCAAGGCCCGGCGCAAGGTCGCCAAGATCCACGCCCGCATCGCCGACCGTCGCCGCGACCACCTGCACCAACTGACCACTCGACTCGTTCGTGAAAACCAAACGCTCGTGATCGAGGACCTGACCGTGCGCAACATGGTCAAGAACCGGAAACTGGCCCGCGCCATCTCGGATGCGGCGTGGTCGGACTTGCGGAGCATGCTGGAGTACAAGGCCGCCTGGTACGGGCGGGAAGTGATCGCGGTCGACCGCTTCTTCCCCTCGTCCAAGCTGTGCTCCCACTGCGGCAGCGTGCAGGGCACGATGCCGCTCCACGTCCGTACCTGGACGTGTGAGTGCGGCACGACCCATGACCGGGACGTGAACGCGGCACGCAACCTTCTGGCCGCCGGGCTGGCGGTGACAGTCTGTGGAGCTGGTGTAAGACCTCAACGGAGTTCTCCGGGCGGGCAGTCGGCGACGAAGCAGAAAACCCCACGGCGCGAGCCGTAGGAATCCCCCTCCTTCAGGAGGGGGAGCATGTCAAGTGAAGGTCCGACGCTTTTCTTTCTCAGACTTCGTCGCCGTAGGCGCCGGTGCGCGTAGACGGTCTGCTGGTGGTGAGCCAGGCGAGGGCCGGTGCTGCGGCGGCTTCGGTGTCGACAGTGAGGTGGAGCCGGGTACCGCCCTCGGGGATGGGGTAACTGCGCTGTTCCGTACCGGCGAAGGCATGGCGGAGCAATTCGGCGACCGTACGGGCGACTTCGGGGGTGGCGGCAACGATGCGGATCTCGGCGTGTCCGGCCGAGGGCAGGGTCGCGGTGTCGGTGGGATGCATGGTGCCTGCTCCCTTCAGGGGCGAGCGAGGGGCCGGCGGGTGGGTCGTCCCGGGTATCGGGTCGGGTGCCCCACCCGCGGTCTTCGGTCGGAGAGCGGTCTGATGTCAGGGCCAAGTGGGGAAGGGGTTGCTGAAGTGGTGGGCCGCGATGCGTGCGTCGTGCTGGCGTTGAGTCGGTGGCTCAGGCTCAGGCCGAGCGCGATCAGGAAGGCGCCTGCCGCGAGCATGATCAAGGCCTCCATGTCGTCATCTCCGCATGTTCCCCGGCAGGGGGATCATCCGCGCGCCCACGACCGGGTGCCGGAGGGGCGGCAGGGCGGACCCGCCGTCATTCTCCCAGGTGTCCTCGCTGCTTCGGGTGTCCCGCATTCGGCGGCCGGTCGCGGCTTCGTCGGACATCAGCGCACCGGCGGTGAGGACGCTGCCGGGGATTGCGGCGGCGGTCAGGAGCCGGGCGGCTGCGGCGGGTTCGGTCCCGGGCGGGATCACCAGCAGGTCGAAGCGGCCGACGGTGTAGGAGAGAAGGATCATCTTGTCGGGATCCAGTTCGGTGAACCAGCCCACGTGCACCGTGTGCCCGGTGGCGGGAACCTTGTGCGGGACGACGGGCCAGCGAGTGGGGTTCACCATGGCGCGCGTAATGCGCCCCAAACGCCCTTCCAGTGCTTCGACCAGGGGCGGAAGCTCGGTGGAGAGGTCGCGCGAGTGGGGCCACCAAGCACCGTCCAACTGGCCGGCGAGGGTGGTCTTCGGCGTCAGGGAAAAGCGCGTCGGGAGGGCGGAATCAAGCGCCCGTGCCACGCCGCGTTCGATGGTCGTGGTCATGATGCGGACCCGTCTCCGGGCCGCCCTGCAGGGCGGCCCAGTGTCTTGATCGCCGGAAACGACGTCCGCGTGGGAGCGGGTGTTCGAGTTACTCCCGGTACCTTCAGCGTACTCCGCGCCGCGGTCCGACGAGCCGTTCTGACCAGGTGATTTCCCACCGGGGGTACCCTCCGGCTGATGCTCGCGGGCAAGATCGCAGGCACGCGGAGTACCGTGAGACAACGGCGGTATCTCGCCGGCCATAAGGTGTCGGCGGCCCCGCGCAGGCAGGCGGACCACCATGGCTGAATCTGACGCCCCCACCCCCCGGAAGCTCCTCCCCGACGAGATCCATCGGGCGGTGAAACCCGGCACTGCACTGCTCCGGCTGCAGACGACGCACTCCCGCGAAGGCGTCCTCGACGGCGCCTGGTGGCCCCGCTCCCGTGATGTCAGGGCAGAGCTGCCCGCCCTGATCCAGGCGCTCACCACGCACCTCGGACCCATCACGCGGGTCGGCCTGGACACCGCCGCCTGGGAGGAGGTCCCGACCCGATTGGTCGTCGACGACCGGGTCGTGCACTTCGACACCTTCCCTGTCGGCGACGACACCGTTCTCATCACCCGTGGCGACAACGATCACTTCGTTCTGCTCGTGGTCCCGTCGGCCACGACGGCCGATGCGGCCCGCGTGGCGATGGCCCGTGCGGTCGACGCCGACAACGTCACCCAGGCTGCCGACATCCTTGTTGCCACGCTTCCCGAAGCGGCCACCGAGCGCGCGGAGTCGGGATGATCGCGATGGCGGAAAGCCGTGAGTGGCGGACTCACGGCCTGGTGGACACAGGGGCGACAGGATCGGCGAGCTGGAGGCCTTCGGCTTTGAGGATTTCCCGGACGGTGGAGGGAGCGACCTTGACCCCGAGCACGGCCGGCTCCCCGTGGATGCGGCGATAGCCCTAACCGCTGTTCTCACGGGACTGGATCCCGAATCGAGCGGATGGCGGGCGGTCGTCCGGGCCGCTTGAGACGGCAGGGTGCCTGCGTGCCGCTGTTGCATCGGGCCGCGGCGTCACCACAGGACCGTGTCCGGCCGTACCAGCAGGCGAAGACGGTGCAGCACCTCGCGGGGCAGCGGTGCGAGTACTGCGGCAAGCAAGGTCCGCCCCTCCGGAGCGAACTTCACTTCCTCCCGACCGAGTTGCTGTTCCAGGACGGTGATCTGGTCGCACAAGGAAAGGAACTCGGCACCCTCGACGCAGTCACTCGTCGGGGGCAGCCGCAACTGCCCGGGCGCGCGATCAGGGAGGCAGCATGCCTGGCCTCGCCGTTTCGGTTGGGGTGCGGCTGAGGGTTGGGTAGAAACGCAAAAGTGCCTTCCTGAGCTGGGACGATGGACCTTGTCTAGGGGTTCTGTCGTCGCCAGAGGAAGGCACTTTCTGCGTGAAGGATATCGGTTCGCGGCCCCGGCTTGTGGTGTCCACTGACGGGTCGGGGGTGGTCGGGCATGCCGGAGCACGTTTGCTGGCGGACCTCGCCGAAGCGACCGGGCTGACGGCGGCGTATTCCACCGTGCTCCGGCCGCTTCGGCCGCGCGGCACCGGCTATGACTCAGGCCGGATCGCCACCGATCTCGCAGTGATGCTCGCTGACGGCGGCGAGGCGATCGCGGATCTGGCCGTTCTGCGGGACCAGCGCGAGGTGTTCGGTCCGGTGGCCTCCACGCCGACGGCTTGGCGGCTGCTGGCAAGCCGTCGACGAACGCATACTGGACCGCCTGCGGTCGGCCCGCGCCGCAGCCCGGGAGGTGGCCTGGCTGCAGGCCGCCGAGACCCGCGCCGCGATACCCGCAGTGAAGGCCGGCGGACGTGAACTGCCCGGCCTGGTCCTGGCCCTCGACGCCACGCTGGTCACCTGCCACTCCGAGAAAGACCAGGCCGCACCCACCTACAAAGGCGGCTTCGGGTTCCACCCGTTGCTGTGTTTCCTGGTCAACACCGGCGAGGCGATGTCCGGGCTGCTGCGGCCGGGCAACGCCGGAGACAACACCGCCGCCGATCACATCACCGTGCTCGACCAGGCCCTCGCGCAGATCCCCGACGCCCACCGGCACGGCACCGACATCCTGGTCCGCACCGACAGCGCAGGCAGCGCGAAGGCGTTCCTCACACATCTCCGCGCCTTGCGTGACAACGGCCTTCACCTGCGTTTCTCGGTCGGATACGCAGTCACCGCACCGGTCCGCCGCGCGATCCGCGCCCTGCCCGAACAGGTCTGGCACCCCGCCCTGGACGCGGACGGGACCCTGCGTGAGTCCGCCGAGGTCGCCGAGCTGACCGGCATGGTCGACCTGAACGGCTACCCGGCCGGCACCCGCATCATCGTGCGCCGCGAGCGCCCGCACCCCGGCGCCCAGCTCTCCTTGTTCGACAGTGACGAGGGCCTGCGGCACCAGGTCTTCCTCACCGACACCCCGTCCTCCGGCGGCGGCTCGGCCCAGTTCCGTGGAGGTCCGCCACCGTGGACACGCCACCGTCGAGGACCACATCCGGTGCGGCAAGACCACCGGCTTCGGACGCTTCCCATCCCGCCTGTTCTCCGTCAACGCCGCCTGGCTCGAACTCAGCCTCGCGGCTATCGACCTTCTGGCCTGGACCCGCGTCCTGCTGCTGGACGGCGAGCTGGCTACCGCCGAACCCAAGAAACTCCGCTACCGGATTCTGCACGTCGCTGCCCGTCTCACCCGCGGCGGACGCCGCCTCCATCTGCGGATCGCAGCAACCTGGCCTTGGCGACACCAACTCGCCGCCGCCTTCCACCGTCTGGCCGCCCTACCCCGCCCCGCCAACTGACCAGCCTGCCCCGGCCACCTACGACACGAAAGACCTTGGAGAACCCGACCAACGCGCCGGGTCCCCACCATGCCCACCGCCCGATACCGCCTCGATCGACCCCACAGCGGCACCTCGTCACCCAAAGCGAAACAGCGAGGCTAACCCCCCACGCGTCTGCCGCCATCTCCTTTCCTGGGTTCGAACAATCTAGCTGCGGGAGGTTGTGTCTCCGCGCCTCCGGGTGCCCGGCACTCGGCAGCGTCCTTCTGTGCCTCGCAGACCTCATAACTGACCACCGGCTGGCCGGCGCCGCTGACAACCGCACCCAAATCCTCGAGCCGCACACATCGGCATCCTCGTCCCCAACTGCAGGAGGGCGGACGGGCGGTCACCGGCCGCCATGAGGTGCGCCTGTCGTGCAGGTAGGCGCGAACTCACTCGCAGTTGCCCTTGCCGTAGTGAGGAGTCGCAGGACCAGGTCGACTTCCAGCCCTCGTCTGTGAGGTGGCGTCGACCCTGAACGGGCCCGTCGTGCTTCGCGACACTCGTGCCGTGAGCTTCATCGACGAGGCCGGTGTCCTCGTGCGGTATTCGATGAGGGGGTCGCCGGCGCCGGCCTCGTCGTTGAGCAACTTGCCTTTGCCGTCATTGTCACCTCTGGCCCAGGCGGCGAGGAAGTCCCGTGCGGTGGACCGGACTTCGGATGCCGAGGACAGGGGATGCGGCATGCGCCGCGTGCGCGGTCAGGGCGTCGCCACTGCCTGGGCTGCTCCCGGCCGGCCCTTCGTAGAGGTTGCACGCGCCGATCCCGGCGACCCTCGCCATATCGGCGAACACCCCGCCGATCGTCCTGGCTTTGATGGTCCGTCGCATGCGAGATCTCCCGCGTTCACGATCCGTATGGTTTATTTGAACGCGTTCAACTTATCGGATCGGTGGGGTGCGCATGAGCCTTCCGGCCAAACTTCAGGGCCGTCATGTGGTTCGGGAACAAACGGGATTGGGGGGTGCTGCGCGCGGGGCGGTCGCCCTGGTGTGGTTCTACGAAGGGTGGTGGTGCAAGGTCTGGCCAGGGCGGGCCGACCAGCGGGCCATTGTGGGGGATGTGCCGTTCCTGCCGGCATGGGCCGTGACGACGGCGCTGGTGGCCATCGGGCTTGCGGAAGTGGCGCTCGGTCTCTGGGTGCTGTCGGGGCGGCGAGCGCAGGCCGCCGCCCTCGTGCAGACGGTGCTCGTGGGGGGCTTCAACGCGGGTGGCCTGCTGTTCAGTCCGGGGCAGATCGATGAGCCCGGGCGTCTGCTCACGCAGAATCTGGCCTTCGTCGCGCTGGTCTGGATGGTCGCGGAATCCTCTGCGAAGGCGGCGGCCCGATGAGTGCCACCCCATGGACCCGTGGCCGGATCCTCGGTGGTTTCGGAGGCCCGCGTCTGCTGTTCGGGCGGATGTACGAGGACTACGGCATCGAGCTCGGCGTCCTGCCGGCATCGCGCTCGCGGGTGCTGTGCATCGCCTCCGCGGGCGACACTGCGGCCGCCCTGAGTCAGGCCGGCCATGACGTGACGGCCGTAGATGTCAACCCGGTGCAGCTCGCCTATGCCCGCGCCCGCCTTGCGGGCGGCGCGAGCGTGGAAGGCGCCGCGGAGACACTGATGCGACTGGGGCGCGGCGTGGCCGGGACACTGCTGCCTGCCTGGCGTGAGGCCGCGCTGCGCGGCTTCCTAGCTCTGGACGATCCCGTCCAGCAGGTCCGGTGCTGGCGCAGCGACCTGGACGGACCCGGGCTGCGCCGCCTGATGCGATGGTCCCTGCGGCCGGGCGGGGCGCTCGCGATGGCGCTGCTTCCCTCATTCGCGTCAGTGGTCCCCGCGCGCTTCGACGAAGTGCTCCGGCAGCGCCTGGAGCGGACGGTCGCCCGCCACCCCAATGTCCGCAATCCCTGGCTGTGGCGGCTGTTCGTGGGCGCCGAACAGCCCGACGCGGAGCCGGTGCACGCTCCGGATGTACGCCTCGTCCAGGGCGACGTGGTGGACGTCCTGGAGCGAGCGCCGCGCGGCGGATACGACGCCGCAACACTGTCGAACGTGCTCGACGGTCCAGGCCCGGCCTTCGCCGGACAACTGCGCGCAGCCGTACGCCACGCAGTACGCCCCGGCGGCATCGTCGTCCTGCGCAGCTTCCGCGAACCGGGACCGGCCGGAGCCGGCTGGGCCGCACAGGACCGCTCCGCGCTGTGGGGCGTCGTACGCGTAGTCCGTCTGGGCGCAAACCCGGACGGCACCAACGACAGAAGGATCGATCCGTGAGGAACCCGTCGTACCTGATACAACGTCACCCCATATCGATACGCAGCCACTTCGCGCATTCCCTCGTCCTGACTTACGCCCTGCCCGCCGAGGTGCTGCGCCCCCTCGTGCCGCCGTTCCTGGAACTCGACACCTACCGAGCCAGTGCACAGGATGTGGAGTACGGCTTCGTGGCCGCCGCCGTGGTCGATACCCGAGACCTGCGGCCGGCCGGGCTGCCCGCTCGCTTGGGCCGCGACTTCCTGCTGACCGGCTACCGCGTCTTCACCCGCTTCCCCACCCCTGGAGGCCGCACCATGCGTGGCCTGCGCATCCTGCGCAGCGACACCAACACCCGCTTCATGCAACTCGGCGGCAACCTGCTCACTCGCTACAACTACCGCCTGGCCCGCATACGCTCGCAGGTCACGGGCAACGCCTTGGAGTTCTGCGTCGACACCGCCGACGGGCACGCCGATCTGGATGTGCGCGCCGACCTGCGCAAAACCCCGGCGCCGCTACCGCCGAACAGCCCGTTCGCCGACGAGCGCGCCGCACGCCGCTTCGCCGGACCACTGCCGTACACCTTCGAGTACGAGCCACAGACCCGCTCCGTGATCGTCATCAAGGCATTCCGCACGCGATGGGACCCGCAACCCGTGACGGTTGACGTGCGCCGTCTGACCTTCTTCGATCACGGCCCGTTCGCCGGAACCCGACCTGTGCTCGCCAACGCATTCCACATCGACGGCGTCGACTACGGCTGGCACCGTGGGGTGCGTCGCAGCGAGAGCGGCGGCCGGCGATGAGCGGACGACACTCAGGCGCGCGCGACGTCATCGCCTACAACTGGCCTCAGTACGCGGCGGGCCTGGCCACCGCAGCGGGCGCGGCCGCCGTCGTAGGGCACCTGCCACGCCCTCTGCGCCGCCTTGCCCGTTCCGGATCCGCAGCGGCAATCACCCTTCTCGGCACGGCCACGGCGGCCAGTTGGTACGTCTACGACCGCTCGGACCTGTACGCCTACCACTGGCTGGCGTCACTGCTGCCCCGCACCCCGTCCGCGTACGTGGTGGTGAGCTGTGGACTCGACGAGGTGAGTGCCCCTCTCGCCGCACGCTGGCCCGCCGCACGGCGATCCGCCGTCGATCTGTACGACCCGGCACTGACCAGTGAGGGCTCCATACGCCGGGCACGGCGCCGCGTGCCGCCGCCCGCCCACGCCCTGCCGGGCCGCCCCGACACGCTGCCGCTTCCCACAGCCGGGACCGACGCGGTCCTGCTGGTCTTCGCCGCACACGAACTACGTCGGGCACGAGATCGGGAGGAACTGTTCACCGAATGCGGCCGGATACTGCGCCCCGGAGGCACACTCGTCCTCACCGAACACCTCAGGGACATCGCGAACACGGCCGCGTTCGGGCCCGGCGCCTGGCACTTCCTGCCCCGCGCGGAATGGCTGCGCCTCGCCGCCCACGCCGGACTGCGCCCCACGACCGAGCGCCGTCTCGCCCACCTGATCACGGCATTCGCCTTCACCAAGGATGAGACATGCCCCAACTCTTCTCCCTGACAGGCCAGTTGCGTCTGATCGGCCTGGCCCTCATCGTCATGGGGCTGGTGCACACCGTGCTGCCGCGCGTCCTGGGCTGGCCCGGCGATCTGCGCGCCAGCAGCCTGCTGACACGCCAGGTCTCCTACGCCCACCTCGTCTTCATCGCCCTGACCTGCGCGCTGCTCGGCACTCTCCCGCTGGCGTTCGCTCCGGACCTCCTCACTGGCGCGCCCCTGCCTACGTTTCTGCTGTGCGCCCAGACTCTTTTCTGGGGCCTGCGCTGGATCATGGAGTTCGCTTACTTCTCCCCGCGCCTGTGGCGTGGCCACCGCCTGCGCACCGGCGGACATGTCGCTCTCGCCGTGCTGTGGACCTGGGTGACAGCGGTGTTCGCGACGGCGAGTCTGCACGTTCTCCGGTGAGGGGCATGTCGTCGCCTGGATGCACGTGGTCGTGGGTCCCGCCGGTGGTCGGACCGTTGGGGCGTGTCTTCAAAGGATCTTGACTAGTGGATCTCGCTTGAGTGATAGGTCACCGTGAACGGCCCGATGACGAGCGGGAGTTCGTCCGGTCGTCGTTGCTGCCTGAGTCTTTGCGTGGGGGGAAGCGGTCGGACGACAACCTCAGCGCGGTCGTTGCTCGCGGTGGCGAGATATCAGCCGACGATCTACGAGAGACCGGCGGCTCCTGCCTGCGGGGCCTTGCCGGTCCGTTCCTTCACCCACGTCCTCAACGAGGGCACCACAGAAGGCTGGTGGGATAATGGCCTGGAGTCCCCGCTCATCGCTCTCGGCCCGGCTCCGGGAAGGTGCAGGGATGTCGGATCCGCGATACGAAGACGCCGGCTGCCATTCGGGCCGCATTCGAGCACACTGAGAAGTGAGGATACTGATCATGCTGGCAACACGAGGGCGGGTCACCGAGGGCCGGTCCGAGACCCTGGTGTGGCACAAGCCCGTCGGCGACACGGTGAATGAGTTTCAGGCCATCGCCTGCTCTGACACTGTCGGCATAGTGCTCCCGGCGCCGAAGCAGGACGTGCCGCTGGACCTGGACAAGCCGGGTGAACGCTGGTGCCCGGACTGCCTGGCTCTCATCACTGACCGCCTGGCCGCGCTGTCCCGCCGACTCGGCTCGCTCAACAACATCGAGAAGTGAGAGACGCTGGCCATGGCCATGGCCATGGCCATGGCCGTCGCCTGGACCTGGCATGGGACCCCGTCGACATCCTGATGTTCGTCAACCAGCTCGCCGTGCCTCGGGCGGGACACGCGGGGCTGATGCCCTCGGGCGAAGAGAAACGCACGCCCTTGCTGGCTCCCCGGGGCACGGCCATCGTGGCGGCACTGCAGTGCAATGCAGTGCGGTGCCTGTTCCGTGCCTGTTCCGTGCAGGTCTCGGGTGCCTGTGGTGGGTCCGGAGGGCGAGGCTGTATTCGGCGAGCTGCTCGAATTGGTTCCAGCCGCAGCGCACGGTAGGGGCGAGCCGGTAGGTTCCCGCTTTGCTGGCGGCGGGGTATGGCGTGCCGTCTGGATCGCGTGGAAACGCCGAGTCTGGAGGTCGAGCCGTCGTGTCGGGAACAGCTGGTCCGGTCGGCGCTGTTGCATCGGCTGAGGGAGCGGCGCCGCATGGGGCGAGGAGCACGGAGACCGCAAGGTCGGCCGCACCGACAGGTTCCGGCCCTGGGGGCGTGGTACACCGCCGCGCACTCGGACTGAGACGTATTGCTGCAGGAGGAATTTCATGACTGAACGGCCTTTGACGCTGATGGCTGTGCACGCTCACCCCGATGATGAGGCCACCGGAACCGGCGGGGTCCTTGCGCGGTATGCGGCGGAGGGTATCCGCACGGTTCTCGTGACGTGTACCGACGGCGGTTGCGGTGATGGACCGGGGGGTGTCAAGCCGGGCGATCCCGGACACGATCCGGCGGCTGTCGCCTTGATGCGCCGTCAAGAACTCGAGGCGAGCTGTGACGTCCTGAAGGTCAGCGATCTGGAGATGCTGGACTACGCCGACTCCGGGATGACGGGCTGGCCGAGCAACGACGCCCCCGGTTCCTTCTGGCAGACCCCCGTGGAGGAGGGCGCTGCCCGTCTCGCGGAACTCATGCGGCACTACCGGCCCGATGTGGTGGTCACCTATGACGAGAACGGCTTCTACGGCCACCCCGACCACATCCAGGCCCACCGCATCACGATGGCGGCGGTGGAGATGACCGAGCTGACACCGAAGGTGTACTGGACGACGATGCCCCGCTCGGGGATGCAGCGGTTCGGCGAGATCATGCGGGAGTTTCATGAGGACATGCCGGAGCCGGATCCCGCTGAGGCCGCCGCATTGGCCGAGATCGGCCTCCCCGACGATGAGATCACCACGTGGGTGGACACCACCGCGTTCAGCGGTCAGAAGTTCGACGCGCTGGCCGCGCACGCCAGTCAGGGCGAGAACATCTTCTTCCTCAAGATGGGCAAGGAGAGGTTCGGCGAATTGATGGGCATGGAGACCTTCGTACGGGTCAAGGACGCCACCGGCGCGGCCGTACCCGAGAACGATCTCTTCGCCGGCCTACGCTGACCCGCCCGCCCGAAGTGCCGGGCATGTGAAGCACCGGCCCGACGGGACCACTCGCGCCCGGCCCGGCGGGACCCTTCGCGCCGCGGCCCGGCTGGCCGTCGCGAACGGACGGCTGCCGATCGGCAGCGGGTGCGAGGTTGAGGCGTCGGCCCGTCGGCTCTTCCTCGTGCCGGCGGGCCGACGCGCGCCCGCTCTCCAGCCGTCTGCAGTCACGCGACCGGAGTCACAACCGCCGCATGTGGTCGCAGAGAGGGTCATTGTCGGGGAGGGGCGTCGAGTGGTGCCTGTGCAAAGCCCCGGCGAACCCTGCTGAGGCCCGCCTAGGCGTGAGGCCGCTGTGCGGCATGATAGGCCGATGGACTTCGAGCCGTACCGGGGCGAGTTGGTGGTGTTCTGCTACCGGATGCTGGGGTCGTTCCACGAGGCCGAGGATCTGGTGCAGGAGACGCTGCTGCGTGCCTGGAAGGCCCGCGACCGGTACGACCCGGCGCGCGCGTCGGTGCGAACCTGGCTGTACCGGATCGCGACCAATGCGTGCCTGACCGCACTGGAGGGGCGCGGTCGGCGTCCTTTGCCGTGCGGACTGGGCATGCCCAGCGACGATCCCGGTGCGCCGCTGGTACCGGCACCCGATGTGTCCTGGTTGGAGCCGTTCCCCGACGCGCGGTTCGATATTGAGGTCAGGGCCGATCTGCGGCTCGCGTGGGTGGCGGCGGTGCAGCTCCTGCCGGCGCGGCAGCGGGCGGTGCTGGTGCTGCGTGAGGTGCTTGCGTTCACCGCCGCCGAGGTCGCCGAGCAGTTGGGGACTACGGTCGCAGCGGTCAACAGCGCGCTGCAGCGCGCCCGCGCCGCCCTCGCCGAGGTGGGCGATATGGGTGCGGTCACCGAGCCGGATGATCCTGAGGTGCGCTCGGTCATCGAGCGGTACATGCAGGCGTTCGAGGCGGCGGATGTCCCCGCGCTGGTGCAGCTCCTGGCCGAGGACGCGGTGCTGGAGATGCCGCCAGTGCCGCTGTGGTACCGGGGGAGCCGGGACTACGGACGGTTCCTAGAGCGAGTGTTCGCGATGCGTGGCCCGGGATGGGGCATGCGGGCGCTGACCTCCAACGGGCAGCCTGCGCTCGCCGCGTACGCGCCGCAGCCCGGCGGCAAACGCCGTCTGCACACCCTGCAGGTCTTCACCGTCACCGGCGGCCGCATCACGCGCAACGTGGTGTTCGCCGATCCGCGCGTATTTGACGGCTTCGGGCTGCCGCGCGAAATTCCTGCCAATCATTTGCGCCGGGAGCGATGAGTCGGGGTGGTGAGCCCGGTAGGTACTGGTGAGCACCGAACCGAAGGGAACCTCATCGTGAGCGTCATCGTCATCGAGTTCATCACCCTGGACGGCATCGTGTCCGACCCGGACGGGTCCGCGGGCACGCCGGGGGGCGGCTGGGCATTCCGGAACGGCCCGGAGGCTGTCGCCGGGGACAAGTTCCGGCTCGGCCGCACGTTGGATGACGGGGTGCTGCTGCTCGGGCGCACTACCTGGCAGCTGTTCTCGCGGCTGTGGCCGGGCCGCGACGACCCGTTCGCCGCGCGGATGAACGCCGTGCCGAAGCTGGTCGCCTCCCGCACCCTGACCGATTCCGACACCTCGGCGTGGTCGAACTCCCAGCTCCTGGAGGGCGATCTGGTCGATGCCGTCAGACGAGAGCGCCGGAACATGGTCGTCACCGGAAGCCTCAGCGTCGTGGACCGGTTGATGGCCGCGGACCTGATCGACGAATACCGGCTGCTGACCTTTCCGACTGTCCTCGGCACCGGGCAGCGCCTTTTCCCGGTCGGTGGCCCCCACGCCGAGCTGGAGTGCCTGGCTGCTGAGCGGGTCGGGGCCGCCGTCCTCAGTCGCTACCGCAAGGCCGCCCGATGACCGCCACTGGCTGATACACCGCGAAGACCGTGTCGTCGAGCCTTTCGCCCTGGCCCGCCGCCGGAGCGGGCGCCGCGTCTCCGGCAACGACGTCCTGCGGTCGACGGTGACGTCATGCTGGAAGCCGGGTCAGCCAGTGCTTTGATTGTTGCGAGGCTCTGCGCGGCTGGGAGGCAGCCGCCCCGCCGCGCAGAGGCCATGGCCGAGCACTTCTGAGGGATGGTCACATCCGGGGCGATAGTGGGCGATGTCGCCGGTCACTTGCATCTGGACGTACAGGTATTGGACGTTCATGCCCATGTCCATCGTCCCGATCGCAAGACGGCCGAACGTGCTCGGACCGCCAAGACGGTTGTTCTGGACCCACTCCTGTATGAAGCTCGCTACCGAGCACCTTCGCCCGCATGAAGACCGGGATGATCCTCGGGGACTGCCGTCCCAAGGGAGACGGAGTCCATCGGCCGTGCCCGGCATCTCCTGGCTTCATCACCTCAACCTCGCCGCTCGAAAGGGAAGTTCACACCACAGCCACTCTCCCCCCCGCCGACTCAAAGACGATGGCGGGACAGCCCTGATGAGTACGACAGCTGTGGAGCGTGATCCGAGAGAGGCGCGTCGGCGAGGGACGGCCGCTACGCCAGCCACATCCCGTCACGCATGATGACCCTCCCGCGCAGTTCCGGCTCGCCGCGCCAAGCCCGCACAGTCTTCGGGACCACGCATACATACAGAAAGGAACCCTCCTCAACGCGTGGATCCCACCCGAACTTGTCGGCGAACGCCTCCGCTGCGCCTCCGGGGACCTCCTGATCCGGGTAGCACTCCGCCTCACCCTGGAGGAGCACCACGTCAAAGGTGTCCGGTAGCGACAGGCGCACGCGCGGCTCCTCGCGGACGTTTCGCGCAGACACGGAAGCGGTGCTGGTGCACATCCACACCGCTCGCCCATCCCACAAGAACCACAGCGGCACCTGGTGCGGCCCGTGATCAGGGTGAGCCGTCGACACCCATACATCTCGCTCGGTGGCGAGCCGCTCCAGAGCGTCGCGCATACGTTCCGCCGTCTGGCGACGAACGATTCCTGTGGTCTCCATGACGACCGACCCTAGCCAGCAGGCGCGAGCTGCGCGTGAGGCGCAGGACCTACTTCCAGCGACCGATGAACGCCTCAGCATTTGGCTCGGGGAGACCAATTCGCCGTGCTCAGGCTCGACAACGGAACCGACCAGCTCGACCTTCTCTGCACTATGACTCGTCCGGCTGGTTGTGCCAGCCGGGAGCGGTCAGTGCCGGAAGCGGGCCGCCTCTCCGTCGATCCGGATCGGAAAATCTGTGATGGGGTCGCCGCCTCCGTCGGGGACGAGGATGAGCCCCTCAGCATGCATCGACTCATCGGCTGCCAGGGCAGCCTCTTCGTCACTGCGAACCCTTGCATCCCGCGCGGCGGCGAAGAGAAGGCGGGGGTCGTCCCAAGCGGCAGCGGGCTCGAAGTGGCAGTCCGACCAGAACATGTCGATCTCTGCGAGGGTCAACGTCCCTACGAGGCGCTCTTCCTGCCTGTGCTGCCAGCGCTTCTCTGCCATGTCAATCCCTTCCTCGATCGCGAAGGGCACTCTAGTGCCCCGGCTGCAGAGGGAATCGTGGCTGCTCAGGTGGCCGATTCGGCCGAGGCCAGTGTGTGCGGCGACTCAGGCCATGCTTGTTGGGGGCACCTGGTGATGACCCTCGAAAATCTCACCACGCTGGCGACGTTCGCATAGGGGAATCCCCGTCCCTCAGGGCAGGAGGACGTCAAGTACGGCAGATGAGTACGGGCCGACTGGATGCCCCTCAGCTCAGTTGCTCCGCCAGTCCGACGATGATGCCCTCCGGGCCGCGGAGGTAGCAGAGCAGATAACTGTCCTCGAACCGGGCGATCTCGCCGACGAGTTCGGCGCCGTGAGGGCGCAGGCGGGCGACGGTGTCCGCGAGGTCGTCGACGGCGAACATGACGCGGTGCGTGCCCAGAATGTTGTGCGGGCGGTTGCGCGGCCCGGCGTTGATTGCCGCGGGGCTGCGGTACTTCGCCAGCTCGAGCCGGCTGTGACCGTCTGGGGTCCGGACCATCGCGATGTCACAGCGGACGCCGTCGAGTCCGGTGCACTGGTCGGCGAAGGGTCCCTCGACCTGCGCCTTGCCCTCCAGCTCCATACCGAGTTCCTCGAAGAACGCGATGGCGGCATCCATGTCCTCGACGACGATGCCGACGTTGTCCATCCGCTGAATCGCCATGCTGTCTTCTCCTTCTTCCTCGTGCGGCCGGTGGTGACCGCTGATGTCCCTGGGACGGAGCCGGTGGCACGTTCTCGACATCCGCAGACCGCCGGACTCCGAAAAATCTGGCTCGCGCCTCAGCCCTGCTGCAGCAGCCCCACGAGTCGTCTTCGTCCTCAGACCACTCGACGTCGACGTATGTGGCCTGGGCAGATGTCCCGGCCCACACCGGAAGTCCCACGTCGCGGGTGCGTACCGTGGTCACGCTACCGTCGAGGGGCTCGCTTTCGGGCGGCGCTCGACGCCGTCGCCCGCCTCGATCGCAGCGTCCACGGAGTTGATCCCTGAGGATCAAGGGTTCGCGGGGAGGCCTCGCGGCGTCCGGACTTGCACGTAGCGGGCTGGCCGGGAGCGTGCACGATGCGGGCTGGTCCCAGTTTGCGGCCTGGCCCTGCTCGGCTACAAAGCGCAGCGGCACGGGCGCACCTTGATCAAGGTCGGCCGATTGGCGCCAGTCACCCAGGTGTGCTCCGCCTGCGGGCACCTGGTCGGACCCAAGCCTCTTGACGTGCGGGAATGGGCCTGCCCCGCCTGCGGCATCCGGCATGACGGGGACCACAACGCTGCGAAGAACATGAGAGTGGCCGCTGGACCGGCGGCGTCAGCCTGCGGAGCGCCGATAAGACCAGTACCCGATCTGGTACAGCGCGATGAAACAGGAAGTCACGGATTCCCGCCTGAATGCTGCGCCGCGTAGCGGCGCAGCAACGACGGCGCAATCTCCCGCCTGCAGGAGGGAGTACAAGCAATGCCGTTATCAACGGTCCTGCGCCACGTGGCCACGGTGGCTCAGAGCCTTGGCGTTGTCAGCGTTTGAAGGTGTCCTTAGCACTCTCCTTCTTGTCCCGCATGTGGCCCCGTGCCTCGAGGGCGGCACCCTTTGCTGCGAGGGTGTCCTTGTGCACCGCCTGGGCCGCCTTTCGTACGGTCTTTCCGACAACCTGTTCGGCCTTTGCCTTGGCTTTCTCTGCGGCACTCATCTCAGTACCTCCGCGCTCACTGGCCGAGTGCCCTAGATGCACGGGTGAAACCCTGAGCACGTGGTTTCCCATGCGCCGGGCCCTACGGAGCGACCGCTTCGTCCCGAAGCTGCTGGGGACGCCCGCTCTCCTTGGGGGAGGCGCTCGCCGCCTGCGCCAATGGTCCCGGACGTCCATGGTTCGCTGCTGTGCGTCGCGGTTGTCACGCAGTTGGGCACGCCGCGCGCTTCCCCGCTGCAAGCCTGATCGGTCGGCTACTGATGGAATCCGTCGTACGAACTTGCGGGATCTGCTGGCGGCGTAAGGCGGAGGGCCCCAGCTGTCATGGCTGGTGCCCTCCGAGTGAACGGTTCTGTCCGAAGCCTTGCGCGATGGGTGTCCTACGGGGTGAAGACGGTTTTTGGTTCGCCGTCGCGTCCGTACGCCAGGGGGGTGGGCTCCTCGTTCTCATCGGAACGACGGGTGTGAACCCCGATCATGCCGAAGGCGGCGAGTGCTGCGGCGATGACCGCCGCTGTCCCGCACATCAGGAAGGCGGTGTTGAAGCCGCTGCCCAGGGCGTGCAGGGCGAGATCGTGCGCCGCGGATCCGGGGGTGCCGAGCGGCAGGCTGTTCACGGCGATGGGGCCTCCGGCCTCGGCGATCTGGTGAGCCGCTGCCGCCTGGCCGGGCGGCAGATCTGCGGTGGACAGGTCGGCCGAGAACGACCAATGAGGACGAATCCCGAGGTCAGAAGCCATGACGCGGCGACACGGTGCAGGAGCCGTGAGACGACGGGGATGAACAGGAAGGCAGGTCCCTGTAGGAGCAGGAAGGGGATCGCTACCCGGATCGGGTCCTGGTGCTGTACCGGACAGGACGGCCGGACCGTCGGACTCGACCGCGCAGGCCGCCCGGGCACCGGGCTATGCGAAAACACTCGCCGCCGCCTGCAGCGCCGTCTTCGTGGCCCAGGTTCCGGGGCGCCCGCCTTTCCCAGCCAGGGAGAACAGCAATGACGACCGACGCGCACCACGCGCTGCTGCCGCCGGACGCCTTCCACCTGCCGGTGGGCCCCGCCGTCACCCACAAGATCTTCCGTGACGCCGCACATCCCTCCCGACTGGTGCTGCCGTTCACGACGACCCCGGCTCCCGACACAGCGCGGTAGGCCGCTGTGCGCATCGACCGGCGCAGCGACTCCAAGTGAGGCCATGACTGGCCGGGGCCCGAGGACCCCGGCCAGTCGGCCTTTTCGGATCCCGGTCAGCCGATCCAGCCCAGGTGGGCTCGCCGCCGCGAGACCAGCAGGAGTCCCGCTCGGTCACCTCTGGGCTTGCCGACAGGACAGGACACCGTCAGAGCGAGGTCTGGGCGCTGCGTTCCAGCGCGACCCGGTTCCCGACCTTCGACCTGCCCGCGAAGCACGAGTTCCAGGAGGGACTACCGCAGCTACGGACAGCAGTGGAAAGGGCGCGGCTGTACCTGGGGGAGTAGGCGGCGACGGGCAGCACCGCGCGGTCGTCGCGCAGTACAGCGTCGAGCGGCGCGGCCCTCGGGGGCTCATCGCCCGTAGAGCGAGAGGGGCGCGCACCCGACTTGGTCCGCCAGAGCGCCATGCCCCCATTACGTAGATATTGTGGGAAACGTGATCGAGTCTGGACGGCCGCGGCTGCGTAGGCGCCCCGGCTCGGGAAGACTTGTACGGCTGTCGCCGGTCATCCTGACCATCGTCATCGCCGGCCTGGCCTACACCACTCCGCCGGAATTGGCCTTCAGCCGCCTCCTTCCCGCGGCGCCGGCCCTGGCCGCCGCCATGTGGCCGGTCCTGCCTACCGTCCTGCTCGGGACGGTCTGCCTGTTTCTGATGATCGGCCTCGGCCTCGTCTTTCCCGATCTGGGAACGTGGTGGACGGCCGCGGGGATCATCGCGGTCACCGTGGCCGCCGCGTACGGAAGCCATGTCCGCCTCCAGCGGGAGCGCACCCTCTTCCAGGTACGGCTCGTCGCCGATGCGGCGCAGCAGGTGGTGCTGAGCCCGATGCCACGCCGCTGCGGCAGCGTCGAGATCGAGTCGCTGTACCTCGCGGCCGCGGCGGAGGCCCGCATCGGCGGGGACTTCTACGAGGTGGTCGACACGCCTTACGGGGTCAGGCTGCTCATCGGTGACGTGCGGGGCAAGGGTCTGCCGGCAGTGGGGGCGGCCGCGGCGATCGTCAACGCTTTCCGGGAGGCGGCCTACAGCGAGCAAGACATGGTCGACGTCGCCCGCAGGCTGGACGCCAGCTGTATTCGTTACAACGCCGTCTTTCCGCCAGAGGGGGCGATGGAGCGCTTCGCCACCGCCCTTCTCGTCGAGATCCCGCACGATGACAGACGTATCGGCATCGTCAACTGCGGACACCCCCCGCCGCTGCTCCTGAGCCGGGGGAAACTCCGTTTCCTCGAGTCAGCCACGCCTTCGCCACTGCTCAACCTCGCGGAGCTGATCGGCGATCACTACAACGTCGACACCTTCGACTTCGCCCCCGGCGACCTGCTGCTTCTGTATACCGACGGGATAGCCGAGGCCCGCGCCCGCGACGGCGAGTTCTTCCCCCTGGCAGCTTGGATGCGCGGGCAGCCCCCGACACCGCCCCGCGAACTGCTCGCGGCTCTTCACCGCGATCTCCTGCGCTACAGCAGAGGACGCCTTGACGACGACGTCGCCGCCCTCGCCGTACGCCAGTGCGAGGCATGACGGCGCCGCCCTGGTGCCGCTCCCCGATGACGACGGGACGGCTGGTGCACCGAGCGCCGGACGCGGCAGGACCGTGGAGGTCATCGGCCTCAACCAGGACAGCGCCAGGAGGCACGGCAACCTCCCCGGAAACCACTGGTCCGTCCTCTCGACAACCGCCGCGCGGGCTTCGCGCGGCGGCCAGCTCGCTTCGGCGCGTTCGACGTCACGTGGCGGCCGTGCCATTCAGCACCCTTCATGGCGAAGCCTCCGTCATGCGTCATCGTCCGGGCAGTCGCACCCGAACCTCTTGTAGTAGCCACCCATTGCCGTCCGGGTCGCAGAACGAGGCGTACGAGGCGTAACTGCGACGCTCTGGATCGGGGCCGTTCACCGACTCCTGGACGCCGTTGTCGTAGACATTGTGGAAGACCTCGCTCACGTCGACGCCCCTGTCCACCAGGTCGGCGCGGGCGCGGTCGATGTCGGAGACCACGAGGTAAAGACCCTGGGCGGAGCCCGGCGTCACGGGGGTGACCCCGCGGCCGAAGATGACCGAGCCCACGGACCCCGGTGGCGTCACCTGTACGATCCGGAACTCCGGGCCGGCTTCGTAGTCCGCGTCGATCCGCCATCCCAGGCTCCTGTAGAAGCGCAGGGCACGGTCGACTTCAGCCACCGGGATGACGATGACCTCGAGGCTCATATTGATGGTCGGATCTTTTACGGCGTCCCCTGCACCGTCCTGATGTGCTTGTGGCGTACTCACATCGACCTCCCGTGACGGATGCCGGTTATCACCCGTGACAGGCCTCCAGCGGCGGGAATCCGATCAACGACCCTGGGTCATCCATGGACCAGACAGGACCTGATTGTCGCTTACTGGACAAAGTCGTGCGCGACGAGCTCATCGGCCCCGGCGTGAAAGTTGGAGGGGCAAGACCCAGGCTGGACATCGAGCGGTCGGCCGGCCTTCGCCGAATCATGGGCGGGGCGCGACCCGAGGTGTGGCCCGGACCTTGGCTACCCCTGCTGAGAAGCGGACTGCACCGATCGATGTAACTGTGGGGTGAGCGGGCCTGTCGTCAGCACGGGTGGGCAGGGGTGGAGGGCGGAGGTGTGTTCGAATGCCCAGCGGTGACGTGCTCGCCCTCGTCGATGAGAGTGGCCGGGTGGTCGAATGGGGACGTTCGGCTGAGGAACTCTTCGGGTGGTCTGCCGAGGAGGCCGTCGGCCAGCCTGTATCCACGCTCATGCGTGAGGCCGCCACTGACGGTGAAGGGCGGAGGGGCAAGTTCACGGATGCGGCCGCGGTACTGGTCAAGCCTGTACTGCGAGGTACATCCGTGGTGTGGCAGGTGCTCTCGGCGGGGGACACCATGTCGGGGCAGGACGTGGCGATCCTGAAGGCCGTGTTCACCCACTCCCCAGTGGGACTGCACGTCTTGGACGATCAACTGCGCGTGGTCCGCATGAGCACCACCACCGGTGGGCCGCGGGACGCGGAGGTGGAACGTCTGGTGGGCAAGCAGTTCACCGAGGCGTATGAACTCGCAAACCCTGAAGAAGAATCCGCCGTGGCGCAAAGGGTCCTGGACAGCGGAGTGCCGGTGGTGAACCGGCTCGTCCGGCGCATCACGTCACCCCGGCCCGCGCGCCGTATTCACTCCGTCTCCTACTTCCGCCTGGAGGACCCCAACGGCGATGCGGTCGGACTGGTGGCGTCCGCCGTCGACGTCACCGAGCGGGAGAAGGCACAGAACCGACTGGCCTTCTTGGACACGGTTCGCGCCCGGGTGGGCCACCGGCTGAACGTGATGGACGTCTGCCGGGAGCTGGTGGAGGCCGTGGTGCCCGCCTTCGCCGGCATCGCCGACATCGAGGTGATCGAAGACGTCGTCGGCGGAGAGGACCCTCCCTTGGTACCCGTCCCCCGGGACATTCCACTGCGCCGAGCAGCCTTCGAAGGCCGAATCGCGGATCACCCGGACGGAGTCTTTCGCCCCCTGCCGGTCGGAGTCTTCACCCCCCTGCCGGTCGGCACCCCCTTCTCAGACGTCCTGTCCGACCTGCGGCCACGCCTCGTATCGATCGAGGAGCACAGCTCGTGGCTTGCCGCCGACCCGGCCCGAGCCGAAGTCATCAGGAAATCCGGTTCGCACTCCCTGATCGTGGCTCCGCTGGCGTTGCGCGGCCATGCGCTCGGCGTGATCAGCTTCTACCGCCACCAGCAAGAAGACCCTTTTGAAGAGGGGGACGTAGCGGTGGCGACCGCCGTGTGTGCCCACGCTGCGCTCTGCATCGACAACGCCCGCCAGTTCATGCGCGAGTGGATCATCGCGCGAACCGTCCAGCGCAGACTTCTTCCCCAACCACCGGCCGCACACGCCACCGTGGAGATCTCCCAACTCCACCTTCCCGCTCCCGAAGGCGGCGGCGCGTGGTACGACGCCATCGCACTGCCCGGCGCACGCACCGCGCTGATCGTCGGCGACGTGGCGGGGCAAGGTATCGCAGCAGCCATCACGATGGGACTCCTGCGGACGGCCGTCCACACACTCGCCGCCCTGGACCTGCAGCCCGACGAGCTACTGGCCCGCCTCAGCGACACTGCAGCCAGTCTCGTGTCCGCGCGCGCAACTCTGCCTCTCATGGACCCCCTGAGCCGTGAGCCGCTCACTGCCGGCTGCGCCATCGCGATCTACGACCCGGTCGAACTCACCTGCACCATCGCCCGCGCCGGCCTCCCGGAGCCGGTCGCGGTCTTTCCCGACGACAGCTCGGCCGACTTGCGCGTCCCCCCGGGCCCCCCACTCGCAGAAACAGGCAACACCCCATTCCCCTCGACGACCGTCGACCTCTGCGAAGGAAGCACTCTGGTGATGGGCACGGCCGCGCTTGCGGACGAGGTCCTGGCGCCATCCGCTCCACTGCGCCCACTGCTGGACGGCGCCGGCGCAGCGCCCCTGCAGAACCTGTGCGACGACATTGCGCATGCCCTCGCAGACAGCCACCGGACGGGCGAGACACTGATGGTGCTCGCCCGCACCAAGGCGCTACCCCAAGATCGGGTACTGACCCTCTCGCTGCCTGAGGGACCCGAGGCCGCACCGATCGCCCGTGCAGCGGCCCGCCACCAACTGGAGGTGTGGCGGGTGGACGAGGAGACGGCGTTCACCACCGAACTCATCGTCAGCGAGCTCGTCGGCAACGCGGTCCGCTACGGCGCCCCGCCCCTGCAACTACGCCTGATCTTCGAGCGGATGCTGACCTGTGAGGTCAGCGACGCTGCAACCAGTGCTCCACAGGTGAAACATGCCCGCACCATCGACGAGACAGGTCGAGGACTGTTCATCATCGCGAGCCTCGCGGACCAGTGGGGCACCCGCTACCAGGCGCATGGAAAGACGGTCTGGGCAGAGCAGCCGACAGGGGTGTCAACGGAGCGCCAAATCGATGCCGGGCGTCCTACGTGAGCGACGCAGGCGGGGCCCGTCGTGCGGCGTCCCGGATCGCGAAATGCACCGCCAGAGGCACGCAGACTCGGCGGGGTCGCCCCATCCAACCCTGACCAGCCTTGCTGCGGCAGTCGGGGAAGGCCTGGAGCGCCTTCCCTTCCCGGGGCGCCGCACGGAATAGACCGGAATACGATAGATAGGGATCGTTTAGGTCATCGCCCTAGGATTGTCAGGGAGCGACCTATGGACACCTGGGACGAATTCCTTCGATGGGCCACTCCGTCGGCTCTACTGACGCTGGACGGCGCCGTCCGGTCTCTCAACGCCCCGATGGCCGCGACGCTGGGCAGGCCGGCGAAGCAATGCGTAGGGCATGACTTCATCAGCTTGCTGCCCGAAACGCAGCGTGCCGCAGCCGAGAGTCTGCTGATACACGGGGCCACAACGAAGACGGTCGCCATGCGTGTGCTGGAGTTCTCCGGACCGGGCGAGGCATCCGTGATCAGCCTCATCGAGGCCCGGCCAGTGCAGGATCCCGCAAGTCGCGAGAGGCTTGTGTGGGTGCACTCGGTGGACGCGCGAAACGACCCGGGCGGTCTGCTGATCCCGTTCCGGCTGGCTGCCACAGGCCGCGGACCTCGGCCTGTGGATGTACGCACCCTGGAAGCATCAGCTGGATTGGCTGGGTGGCGCTCCCGCCCTGGCCCTGCTGTTTCCGCATGCCTCGGTGTCCTTGCCCAGGGTGGTCCGGCGGGTTCACCCGGACGACCGGAAGGCCCTGAGACAGCTCGTACGTTCGACCGTAGCCCAGTCGCCCTGGATCAGCCTGCGGTTCCGTACCGAGAACGAGGAGTGGCACCATATCGCCTGCCAAACTCGCCGGATACAGCTCGGCTATGGAGGCCCCGAGCAGGTCTTCGGAGTGATCCGCGACGACACCCAGCTCGAGGCGCACCGACAGAAAGCGCTGGCCACGCTGGCTGCCGAGCGGCAGCGGGCCGACGAGATCGCTGACTTCTCCGCCGCGCTGATCACCGCCGCCAGCGAGCAGGAACTGCAGCAGGTCGTCCTGACACGGGTCGCCGCGACCTTCGGCGGCACGGGCGCCGTGCTTACACTCCTCGACGATGAGACGGGGCTGCTACGCGCCTCCTCCGATGCCGGGGTCGACCCGCGGCAGAGCGACTCCATGGCTGGCGTGTCTCTGGACGATCCGCAACCGCTGCCCTGTGCGATCCGAACCGGCACGCCGGAATTCATCGCCAACCACGAGGAACTCATACGCCGTTGGCCGCAGGCAGTCAGTACTCCGTACCTTGGCTCCTTCATCGCCATATCGATCATCCCCCTCAGTCCGGTCGGCGACCAGCCGCTCGGGGGCTGGGCGGTGACCTACGACAGCGAGCACCACTCGCCCCCGGACGAGCGCGCCCTCATGAGCACTCTGGCCGACCTGGCAGGCCAGGCACTCAAGCGCATCCGATTGCAACAGGCACGCGTCGAGCTGGCCACGGCGCTCCAGCAGCACATGCTCCCCACGCTGCCCGACCATCTCCCGGGCCTGGAGGTCGCCGCCCGCTACCAGCCCAGCCGAGACGGGCTCGACATCGGCGGGGACTGGTACGACGCCTTTGTGATGCCCAACGGAACAGTGGCCCTGGAGATCGGTGACAGCCAAGGGCACGACGTGGACGCGGCCGCCTACATGGGGCAGGTACGCACATCCATCCGCGCGATCGCCCCACACGAACCGGAACCTGCAACCGTGCTGACGCGCACCAACGAACTGCTCATAACGATGAACGCGGCACGATTCGCCAGCTGCACCATGCTCTACATCAATCCCCGCGACGGACAGGTCACCGGCGCCAGCGCAGGCCATGTGCCGTTGCTGTGCGCACGCGAGGACGGCAGCAGTGCCATCCGTGAACTGCCGGGCGGTCCGGTGCTTGGAGTCCTGACAGGCACCGACTACCTAGAGGAGACCTTCACGCTGGAAGAGGGCGCCGCGCTGGTCATGGTCACCGACGGCGTGGTCGAAGGGCCGACTCTAACGCTGGAAACCGGACTGAAGCGGGCCGGCACACTGGCCGGCCAAGCTCTCCACGACGGACTGAACGCCGAGGCGATCGCCGACCGAATTCTCGAAGCCGCGGTCGAGGTGGACCACCTCGACGACGTAGCCGTGCTGGTCATCAGGCGCATATGACGGATTGATGATGGCCGCTGCCTGCGGCCGGAACCAGAGGTGGTTGACTCGGGCTTCATTTGCCTGGCAGGAAGATCGCCCATCGCCAGGGTCATACGGTCGCTTCTTCGCGGAGCTGTTGCGAGGGTTGCCGGTGCGACGGCGCTCAACATTGCAGGCTATGCCGATATCGCACTGCGAGGCCGGCCGGTCAGCGCGGCACCCGAGATCACCGTACGTACGCTCATCGCAGCCGTCTCTCCTTCCAGTCGTATGACCCTGCACGGCTGCGACAACCGCAAACGCCTAAGACTCTGCCGCGCATCAGCCTTCGAGCCCTCACCGACCGCCTTCAGGGAGGACTCACAGTGAGGGCCATGCCCTCGGCATCGGCCCCGGAGCTGGCCTCGACGCCCTCCCCGCCCTCGGGGCGTCTCCCAGGTGCAGCGTCGTTCGACCCGTTATCAGGGACGGCCGCAGCTCTGGCCTGGTGACACGGGTGGTCGACGTGATGTAACGAAGGAGCATGAATGCCACTTGAGCGTCACAACCTGGTAGTCATCATCTGAATAAGCTCATATCGGTCACCGTGAAGACCGTTGGGTTAAGCATGAGCAAACGCCGTGAGCACGATGAATACGTCAGTGGTGTGCGGGCTGAACTCAGCGGGGCCTACTGGCTCGACAGCCCAGAGGGAGAAGGGCACGACCCCAAGCGCTGCCAATGGTGCGAGGCCCTGAGGAAGGCAGAGGCCGAAGCGAAACGCAAGAAGTCCTAGCCCTCGGCCGACTGAGCCTGAGCTCCGGCGGGCGGGCACCCGGGCCGCGCGCCCTTGCCCGCCCGCCGGCTCCGCAGTCGATGCCCCAGGAGCACGAGATGGGCGCTGCCTCGCGCACGAATGTGTCCGACGAGGTCGCCCTGGCCGACAACCTCGCCTTCCAGGTCGCCATCGACGAGGTCGCCGCCAACGAGAACCGGGGCTGCATACGCATCCGGCCCAGCGTGCGCGAACTGAAGGAATGCCAGCAAGTCCGCAAGCCGATGATCCAGTTGAGGGAGAACACCTGTCTCCTGCTCGACGACGAGGCCTGGATCCGCCGCAAGGGCGGGTAACCGGTGATCGGGAACTGGGCCGGCGCCGATACATGGACCGGCTAAATAGGGCCGTCGAACTGGGTCGTGGAAGGTGGCACGTTCGAGGGGAGCGCGCCGAGAGCCTCCGACGACCACAACCCCTCGGTGATGATGAACGTCTCCCACGGCGGCGGCAACATGCGCCAGGTCCGCCTCCTCAGCGCGAGCGACGACGCAGGGGGGACATCGTCCGCTAGGTCAACGCCGGCCGGTGACGAGCAGCGTGCCCAGCTCCTGATCCTGGGGGGCGGGCGCGACGCGGGCCGCGACGTCGGTGAACCCGAACCGCTCCAGCGTCTGAGCCCACGCGCCCGGCTCGTCCGCCCACCGCTGGATCCCTGCGGCTTCGCGTACGTGCCGCGCACGTGGGCGCCCCGTGCGTCGTAGCAGCCGGACCGCAAGCTGCCGGACGAGCCGGATGTTTTGTCGCGGAACACCCCACTCGCCGCCGCCCGGCGACTGGACCGCGAATGCGTAGGTCACAGGTACTGCCTTCGCCTGCCGCGCACGGTGTGGCGCCCCGTGGAGCACTCCGTCGCCGTTGCGTTCGACAGGTTCGCCGACAAGCCGAACCGACGGCGCAGCGCCCGAGGCGATGAGAAGACCGGCGAGCCGCGTCGACGGCTGACATCGATGGGTCCTGATTCGTCGTGTGAACGAGGAGACTCGTACGTGGAGACTGGGGGAACAGGACCGATGAAGATCACAGGCAGAGACGACGAGCCTCCGGTGCGGCCGGACGGCTACCTGTTCGATTCCGAACGTGGCGTCCTCGCGAATGTTGCCTATCGGCTCCTCGGCTCGCTGACCGAGGCGGAAGACGCCGTCCAGGAGGCCTACGCTCGCTGGTTCGCGCTTTCCGAGGCGCGCCGCGAAGGGATCGCCTCTCCAGGCGCCTGGCTGACCACCGTTGTGAGCCGGATCTGCCTCGACCAACTCCGTTCGGCACGTGTACGTCGCGAACGCTATGTCGGCGCATGGATCCCCGAGCCGCTGCCGGTTCGTGCGGAGTGGAGCGGGCTCTCGCTCGGGTCGACGGCGGATGATCCGGCCGACCACATCACGTTGGATGAGTCCGTCGAGATGGCGTTCCTGGTCGTCCTCGACGCGATGACACCGGCCGAACGCGTCGCCTTCATGTTGCACGATGTGTTCCGGGTGCCGTTTCGTGAAGTGGCCGAGATCGTCGGCCGAACACCGGGTGCCTGCCGGGAACTGGCCTCCGCAGGTCGTCGGAGGGTGGCCGCTGCCCGCAGCCGTGGTGCGGGGGCGCCGCGGCGTGCTGCGATCGTTCGTGACTTCCGGCGGGCATGGCAGGCCAAAGACGTGGATGCCCTGGTGAAGCTGCTGGACCCGTCAATAGTCGCGGTAGCCGACGGTGGCGGTCGCGCGATGGCGTCGCCGGTCCCGGTCCGAGGCCGTGAAGCCGTCGCGGAGTTCCTCGTGCGGCTGGTGGGTCTCGCCGGTCGACTCGACCTCGTCGAACGGACGGTCAACGGCCAACTGGGCCTCGTCGCGATGAAGGGCGGCAACGTATTGACCGTCTACGCGTTCGACATCGACGACGACCACATCCAACGGATCTGGGCGATCCGCAACCCGGACAAGCTGCGGCCATGGGCCAGTTGACCTCCTTGCCCCGATGGAGCTGACATCTCGCCCTGCTGTGCCGTCGAGTCATCGAGCCGGTTGCGCGTCGCATCGATGCGCCGCCTTGTCTGGCCAGGATCCAGATCTCAGAAAGGGCTGACCATGTCGTTCACTTCTCATACCTTGCACCTCACCGCTCGCGGCACGGACGAGGCGTCCAGCTGGTATCAGAAGGCGTTCGGAGCCGAGGAGCTCACCAGGCTGGTGGTGCCCGACGGCCGACTGATCCATGTCCAGATCCGCATCGGGACCCTCACCCTGATGCTGGCCGACGAGTTCCCTGAGCTGAAGTCCTTCGGACCAGAGCACTTCGGCGGTACCTGCGGTGCCATCTACCTGCATGTCGACGATGTGGACGCCGCCTGGCAGCGGGCCGTCCATGCCGGTGCCACCGTGATCCGCCCTTTGAACGACGCCTTCTGGGGCGAGCGAGAGGGGCAACTGCTGGACCCGTTCGGTCACCGTTGGGGGCTGACACAGCACCTCCGCGACATGCCGCTGGCTGAGCTGCAGGAGCTGACGAACGAAGCATTCGCAGGGCACAGTTGACAGTGAACCTTCGCCATCCTCGAGCGTGCAGGCCCGATGGCGATCTCAAGTTCTGGATCTGGCCGGAGTTCCGTGAATCCCAGGTAACCGAGTCGTGTGACGGAATGTTCCGGCAGGCCATGCCTCGCTGGTGGGTGACTGCTCGCTGGATGATGTGCCGTTCCCGGACGTCGATGTGCGGTCCGTCGCTCAGGTGCCCGGGGTGCCGTGCTGGCATGGACCTGCCCTCTCATGGGTCACTTAGGACTCCTAACAAAAGGAGGTTTCTGGACCTCCGGGAATGACGGCGTGTCAGTTCTCGTTGATGCTGGCCGAAGGGGGTGCAAGCCAGTCGAGACGAGGAAGACCGCTGCCAGGCCGTGGGAGATCGACGACGAGCTGTGGGCGCGCATTGAGCCGCTGCTGCCGGTCATCCTGCGTAAACCGCGACGTCCGGTTCGTAAGCGGCTCGATAGTCGCAAGGTGCTGTGCGGGATCCTGTTCGTTCTCTACACCGGGATCCGCTGGGAGTTTCTGCCCCAGGAGCTGGGCTTCGGCTCGGGGATGACCTGCTGGCGACGGCTGCGGGACCGGAACGAGGCCGGGGTCTGGCAGCGCCTGCACGAGCTGCTGCTCTCCGAACTGCAGGCCGCAGACCTGCTGGACTTCTCCCGCGCCGCAGTCGACTCCAGCCACATCCGCGCGATGAAGGGCGGGCCGGCCACCGGTCCGTCCCCGGTGGACCGGGGCAAGGTTGGCAGCAAGCACCACGTGATCGTCGAGGCGCACGGCATCCCGCTGGCCACGACGCTGACCGGCGGCAACCGCAACGATGTCACCCAACTGATTCCGCTGGTCCAGGCCGTCCCGCCGATCCGCGGCAAGGGCGGCCAGCCACTGCGCCGCCCCAAGCACCTGTACGCCGACCGCGGCTATGACCACGAGGTCTACCGGTACAAGGTCCGCCGGTTCCAGATCACCCCGCACATCGTCCGGCGCGGCCCGGGCACGGCTCCGGCCCAGGCGTTTACTGCTGGGTCGTGGAAGGAGCGATCGCGCTGCTGCAGTGGTTCCGCCGCCTGCGCACCCGTTGGGAGATCCGCGACGACATCCACCACGCGTTCGTCACCCTCGGCTGCGCCGTCATCTGCTGGCGACGACTCCGCACTGCACTTTGTCGGGAGTAAGGGTAGGTGTTGCGCCCCAGGAGATGGCCTGCTCGATGCGTCAGAACGCACTCGCAGCAGTCGGGCCCGCGCAGCCTCACATCTGAGATCTCAGCACGTCGACCTCACAGCCCGGCGCGAACGGGTCGAAGCCATGCTCGACCAGCCAGCGAACCACCAGCAGGCTTCGCAACGACCACCACGCGCGGATCACGTCGAGGTCGACGTCGGTGCCGTAGCCGACGATAACGTCGTCAAGGTGCTCCTCGTGTCCGAGCGTGAAGGTGGCGAGGTCGTACAAGGCATCACCCTGGCCCGCCTCGGACCAGTCGATGATGCCCGTGACCTCGTCGCCGTCGACGAAGACGTGCGCGATCTGCAGGTCGCCGTGCGTGAACGCCGGAGTCCACGGCCGGAGCGCGGCCTCGGCGACCTGGCGGTTGCGGGTGACCAGGTCCGCGGGCAGGACGCCGTTCGCCACGAGCAACTCGCACTCGTCGTCGAGTTCCGTCACCAACGCGACGATGCTCCGGCCGGCCTGGCCCGGCCGGGACGGCAGCGGCGCATCGTGCAACTTCCGGATGGTGGCCCCCGCCGCGGCCCACGCCGCCGGCGACCCGGTCGACGGCCCACCGAGGCGCCCAAGCGTCGTCCCCGGAAGTGCGGCGATCGCGAGCACGGGCGGCTTGCGCCACAGGACCTCCGGGGTTGGGACTGGCGCGAGGGACATCGCCTCGACCTCGACGTCGATGCGCGCCTGATCGGCGTCCACCTTCAGAAACACATCGCCGACGCGCAGGGTCGCGCGCTCGGAATGGGCGACGACGACTTTGACCTCATCCATGGGCGACCAGTATCCCGGGGATGATCGCCGACGTCGCCGGG
Organism: Streptomyces sp. NBC_00569; assembly: GCF_036345255.1. Lineage (NCBI taxonomy): Bacteria > Bacillati > Actinomycetota > Actinomycetes > Kitasatosporales > Streptomycetaceae > Streptomyces > Streptomyces sp. NBC_00569. The sequence goes on along the minus strand of NZ_CP107783.1, from coordinate 163,927 downwards.
TTTCTCACGTGCGATTACGCGGCTGACCGCGTCCCGCTACCCTGTGGCCTCGTGCACGACACCGACCTCTAACCAGTCAAGCCCACAACTTTTGTTAGGAGTCCTTAGGATCGGTGACCGTGACGGACACGGGTGACGAACTCAGCTGGCTGCAACGGTGGTACGCAGCCCAGTGCGACGGTGACTGGGAGCACGAGTGGGGCGTGCGCATTGCAACGCTCGACAACCCGGGCTGGACAGTGGACATCGATCTTGAAGAGACTTCACTGGCCGGCCGGGCCTACGCGCGGACAGACCTGCGACGCAGCGACTCCGACTGGGTGATGACGAAGGTGTCGGACGACGTCTTCCAAGCGGCATGCGGTCCGCTCAACCTCGGTGAAGTGCTGAGCCTGTTCCGGCAGTGGGCCACCTCGACGGGCCGGGGGGATGCCACGTAGAGCAGCCCGGCAGAACACGGTGAGCAGTATGCGCGCCGTCAGCTGCCGTCGGTCTTGAACCGGCTCCCTCCGGCCTGGCTCCGGCTGTCCGGCCGTGGGTCGAGCGGATGAGTACAGAGATCAGGACAGCCAGGTCAGCTGCGCCGGCGGCGTCGTCCGCGTAACGCGTGACCTGCAGGGGACCGACCTCATCCAGCCGTACTCCCTCCAGCTCCAGGACATAGGCGAGGGTGAGCATGGCGAGCCGGGCGTTACCGTCAGCGAAGGGATGGAAGAACGCCACGTCCAGGTAGGCCCTGGCCGCGCGCGACGGCAGGGGTACCCGCTGGTCGGCGCTGTCACGCAGACAACGCTCAAAGTCCCGCCGAGTGCGTGGGGTGAGTGCGTACCGCTCCCGGCCACCCTTGGCGAAGGCGTCGCCTTGTCGGAACGAAACCTCAGGCAGACCGAGGACAAGCTGCTGCCATTCAGTCAGCAGCTGGAGAGTGAGGGGGCGCCTCCGCGATGCGTCTGCGTGGGCCTGAGCCAGGGCCGCAAGCAATCGGTCGGCTCGGGCCGAATCGGTGGAACGCTCTCCCGCAACGCACCAGTTGCCGAAGCCGTCCACAGCTGCCTCGACCGGAGCCGGCGTCTCACCCGCCGCGGAAATCCAATTGACCTGGTTCCTGACATGGCACCACGCAGCCAAGGCATCAGCGGTCACGGTAGGCTCGCTCTCCGGTCAGGCCCACGGCGAGACCCTCGCTCACATTCTCGACCAGCATCGGCGACGGTTGCGTCCAGCTCTCGAACCGTCCACCGATCGCGGTCTCGACCGCGTCCCTCGCGGCTTCCGGCCTCATGCCCGTCGAAGAGAGAAACCAGGTCAGCACCGTGTGACAGAGGCCGTACCAACCGCATTCGGCACCTGTGCGGTCCACGACCACTGTCACCAATCGGGTGGCGGCCCGCTCCAGGTGCCAGCTGCGCTCCTCGGCGTCCGCTCCGGAAGGCGGCGCCAACTGGGCAAACCGCTCGGCCAGTTCTTCCAGCCAGTCGCGCCACTCCAGCAACGACGCGATCACCTTGTCGGCAGTCGCGGCGCGCTCACCGATGGAATGAGAGTCGCAGCACCAGCTGGTGACGACACCGCCCCCACCGCCCTCGCCGACCGCCCAGTGCCATCCGCAGGTCCACCGACCGTATCGGGCTGCCAAAAGCACCGTCACCTCGGTGGTGAAGCGATGCTTCTCTTCCCACCCGGCACCGGCCGCGGGCACCATCGAGGCGATCGTCGCGGCGACCTGGGAGTCCTCCTCATCGTTCCAGACGAAGGCAATTCGATCGGGATCGACGGCAGACCACGGCAACCAGGCCGGTGCGAGCTCGTCATTGATAGCCGTGGCGTTCCTCCAGAACGGGCGGGGCAGGACAACGGAGCGATCATGCCAAAGCCGCGCGCCTTTGGCCCGTAAGTTTCCGGCGCCCTTGATCTGCTTCGGTGACACGCAGGTCTGACACTGCCCGGAACCGACTCAGCTCCAAGAGGCGGTCGCAAGATGTCCGGTCAGGAACCTTCAGTACGGTGCGGCCATCTCGGTGAGAACGCCGTTCAGTTGGCCATGGTGCCAGAACGGAGGGTTACGAGGTGGAGCCGCGTAGCGCCCGAAAGGTACGGCGGTTGCTTCTGACCAGGTCCTGCCAGGGCAGCTGGCTGCGGCGGAATCGGTGCTTTCCCGGGCTTCGAGAGAAGTGGGACGACCGGTCCTGTGGCCCGAATAGCGCTGTCTGGTTCGGGCGCGGTGCACAGGGCACATGGACCGAGCTTTGGCCGCGTGGGTGTGGCGTGACGATCGAAGGAGTTGCAGATGCACCCATTCTGGAGCGTGGTACGTGGACGGCGGCGGGCCGACGTGTCATGGGCGGTCGTCCTTAGGTGGTCTCGCCGAGATCCTCATTGAGTCGTGCCGCGGCTTCGGCGCTCGACGGCCGGTTGGCGACGAGCTGGGTCAGGTGTGCTTCAAGGGCCTTGAGTTGGTCGGGCCCCATATGCGCCGCCCAGCGCTCGCGCACATCGTCGAAGAGGGAGGCGCCGAGCGTCATCATGTCGTGGCCGCGGTCGGTGACGCGCAGCCGCTTGAGGCGGGCGTCGCTCGGGTCCGGCTCCCGCTCGACGTATCCGAGCTTCTCCAGTGCGGTGATCGTCCGAGCCGCACCCTGTTTGGTGACCGAGAGTCGGCGGCCGAGCTCCGAGGCTGTGTCCGCTCCCTCGTCGATGGCACGCAGGGCGAACTCATGCGATGCGCGCACGCCCGGGTGTCCGCGGTGCGCCAGTTCGCTGTGGACGTCGTCGACCATCGACTGGAAGCCGCCGAGGAGCAGCAGTGCGAGTTCAGCGCCGGAGGAACGTGCCATGCGACGGAGTGTACGAGAAACGGAGGTCGACAACTATGTTGTCGATCTGTAGATTGACAACCATGTTGTCGATCGAATCCGGGAGAACGATGGACCCCATTACCGGCAGCTCCAGCATTGCGGGCGTCGAGCACCACCGTGTCAGCGTGAACGGGACCGAACTGCACTACGTATCGGCCGGAACCGCCGGCTCGCCCGTCGTCCTGGTCCACGGCTTCCCTGAGACCTGGTGGGTCTTTCGCAAGCTGATCCCCCTGCTCAGCGAGCGCCACCGCGTATTCGCCCCCGACCTTCGCGGCTTCGGCGACTCCGCCACCGCGACCACAGCGCACGACAGCGTGACCGCGGCCCAGGACCTGAGTGAACTGATCACGCGGCTCGACGTGGGCCCCGTCCACCTTATGGGCCAGGACATCAGTGGCCCCACCACGTTCCGTGTCGCCGCCACTCGCCCCGATCTCGTGCGAAGCTTTGCGGCGATCGAGACCGGGCTGCCCGGGTTCGGTGTCGAAAAGCTGGCGGACGTTGCCCATGGCGGCGCCTGGCACATCGGCGTGCTCGCTGCCCCGGGCATCCCCGAAATGCTGCTCGCCGGACGGGAACGGGCATTCCTCGCGCAATACGCGATCCCGTCCCTCTGCGTGACCCCCGATGCGTTCACCGACGAGGACATCGACGAACTCGCCCGCTCCTACGCACGACCTGACGCGTTCAACGGCGCGGCCGGACTGTATCGATCGATGCTGCGGGAAGGCGACGAAATCCGCCAACTGGCATCCCGGAAACTCCCCATGCCCGTGCTCGCCGCCAGCGGCAGATCGGGAGAGTTCACCCCGGCGACCCTGCGCCAGGTCGCCGGGGACGTCAGTGTCCTTTCCCTCGAAGGGATCGGCCACTATGCGGCGATGGAGGGCCCCGACTTGCTCGCAGAGGGCCTCTTGTCCTTCTACGAGAAGCTTGACGATATGGGGTGACACGGGCCGGTCCACAATCACTGACAGCTGACCGAGCCAGGCACCGGAAAACGGTCACGCAGTGCGCGGGAAGTACAAGCCGCGAAGACGTCTCCATCTCGCTCGGCTTGCCAGGGTGTCCAACCAGCCTCTGTACGCCGGGCGCCTTCCGGGGGCGTGTCAGACCTGCTGGAGGGCCTCGGGATTGACCTCGCAGTGGTCCACCTCGGCTGCCAAGTCATCACCGCCGACCGGCACCTTTGCGGTCACCTTGCCCTTTGCGGGCACCTTGACCTCGTAGAAGAGAGCTTCCACCGTGCCGTCGTTCATATCGAGGAACGCGACATGGACGTCGAACCGCATGGACTTGTTGTTGGGGTTGCTGACCTGGACGGTGGCGTACGGCGTCTTCGCGTCGGCGCACTTGATCAGGCGCACGGTTCCGTTCTCCAGCGACTTCCCGTTGCCGGTCGCGGAAGATGACGGCGTGGAGCGGTAGCGGGGCCGTCGCGTGGAGCCGCTGCCGCCGGATGACCCGGACGAGCTGCTGTACACATCGTCGTCATCGCCGTACGTGGATCCGGAGGTGCCGCCGCCGGACGTGGACGAGTTCGACGAACTGCCGTGGTTCTGTGAGGAGCTGCTGCATCCGCCCCCGCCGCTGCTGTGCCCCCGCGAGTGTCCGTGCCCCCGTCCGGTCGAGAACCCTGTGAGGGCCAGCACCAACATGCCCGCAACCGCCGTCAGTTTGATTCCCCGTTGCATCACGCCAGTACTCTACCCACCCCACTTCAGGCATGACGCAGGGGAGTTGACCGTCAAGCCGCAAGCTGATGGAGCCCCGGACGAGCCGCAGAGCTGTCGATGAGGACAGCCTCTGGATGCTTCCGCTCCGGAAGCGTTGGGAGCGGGGCCCGAGTGGATGCCCGTATCGAGGGCGGAGACACCCTGGGCCTGTGCCCAGGGGGTCGGGTGTGTCCGGACCGCGGTGGCGGATCCACCGCATTGGACGCTGTCGGTGGTCAGCCCTTGTCGATGCTCAGGGTGATGAGCGAGCGGATCGCCGTGTACGGCTGGGACGCCGAGTTGCCGACCAGGCCCGCGGTGCGGTCGGCGCCCAGGTCGTCGAAGGTGAGCAGGACGATCTCGTCCTTCCCGTCACTGTCGAGGTCGGCCACGAAGTGCTCGCGGGCGCCCAGCGCGCTGAACTCGGCAACGGACCGCACGTAGTTGTCGTCGGACTTCAGGACCGCCGGGTCGTAGGCGCCGACGAACTGGGTGCCGCTGGCCACCAGGACGCGGGCACCGCCGGGGCCGTTGGCGAAGGATGCACTGCGGATCTCGGCCAGCGAGATCACCTGGTGGTCCTGGCCGTTCGGACCGTAGGTGCGCATCGAGACGAGGCCGCCCTCGCTGAACGCCGACATGAATCCCTCGCCCCGCAAAACGGACGCACCCGTCCCAAGGACCCACACCGACTCGGACCGCAAATCGACGCCCAACAATCTCGGTGGGCAAAAGCGCTCTGTAAGACGTTGTTGCGATTGGTCGGTTGCCGTGCCATTACCTCAGCAGGATGCGAGGGCCTCGTTAACGGTTCTGGCCAATCCGAGCATGACCTCAGTCCCGGACCACCGGTGAGGCGCAGCAAAGTGAACTACGGCGGAGGATCGGTCTTCGAGCGCCATCCTTCACGCTCGGGGGACGCCGTACGAGGTCAGCCCTTGCTCTGCACCTCTTGGACCAAGGCGTCGGCCGCGAGGAGTCCGAGGCTGTTGGAGGCGAGCGGGCTGTCACCCGTGAGGAGCTTGCGGTCCCGGTGGGTCTTGCCGGTCATGTCGTCGTTGATGACATTCAGTCCTTGCTCTCTCAGCAGACCGGCAACGAGCCACTGCAGGCGGCCGGGGAGGTAGCCGATGTCGAGGTTCGGTCCCTCGTCGAGCGAGTCGGGGAAGACGCAGACCGAGTACTCCTTGAAGGGTGACTCCTTCTTGCCCAGCGAGGCGGCGAGCAATGCGGCCGGTCCGTGGCACAAGGTGATTCCGTGGCACAAGGTGATGACGAACTTGTCGTTCGACAGCGCCCAGTCAAGGGTCTCGGTCACCGCCTCACTGGTCGGCAGACCGACCACGGCACCGTGTCCGCCCGGGATGAAGACGGCAAGGTAGTCCGAGTCCCCGTCGAGATCATTGTCGACGACGTCGGCAAGGTTCTTGGGCGCCTTGAGCTTCGGCCTGAGGACCTCGTACGTCGCCTTGACGGCTTCGTCCTCGTTCGGCATCGCCCACAGTTCGAGCTTTGCCGGGTAGCCCCCCACCGTGGCGACGTCGATGTCGAAGCCCGCCTCCATCAAGTGGTGCGCCGGCAGAAGCATCTCCACCGGATGGTTTCCGGTGGAGAACATCTTGCCGTTCTCCAACAGAATGTAGCGTTCTGCCGCCGCGACCATGAGCACCTTCAACTTTCCCTTGTAGGCGCCCTTGTGCTTCACCCCATCGAAGTTGGTCTTCGGAGCGGTGTACTGACTCAGCGAATACGGCGACGGGAAATACGCATTGTCCTCGGCCGGATCCGGTGTGGGCTCCCTGCTCAAATCGTCTGCGACAGACGTCATGCTGACGACCTACTTTCGCGAGCGACTGGAAGTCTTGGAAGTGGCTGTTAGGGAGAGGCGCACTACCAGAGAAGGGCAGAATCGACCGCCTCGTCGAGATGATCCATGACGATGCTAGCGCGCCCTTTTCGGCCCGGCAGGTGGATCTTGCGGCGGTGGTGAGCGGCGTCGGCCGCCGTCACGGCCGACCGTGCTGCACCGTACCCGCGATGAATACCGATTACCGACGTGTGCGGCGACGTTTGGCCGAGCCAGTTGGCACCGCAGGTCAGTACCGCGCCGCCGTAGGCGCCTGACAGTGGGGCCGGTGTGATGTCCGCAGGGACTGATTTCAGGGATGCCGCTCTCAGCGGGTGAAGATCGTGCTGGTCAGGATCACGTGGGTGGTAGTGCCGCCGAGGATGCTCAGCAGTGCGTTACAGCGGCCGGTGAGGAGTTCGTAGTGGCGGTGGCTGTCGTCAGTCGTGCGCGCGATGGCGGGCATGCGCGCCTCGCGTTGGGCTTGCTGGTAGGCGAGTCCGACGGCTCAGCCAGACCGAGCCCGAGCTCGGTCCCCGTGCGGTGAGCACTGTGCCGACACCACCGTGATCTCCAGAGCGACGGTCCTTGTGCCAGTCGGGTTCTCCAGGCCACGCCGGTCTGTGCTCACCCGCATCCGAACAGGGACAAGGATAATGATTTAGCCGCATACGTCGTGTGTGGTGTATGGGCGCTGCGCGCGGTATCAGGTTGTCCACGCCGAGGCGGTGAACAGCATGTGCCTCTGGAGGTGGACTGATGAGGCGGAGAGCGCGGCACGGTCGTTGGCCGGGGCTGCGAACCGTCGCCGGGCAGGTGTTCATCCTGCAGTGGGTGATCGTCGTGCTCTTGGTGCTTGCCGCGATGGCGGTACTGGTGTGGCAGACGCACAGCGCGCAGATCAGCAGTGCACGTCAGCGCACCATGGCCGCCGCTGTGTCTCTGGCCGACTCGCCCAGCACGGCGGTGGCGCTGCGATCGGCCTCACCGAGCGCGGCACTTCAGCCTGTGGCCCAGCAGATCGGCCGAGCGGCAGGGGTCGACTTCGTTGCGGTGCTGAACACACGTGGCTTCCGCTACACCGATCCTCGCCCTGATCTCATCGGCAAGCGGGCCACCGGAGACTTCAGCCGCGCTCTGGCCGGGATCTCGTATACCGAGCTCTTCCACGGCGCGCCCACCGACGCCGTGCGAGCCGTCGTGCCCGTGAAAGACCGATCGCAGCGCGTGGTCGGGATCGTCACCACCGGCGTCGAGCTCTCCACCTTGCGGACCACGCTGTACCGGGCGCTGCCCTGGATGGTGGCGGGGGCGGTCGGAGCACTACTGCTGGCGACAGCAGCAGCGGCATGGGTGAGCCGACGGCTGAGCGCCCAGACCCACGGACTGGGGCCGAGCGAGGTAACGCGCATGTACGAGCATCACGACGCCGTGTTGCACGCAGTGCGTGAGGGAGTGATCGTGGTCGACAGCGAGCAGCGGCTGACACTCGCCAACGACGAGGCACGTCGGCTACTGAAACTGCCGGGCGATGCGGAAGGACGTCGTATCGCCGATCTGAACCTTCCGCCCCGCACCGAAGAGATGCTGCGGTCCGGCCGCTCCAGCAGCGACGAGATCCATGACGGCGGGGACCGGCTGCTCGCGGTCAACCATCGGCCCACCGGACGAGGCGGCGGGCCCGCCGGCAGCGTGACTACCTTGCGGGACACCACCGAGCTCAGGGACCTGACCGGCCGAGCGGAGGCAGCCGCCCGTCGGCTGCAGCTGGTATACGACGCTGGGATGCGGATCGGCACTTCGCTGGACGCCGAACGCACCGCCACGGAACTGGCCGAGGTCGCGGTACCCCGGTTCGCCGACGTAGCCACCGTGGACCTGCTCGATGCCGCCCTCACAGGGCAAGAACCGCCCCCAGGGGCTTCGCCGGCAATGCGCCGTGTGACGATCAAGGGTGTCCCGGAGAGCCAGGCCCTACAACCCATGGGGGCCCAGGTGACCGTGGAACCGGCCACTTCTCAGGCGCCAGGACTCGCCGGTCCCCGTGCCGTTCTCGTCTCGGACCTGGCCACTACGGCCGGCCGGCAAGCGATTGCTCCGGAACACGCCGATCGGCTTTTGCGGGCCGGCTTCCACTCGGTGATCCAAGTGCCCCTCCACGCGCGCGGAACCGTCCTGGGACTGGTCAACTTCTGGCGGCGCGGTCCACAGCGTTTCGAGCGGGATGATCTCAGCACGGCCGAAGAACTAGCCGCTCGTGCAGCAGTGAGTATCGACAACGCCCGGCGCTATGCCCGCGAGCACACCTTGGCCGTGTCGCTGCAACGCAGCCTGCTGCCCGGAGAGCTTCCCCAGCAGGACGCGGTCGACGCCGCCTTTCGATACCTACCAGCCCAGGCCGGGGTGGGGGGTGACTGGTTCGATGTCATCCCACTGCCGGGAGCGCGGGTCGCCCTCGTCGTCGGCGACGTGGTCGGCCACGGATTCCATGCCGCTGCCACCATGGGCCGCTTGCGGACGGCGATTCATAACTTCAGCGCGCTGGAGCTCGATCCGGATGAAATCCTTGCGTGCCTGGACCAGCTCGTCAGCCGACTGGACCAGGAACCGGCACCGGACAACGGAGCGGCAGCAGTCACAGGAGCCACCCTGCTGTACACCGTCTACGACTCCACGACGGGGCACTGCGAAATGGCCCGCGCCGGTCACGTTCCCCCCGTGCTGGTCCGTCCGGACGGCGGCGTGGAAATGCTCGACGTGCCGGCAAACCTGCCTCTGGGACTGGGCAGCGCACCCTATGAGACCCACACCATGACCCTGGAGCCGGGCAGCCGACTCGTGCTCTACACCGACGGACTGGTGGAGAACCGCGAACTAGACATCAACGACGGCCTGGACCGGCTGCAGCACGCACTCGGACACACAGGCCGCAGCAGTGACCAGACCTGCACCGATGTTCTCGAAGCGCTCCTGCCCGAACAGCCCCTGGACGACATCGCGCTGTTGGTGGCGACCACCCGCACCCTCGACCCAGACAGAATCGCCCAATGGGACGTGCCCGCCGACCCGGCCGCCGTTGCGCCTGTCCGCGCGGAATGTGTACGTCGCCTGCACCAGTGGGGCCTCGAGGAAATCGCCTTCACCGTCGAGCTGATCCTCAGCGAACTGATCACCAACGCCGTGCGCTACGGCACCCCGCCCATCACTGTCCGACTCCTGCACGACGAGATCTTTACCTGCGAGGTGTCCGACGCCAGCAGCACCGCCCCCCATGTGCGTCGGGCGGGCGCCTTCGAGGAAGGTGGCCGCGGCCTCTTCATGGTCGCCCAACTCGCCCAGCGCTGGGGCACCCGATACACACCACAGGGCAAGACCATCTGGACGGAACTGACCATCAACCACACGACCTGAGGTACACGGCAAGATCACCTACGCTGGCGTCCCCCACTGGATCCCAGTTCGGACCAGGGGTGCTGATCCGGCGTATGCCTTCAGTCCGCGGGCGTCGGAGAAGCGGTGTGCGATCGTCGGCGGTCTCGGTGAGAACACGCGCCGCGAGCTGGACACCCAGGCCCGGGAACCTCAGGAGTACCTCGGCATCGGGATGTTCGCGAAAGCTGGCATCACCTGCCTCGGCAAGTTCGTCACTGGCCTGGAAGGCTGCTTCGAACTGCTCCAGCAGAGGGAGAAGCTGCCTGCCGAAGGCGTTCTCGACAGCCGCGGGCTGGTGAGCGTACTCGGCTCGCAAGACACTACGCAGGCGGCCAACCTCCGCCTCAACACCGCGGACGCGACCGACGCGCTTGAGGGCGGAGCGCAACTGACTCAGAGACAGCCGCGAGCCCTCCGCCGGCGTCGGCGCCTTGGCCCGGATTAGGCGGGCCTCCCTGCGGGCCAGCCGCCCTGCTTGGCAAGGAAGGCGTCCATGACAGCGGGGTAGTACTCGCGCAGCAGGAGGCCCACCACCTTGATCGTAGACACCTCGACACTGGGACTTGAGTTTGGGGAGAGGAGTCCCAGGTGGGGACCTACAAGTACTCGGCGAAGTTCCGGGCCGACGCGATGGCGTTGGCCCGTTCGTCGAGCGCGGCCCGCCCCGGGTACCGCTGTCGAACTCGGCATGAACCACGAGAGGTTGCGGCAGTGGATCAAGACCGCGAAGAAGGCCGAGCGGCCCGAGGCGGACGCGAAGCCAGCGAAAGACGCGGACATCGCGGCCTTGCGCAAGCAGGTCTGCGAGCTGTAGACGGCAGGCGACATCCTGCGCCGGGGGCCAAGCATCTTGCTGGCGAGACGAGGACGAAGGTCTGCTCGACGACGTATCGGAGCCTTCCCAGGCTCTTGATGTTCGAGGCGCGCCCTTGCGGGAGATCACGGGCCGGATCCGGCGGCTCCGCCTGCGCCCCGGCCAGCTCTCACGACCCGGTGCGCAGCGACCGGTGCTGGTACCGGCCCTTGACTACGCAGCACCCTATGGAACCCGGACTCGGGGTGCAGTGCGCAGAGTTTCGGGCTCGCTGCGCAACGCGGTTCAGGGAGTTGCGCAGCACACCCGCCCGCCCGCCCGGCCCTGCCTGCGGCTGCGCACTGCCAACTGGGGCGGGTTGCGTACCGGGTACTGCGTAACCCGTACCGGTCGACTGTTAACCGTCGGAACCAGGCCGGCGCGTGCGTGCCCGGGGTTCAGAGCCGCAATCTGTCTTGTTGCGCGTCGTCCGGGAGCCTCGGGCTCGCGACGCGGTCAGACGGGCCGCGGCGGCGAACAGATGAACGGAGCGGGGTGCATCATGCGCTGCCTGGACGGAGATCCAGGCGGGGCGGCTGGCGGTCGGGGACCACTTCGACGGTGCCTCCAATGCGCTGACGGCTGCGGGACCATCCCCTGCAGGCGCGGGTCACGGCCGTTGGAGCGGTGTATTGACGGCCACTCGGTGATCTCCTTTTCCGTGGGTCAGTGATCCCCTGGCCGCCGTCGGGCTCTGGCCCAGCGCGGTGGTGAGTGGTCTAGGCGGTTTCGCCCGGACCACTCACGACACCAGAGCAGCAACCGACTTACCTGGCGAGTTCAGCCGGTTCGTCGAGTCTCGTCAGCTTCCGCGGGTTTCTCACCAAGTAGACCCGGGTGACCTGCCCGTTCTCCACCACGAGGCTCACCGCCGTGGCCAGCTCGCCGTCGATCTCGATCCGGCCCGCAGGTGCGCCGTTGAGCCACACGGCCGTCGTCGCGAACGCGACCATTTCCGCCCGGTCCGTGCGCGCGAGCACCTTCGCGACGGACTCGACTCCGTGGATCGGAGCCAGAGCGGCGGCCGCAAGCCCGCCACCATCGGCGATCAAGACCACGTCCGGCGCCATGACGTCCACCAGCTCCTGCAACTGCCCGGTGCGCAACGCGAGCAGGAACCGGTCCACCACGGCCTGCTGCTCCGACCGGCTCACCTGCACCCGCGGCCGCCGGGCCGCCACATGCTCGCGTGCTCGCCGCGCGATCTGCCGCACCGCGGCCGCGGACTTCCCGATGGCCTTGGCGATCTCGCCGTACGGCAGCTCGAAGACCTCGCGGAGCACGAACACTGCCCGCTCCGTCGGCCCGAGTGTTTCAAGGACGGTCAGCATCGCGATCGAGACGCTCTCCGCGAGCTCTACGTCCTCGGCGACATCAGGGCTGGTCAGCAACGGTTCCGGCAGCCACTCGCCGACATAGTCCTCGCGGCTGCGCGCCAACGTCCGCAGCCGGTTGAGCGCCTGCCGCGTAACGGTCCTGACGAGGTACGCCCGCGCGTCGATCACCCGCGACCGGTCGACCTCGGCCCACCGTAGCCAGGACTCCTGAAGCACGTCCTCCGCGTCGGCCGCGGAGCCGAGCATCTCGTAAGCGACCGTGAACAGCAGGCTGCGATGGGCGACGAACGGGTCCTCGGTCATGCCGTCGACGCTACGTCGGACGTCTGAGGACGCGCAGCCAGCGGGATCTCGCAGGCATCGGAGAAGCCCTGAGAGGTGATCCCATGCGCCGTGTTGCACCTGGCCGCCAGGTTGGCGAAGCCGATGAACACGGTGAGCTCGACCAGTGCCGCCGGGCCGAGCTGGCCGAGCAGACTCGCCGACAGCTCATCGGTGACGGTCGTCGGCGTGTTCGTCATGGCCTCGGCGTACTCCATCACCTCCCGCTCCAATGGCGTGAACACCTGCGACTCCCGCCAGCGCGGCACCTGGCTCGCCTTGGCCAGGTCCAGCTTCTGGTTCAGTGCCGCGAAGTAGTTGATGTCGAGGCACCAGCTACAGCCGACCTGTGCCGCGACAGCCATGTGCGCGAACGTCTTGAGGCTCGCGTCGGCCGCGTCCCAGGTGCCCACTTTGGCCGAGAACTCCTGGTTGGCCTCGGCGAGCTTGGGGTTGTTCCACAGCACCTCGTTGGGCTCGGGCACGGAGCCGAGCTGCTTGATCAGGTTTTCGCGGAGCTCGGCGGGGAGCTCGGCCTTCGGGATCCGTAGCGCCATGGTGTTCTCCTTAGACGTTTGCCTGTTCGGCATGAAGACACCGCCGGGCCCGCGAATGTGACAACCACCATCGCCACAGCGCAGGGATCGTCAGCACGCACAGCCCGACCCTCGGCCGCTCTCAGACGACAGTGACCAGAAGGTCATTCCTCCTCTCCGGCGCATTCGGGTCTACGGCCACGATCATGACGACCGCAACCCGGGCCGGCTCCCGCACCGGACTTACGCCACGCTCATCGGCGGGGCGCTGGACGGGCTGCTCCTGTTCTCGGTACCAGGCCGCCCCCTTCGGATGATCTGATCGTCGGTCTGGTGTGCCGTTGACTGACGCCCAGTGGGCACGCATCGAGCCGTTGCTGCCGGACCGGACGCCGAAGCGGGGTGGACGCCCGTCTGCCAGTGGAGGACCTCCAGGAAGGCGATCAGCTCGCCAACCGGCTCAAGGAAGAGCTGTTACGGCATCTCTGGCCCAGGTGACGGTGGCGTCTTCGTCCCGGAAGAGGCAATGCAGATGACTGGTGGGGATGTACTGCGCGGCGGTCGGCGCCCCAGTGGCTCTACGCTCCGCCCGTGGGACAGACCCCGGCACAGAAGGCCGCCAAGGCGGCACGCGGTCGGCATCCGAAGAAGCGGCCCGGCAGGGCGCAGCGCGAGGCGATCAAGCGGGCGCAGGCGGCGAAGGAGGCAGGCGGCGGGAAACCGGCGGCGAAGAAGGCGGCGGTGGCGAAGAAGCACATGCCGCGGCGGAGTCCCTCAGCCGATGTAAATACACTCGTCCAACGCTCGGGCGTCCTGGATGTCCTCGGCCCCGCATCCGTCTTCGTGGAAATCCCGCACCTCATGGAATCGCTCACCCACGCCTACAGAGAAGCGGAACGCTGATGCTCGTTGTGAACGGGTTGCCGCAGTCTTGCACTCGCCCCAGGCCAGTCAAGCGGGCGAGATTGTGCAGCCTCTGCGGTGGGGGAGAGGACCTGGTCGCCGATGTCGCCCAGACGGATGATCGGCTTCTGGGTGGATGCGATCGAGGCCACGATCTTGAATTCGACGAAGAATCAGGTGAGTTGCGTATCTGCGCCGGGGCTGGATGGGCGGATCTTGCCCGCTGTGCGTGGCGGCGCCCGCCGATGGAGCCGGAGCGGTTCGTACCTGCGCTGGTACTGAGCGGCGCGGCGGACTCGATCTTCTGTTGTGTTCTCCGGGCCGTCGTGTCAGGGGCTGGTGGTGGTCCGGCCGAGGTAGGTGACAGGCCCGGGGTCCGGGACGTCGATCTCGTGGAAGCCGACGCGGTTGTAGAAGGCGCGGGCCGGGGTGTTGCTGGTGACCATGGAGAGGTGGACCGCCGCGACACTCTTGGCGTGCAGGGCGGCGAGGAAGGCATCCATGAGTTGCCGCCCGTAGCCGTTCCGCTGGTGGGAGGGCAGCAGGTCGATGTGGAGATGGGCCGGGTAGGCCTCCAGTTCCGGGAGCACCATCCGTTCCGGGCGGTGCATCAAGTCGGTCATCACCTCGGCCGGGGTGGACGGGGGCTGTACAGGGGCGGGGTAGCGGTCCGTCAGGCCGGGGAGCCACTCGGAACGGTAGCGGGTGACGAAGGATGCAGTGTCGGCTGTACCGACGATGTAGCCGACGGCCCGTCCGCCGTCCTCCACGACGAAGGCCAGGTCCGGTTCGAGGACCACGTAGGGTGCGGCAAAGATGTTCGGCAGGAGCGCCAGGTCCGGGTAGAGATGGCGGGAGTCGCCGCCCTCGTGCCCGGTCCGTACACAGATGTCGAAGAGGGCGTCGCGGTCCTCGGGGCGGTAAGGGCGCAGGGTGGCCTGGGAAACCGGCGGGGGAGTCATGGCGCCGATCTTTGGGGGTGCGGGAGTGATTCCGCAACTGTGTTTCACGGGGCGACGGGCTTCTCACGCCGACGGCTGTCAGCTGGGGCCGGGTGGAGGCTGGATGACGGAGTGCCAGGACCCGAGCGCGGGCAGACCTATGAGGGCGTGGACGGGGTGAGGGCCCGCATCCGCGATCTCGACAGCAGGGCCGGCTGTGCCGAGCCGCGCGACCAGGGCGTCACCGGCCGTGCCATGAAGTCGTGGTTGGCCGGCAAGTCCCGCCGTCTAAGGGCAATTTGGAGCGTCTCGACAGCGCGTGCTGGGTCCGCCGCCGGGAGAACCTGATCCGCTCCGGCCTCCGAGTCCGTAGTGAACCGCCAGGCGGTCGACGTCCTCGAGAAGTGTGTCGCCGTGGCCAATGCAGGACCGTGGCCGAGGGCGCGGGGGTCCGGTCATGACGACCGGAAGGAGCAGGCACGTGTTGGCGCACCCGCCCCCGTGAAGCCGATCGCCCGCGCCCTTATGGCCAGGCATCGGCTTCACCTGCATCTGATCCCGCCCGTACCCTGCGGCTGGTGTCCATGAACAGAGAGAGTGCGGCATGACAGACAGCAGTTCTGTGATCAGTTCGGACGTCCGCCGGGCCGGCACCCCCGTTGTGGCCGAGGCCTTGCGGATCACCGGCCGCAATCGGCGCCCCGTGTTCGGCTCCGCCGTCCTGGCCGGCGCGGCGGCGCTGCTTGCCGGATCCTGCCCGTCGTGATCTGGGTGCTCGGGTTCGTCCTCCTGGCCCGCTTCTCACTGGCCACCACCATACGGGTGGCGGACAACTCCTCGGCGACGGCAGCGATGCGCCGTTCCTGGACGCTGACCCGTACGGCACGGCTGGGCACCACTGGGCTCTGCCTGCTGAGTGCGGTCGCGGTCGCCGTCGCCTTCGTGGTGCTGAAGTGGCTGGGGGCGTACGTGGCGCACTGGGCGGGGCTGCTCATGCTGGCCACCACCGGGGGCAACGTGTGGGTTACCGGCGTCCTCGTCATCATCACCCCGGTCGCGGTAGCGCTGGTGCTTCTGCCCTTGGCGTTGGCGCCGATGGGCGTCTTGCTCGCGTGCCTGCGCGAGCGGCTCGACGGCGGCACGGGAGAGGCCCGGGTGCCGTCCGGTGCCCCGATCGGGTAAAGCCTCGGAGAGGGGTGCGGGAACCGAGCCGGCCGCTTGCCTTTTCCCACGCATCCGCGCCCCCGGGGTTTCCGGAGGGGTGGGGAGCCGGCCCGGCCTGCCATTGGGCGGCACCGCTACAGGGCCGAGACACGATGGCGGGCCGGGTCGTAACGGCGCTTGGTGCACGAGTCAGCGGAGTCGTTCCCTGACCGCGCTGTTCTGACAGAGCGCGACGGCGCACACCTCAGGGCGCGGTGGCGTCCTGACACCCAAGCGGGCCGCACGGCGCCGGCGGTGTCCAGGTCGTACGTCCAGTGGGGCGCTCCACCTGGACACCGCCACCACCGCACGACCGGACGGGGCCCATCAGGACGCCACCCCGCCCGGAGGCCCCCATGAGTGCTTCCGCCCGTCAGAACGGTCTCCGCACCTACGCGCCGCCGCCGAGCGCGGACCCGAGCTACTGGCCACCATGAAGCGCGGCGTCTACCTCATCAACACCGCTCGCGCCCGCATCGTCGATCGCGACGCTGTCCAAAAGGCTCTGAGGGGCGGCCAGTTGGCTGGCTACGCCGGTGACGTCTGGTACCCGCAGCCCGCCCCGCCGACCACCCCTGGCGCACCATGCCGCACCACCGGATGACGCCGCACATCTCCGGCTCCTCTCTGTCCGCCCAGGCCCGTTACACCGCCGGCACCCGCGAGATCCTCGAATCCTGGCTCGACGGCAAGCCCATCCGTGACGAGTACCTCATCGTCTCCGGCGGCGCCCTCGCCGGTGCCGGCGCCCACTCCTACGCGGTCAACGAGACCGCTGACTGAGCTTCCCACCTCCGCAAGGCATGTCCGCCGCAGCGGGGATGGCTTGCGGTGCTCACGCCAGGTCGAGCAACTGCTCGTAGAAGCCGCCGAATCCGCGTTGTCGATCTACGAAGTGCAGCTCCAGGATCCAGTGGCAGGTCCGGCCGAGCCGGTCCGTACGGCGCAGCGGGGTGTCGTTGTCCGGCGTGATGTACGACTCCGCCTTCATCCCGTCGATGGTCTCGTGCGGGAACTCACCGACCAGGTGCCCCGTGTGCCAGATGCCGATCTCCCAGCCTGCCTGGGCCGCGAGCTCCTTCACGGCCGCGTACAACTGCCGTCCGGTGATATCCGGATCGGCAGCAAACACGGCCTGCCCCGCGTCGAAAACCGCCGGTAGGTCCGCCAGTAGACGCCTCTTGTCTGGGTCATCTCCGAAGACGTAGGTGCGGCCTAAGAGTCGACGCTCCGTCGGCTCAGAGGGCAACTACCCCTTCTGCACGCCGCCTTGAGCTGATTCGATCAACCCGCTGCACCCGTCCAATTCGGCTGACAGACGACGAAGATGGTCACGGATGCCGACGAAGAGGCCGATCGACGCCATCAAGGCGGCGCTGACCGTCGGCTCTGGGACCGGCAGTGCGGCCGTCCTGCTGCTGGCCCTTCTACCGCTGCTGGCCCGTGAATCCGGGCACAGCGAGCGGACCATCTCCACTGCGAACCCACTGCTCGCGCTGTCCATGGCCGACGGTCGTGCGGCATGATCGTTCGGCATGTACGCAACGAGGTTCGATGAGTTGTTTGAGCGGGGTCGGGATGCGGTTCTGGCTGGTGCGGTTCAGTGCCAGGTGCCGCCTGTGAATGGCGGGGACCGCTGGGTTATGTCCGTCGTGATGCGACCTGACGCCGCGACCGCCCGCAGCATCGGGGAGATCACCCGCGAGGCGATGAGTGTTGCTGGGGAAGGACACTGGCCGACGGGCACGGCTGACTCCTCGCACTTCACCCTTCGCGCGCTGGAGAAGCACCGTCTATCGGTCCCGGACGGCGACGCACGGGTATCCCGATACATAGCGGCGCTACGGACGGCGGCGAGAGTCATCGGCCCTGTTCGGCTGACCCTGTCGGGTCTGACCCTGACACCAGGCTGCATCATGCTGTGCGCCGAGCCGTCGGATGACGCCATCGAGCGCCTGTATGACGCTTACGAAGACGCATTGGGCGAAGAGGCCTGGCTGGAGGCCGACTTCGACCGCAATATCTGGTACTCGACGCTGGTGCATTTCACGCGTCCGTTGACCAAGCCGCAAGCCGTCGTGGATTGGGTGGGTGAGCGCCGGGAGCTCGCCCTTGGCCAGGTCGAATGCCGTCATGCCGAGCTCGTCGTCTATAGATTCAACGGAAGCCGCATCGTCATGGAGACGTTGGACGCTGTGTCGCTCAGTCATCGAGCGTGACCGGGTCCGCCGCTGGGAGCACGGGAGAAGCGACCCAGGCAGCGAATTACCGGATCGAGCGCTAGCACCACAGATGTCGTAGTGCATAGTCTAACCCCACCCCTCACCGTCACTCGTTCAGCTCAACGAGGCGCCAGCCCAGGGAAACGAGGGCTGTGGCGGTCACTCAGCTCTACACGCCACCTGACGGTAGCAATACGAGAACAGGGCCGCCTCGGCGAACGCCGAATCCAGATCGCCGACCCGGAAGTCGAAGTGCATCATCGGGCGCTGTTCGCCCTCGGCCGGAGGCCACACCGGAGCCCCATAGGCATCCGCCTGATGGAACACGAAGAACGGCCCCTGTGGGGAGGCAGCGACGATGGCCGTGCCCAGCTCCTCGTGCGCAATGTGCCAACCGAGGAGTTCGGCGCAAAACTTCGCCAGGCCGCTGGAGTCCGGCGCCTCGATCGCAGTTCCTCACCACATAACCACCGGTTCGAGAAAGGCAACTCACCCCACACCCCGGCCCTGCCGGCCGATTCGCCTGCACGCTGTGAGCTGGTCGCAGCGGCAGCGCAGGCACCAGGCCCTCGCCTGTCACCGCCGCTACGGGCGACGGCCCGCTCGTTGGCGGGGCGGTCCGCCAACGAGCGGGCTTGATACACCATCACCCAACTACACTCCCAACGATGCTTCTGACCAGGCCAGATAGCAAAACGCTGCTGGAGTTCTAGCCCGCCAATGCTGTGCTCTGCTGGGCCCAGACCGTCTTGCCCTGGGCGTGATACCGGATTCCCCAACCGTCGGCGACGCTCGCCACGATGAAAAGGCCGCGACCACCCTCGTCGATGGTGCGAGCGTGTTTCAGGTGTGGGACGCTGTCGCCCAAATCGCGGACTTCGCAGGTCAGACGCCCGTCGAAAATCAGGCGCAACCGATATGGCGGGGCGCCGTAGCGCAGCGCGTTGGCGACCAGCTCGCTGACGATGAGTTCCGCCGACAACCACGGGCTGTCCTTCGTCACAGTGACCAGCCTGGGCCGCAGGTCGTTCAAGACGCGGGAGAAGGGGGTGCCCTCCGGCAGTCGGCGCACGTCTCCCACCGCGTGAGCCGACACCAGCCCCTTGAAGGCGGCGCGCCGCAGCGGCACGTCATGGTCCACCGGAGCCAGCGGCGGCTCCTCGCCCCGGATGACGTCCTCGATGACTTCGACCACCACGATGCCCGTGAACTCCGGTACGACGGCGTCCACCAACTCCTGGCACACGGCCACCACTTCGAGCCGCTCGCCTACGGTGGTGCGGACTTTCTCCAGAAGCCCCAGCCGTTCCAGTGCCCGCTTGTGCTCGGTCACGTCAAGCGCCGAGGCCACGAGGCCCAGCACCTCGCCGTCCACTCCTTCAAGGCGTACGTACGACAGGGAGTAGGCCACGGGGCGGCCCGAGCTGTTGTGCGGCGCGGCCCGCACGATGCGCTGCAGCGCCGGCTCCCCGGTCATGAGGACCCGGCGCGCCACCGCGCGCTCCTTCTCGGGGTCCTCCAGGCCCAGGGCTTCAGGAAAGTCCTGCCCGGCCGGGGCCTCATCCGCCCTCGGCGGTGCTTCACGTGTGCCGCTCTGGGACCGCACAATGCGCAGGGACCCGTCCAGGACGTTCAGGTCGATCGGCGAGTGGACGAACAGCCTCCGCAGGATCTCCTGATCGCGGGCCGTGGTGTCGTCGTCCTGCTCGTCGCGTATCTCCCAAGCGAGTGAGGTGCCGGAGACCACCGGTTGCACGGACACCGCGCCGAGAGCGGTCAGCAAGGCCCCGCGTCCGATGGCGCCGTTGTCCCCGCCCGTCAACTCGGCCACAGTGCGGCCCTCAGCCTCCTCTCTGGACCGGCCGAGCAGATCCGCGGCCCGCGCGGACCACGCGACGATCCGCCCGTCGTCGGCGATTCGCGCGAGCACGACACCGCTCGACATCGCACCACACCTCCGGTCCGGTCCGCGCACGTGCGTCCCTTCCTCCAGTGTGCAGTGTGCATTGTGAAGTTGCAGGTCACAGGCCTGGTGTGCATGAAGTCCGGGGTGCTCGTGCTGGTCGTGAGCGGATCACTTCGGTGAAGATCGTCAGTCACTGGGAGACTTCGCGGTTCGTCAGGACCAGCAGAGCCCTCAGCAGGGCGGTCGCCCGCTATCAGATTGCAGAAAGTTCCTGCAAGTTCTTGCCGTATCTCTGGCGTGCTGTTTGACTCGGCGGCCGACAGCGGCTCGAGAGGAACCTCAGCATGCCCGACATCGATGTCTTGGTCCTGGGTGGTGCGGGAGTGGACATGATCGTCTACGTTCCCGAACTGCCGCTCCCGTTCGCCGACAGCTACATGATCCGTCCGGGAATCGAGACTTGCGCGGGGCAGAGCGGGGACTTCGTCGCGCTGGGGGTGCGGGAGCCGGGCTTGCGCACCCACCACCTCGACATGGTCGGCGACGACCGCGAGGGCGACCTGGTCCGCGCGCTTCACCGTGAGCGGGCCATTCCCTTCACAGAGATCCCGCTGTCTGGGGGCACCAAGCGCGCTGTCAACCTGGTCGGACCCGACGGGCGACGGCTGTCCCTGTATGACGACAGCCGCTCACGAGACACCGACCGGCTGCCCGAGGTGACAGTTCGCGCGCTCGCGGCCGCCAGCCGTCACGCGCACGTCGCCATCACCCACCCGTGCGCGTACGCGATGCCCCTACTGCGGGAAGCCGGTGTCACCATCTCGACCGACCTGCACGACTGGGACGGCATCAACCCCTACCACGAGCCCTTCGCGCTGGCCGCGGACATCGTCTTCGTGTCCGCCACCGCTCTGGCCGATCCGGAGCGCACGATGCGCGATATCGCCGCGCGCGGCCGGGCTCGGATCGTGGTTGCCATGGCCGGGGCCGGGGGAGCCCATGTGCTGGCCGACGGCGAGCTGACGCACGTTCCGGCGGTCACGCCCCCAGCCTCGGTGGTGGACTCCAATGGCGCGGGTGACGCTTTTGCCTCTGCCTTCCTGCTCGGCTGGTTGGACGGCGAGGACCCGCGGCGCTGCGCTCTGTACGGAGCGGTGGCATCTCGGCACCGTCGACCCCACCACCATGGCGCGCGTCGACCAGGCCCTACGCGCCGTCTGCGGCCTCTGACCGACAGCCGTGCTTGCGTACGCCCCGCGACGAACGACGTGCCTAGTCTCAAGTCCAGCCCACCCGTGCCTGCCCCCCTGGCAGCACGGGCAGTCGCCGCATCCAGGAACGGCTCGGCTGGCTCAGCCCGATCGAGTTCGAGGAGAAGCGCTGTGCCGAGCAGACCCGAACAACCGAACCTGAAACCCCGTCAACCCGCCCTGGCCAGCTAATCAGCACCTCCCGAACGACGGGGGAACCTCGACCGGACGGGGAAGTGATCAGCCCGACGGCAGATCACGCAGGACCCAGGCCAGGCGGGTGGCGAACGGGCTGTCAGACGGGCACATGTGGCCCCGTGCCGGTGCCGATCGATGCCTGAGCTGGGTCACGGAACGAATGGCGACACCCCGTACAAGACTTCCAGTACCTCGACGTACTCGGCCGGGATATACGCGCCGTCGATGTCCTGCGACGTCCACCTAGCCTCGTCCTTGCGCACCGCTCGCCCGGACTCACTCTCTCACGGCAGTTTCACCGTCACACATGCCGGAGCAGTCGGAGAACGGGTGGTGCAATGGCTCCTGCCCTTGTCTCCGCTGTTGGACACGTTGATGGTGACATGAGTGGTGTTCCTGGGCAGAGTGAGTGGAATGGTGACTTTCTGATCCACCTTGCCCATGTCGTCAGGCCTGAGAGATCCCGAATACAGCTCCGTATCCGCCTGGCCGCCTTCACGTGCGTTCAGCAACCGGACGAACGCAGCTACATGATCGTTGCGATCGACACCGGCAGCCTGGACGGTGAACGTCAGCGAAACCTGGGGCCGTTGACCCGTCAGGCTCACGCTTGTCACGGTCGGCCTGCCATTCCCGGCAGCGGCGAGGGTGGCGGCGACCAATGAGGCGACAAAAGCTGCGATATAGGCCGTACTTCCGACTAACAGAAGCAGTCTTTTATGGGTGAAGTACGCGTAAAGAGTGAAACCGACGGCGAAGATGGCCAGCGCGGGTGCAACCAGCGTCCACCCCGTTTGATTGTTGAGCGCGACGAACAGCCTGTCGCTGTTCATGCCCAGGGCGGTCAGCAAGCCCGCCAACGCGATGAGTGAGCCCCACAGCGTGGTCGTCACCCCGCCGAACGCATCCTCTCCCCCCTCGCCCGACGCGGGCACCGTGTCCTCGGCGGATATGCCGTCGCCCGGCACCGCGGAACGGCTTCCCGTCCCCTCACCCTCCCCAGCAGCCATGACCAACATCCTTACGTTGGCCTTCCTCAGGCACAAGGTTGCTCCGGCCTGCTCTTGTCGGGAACACCCACCTGTCAACAGCGACCGCCAGTTTTAGAGTGGCCACCCGGCTGGGCAAGGTCGTCTTCTTCTTCTGACGTCACCCTCTGGCTTGACAAGCAGGGCAAGGACTGGGGTGTCCTCGGGATCGACTACGAGACCGTCATCGACGAGCTCACCACGGCCCCGGTCCCGCAGCTCTAGATGACAGTCATGCACGAGGCCCACGCCATCCTGTGCGACGCCAGTCGCGAGGGCCTGCACCTGCACTACTCGAGCGGTGAAGTCGAGCACGTCACCCCGCAGGTCCGCGCCGACGTCCATGCAGGATCACGGCGAGCCTGGAGCGGGACTGGCTGGCCTACAAGAAGCTAGGCCGGTCTGCCTCCTCGCCCGGCACGGCTCCGGCGCCAGCGCGGTATCAGCGACGACAGCGCGGCCAGCCAGGACCGGTCCGCAGGCTCGTAGCGGACCGAAACGGCGACGAGGTGTACGCATCATGCCGTGCCGCCTATCGGCGCATCACGGCCATCGCGGGCCAGCCGGTGAGATTCCACACCGGGGGCATCGGTCAAGGCCGGTGCCCGTTTCTCGGGCACGCTGCTCGGTTTTCCAGCCAGGCAGGAGCGCCGACGGACGCGCGGTTCGGTGCAGATCGAGGTCATGGTGAGGACCTGGGGCGGTGACCGCCTCGGCGTCTTCCTTGCTGAGCTGCTTGAAGAGTTCCGTGGATGGAACGGACCCGGACCGGGCGCTGTCTCGAGGACGGGCTGACACTGGCTGCCGAGCACACTGGATCACACGTCCGAAGCGAACTGGCCATCGCAGTGGAGGAATTCACCGGATTCCTCCTAGGATGCCCCGGCCTTCAGGCTGGAGAGGAATCGGACTCCTGCGGAGCAGGGCAGGGGAAGGTGATTCGCCGGCTGGGCGGATCGGCGTGCTCCCGTCGTGGTGGTGGGGCAGCCCATATTGGTTCAGAGCTCTCAACTGTCAGTCCTCCCGGATAGGTTGCTGTTCATGACGAACGCGGCGCAGGAGAAGGCAGGTGTCGGGCATGCCCGCTACACCTTCCGTCTTCGCGTGTCGTCCACCGCAGTTGGCGCTCTCGCAGCGGAATGGGCGCGGTGCCGGTGGCTGTGGAATGAGTGCTGCGCCCGCTCGAAGAGGGCGCACGCCGAGAACGAGAAGTGTGGTCCGGCCCGGCTGGACAAGATGCTGACCGAGGCGCGTGCCTGCATGGGCTGGCTGCGCGAGGGCTCCAGCGTTCCTCAGCAGCAGGTGATACGCGATTTCGCGAAGTCGGGGGCGAAGGCGCTGAAGGACATCAGGGCCGCTGTGCCGGTGCGGCAGCGGGCCGGGATGCCCAAGTACAAGAAGAAGCACCAGGACGACTTGTCGCTGAACTACACCCGGCGGGGTTTTCGGCTCAAGGGCGGCCGCCTGCACCTGGCAGGCGGCATCGCCGTGACGGTCGTGTGGTCGCGTGCCCTTCCCGAGCCACCCTCCAGCGTCCGCGTCTACCGCGACAGCACCGGAGCTTGGTACGCGTCTTTCGTCGTGGCGAGCATGCCCGAGACACTGCCGGGAACCGGCCGGGTGATCGGGATCGACTGGGGTGTGAAGGAGACCGCGACCACCACCAGCGACGACCACGACCTTCCTCACCCGCAGCACGGGAAGAGGGCCGCCCAGCGCTGGGCGCACTATCAGCGGATGATGTCCCGGCGTAAGCCGAAGCGTGGATGCGCCGGATCGAAGGGCTACCGCGAGGCGAAGCGGCAGACGGCGAAGCTGCACAAGAAGGTGGCCCGGCAGCGTCAGGACACCGCCCGCAAGTGGGCCAAGAAGGTCGTCCGCGACCATGACGGCCTGGCCGTGGAGGACTTCCGGCCGAAGTTCCTCGCGAAGTCCACCATGGCCAAGAAGGCCGCTGACGCGGCGATCGGCGCGACGAAGACAGCCCTGGCCGAGATGGCCCGTAAGCACGGCCGGTCCGTGCACCTGGTGCACCCGGCGCACACCACGATGGACTGCGCAGCATGCGGAGCGAGAACCAAGCACGCGCTGCCTCTCAGAACGAACGTATACGTGCACCACGTGCGGGGTGTCCCGACCTCGGGACAAAAACTCAGCCCGTGTGATGCTCGTCCGGGCTGGTCTCTGTCCCGGCTAGTGCTGATCGTGTAAGACCTGCATCCCCGCCGGGGATCAGGCCACGTGAGCTAGGAATCCCCCTGCTTTAGCTGGGGGAGGTTTCAAATCATGAGCCACCACTACATCTCTCGCCGACACCTGGGATCAGCAGGACCTCACGTTGCTCCAGCATGCCCAGGCCATCGCCCGTTCCCTGCGCACGCGGTAGGGGAGGGGCGGGCGGGCTCCAGCCGGGATCTGCACGGTCGCCGGTGAGCACGTCGTGCGGCACGTCACCCGCCCGTGCAGGGTGTGGCTGGGCACGGTGCGAGCCAGGAGCGCCTCCAAACTGGCCTTGGACGCGGCATCGGAGTTCGCGTCGTTCTGAGTTCGGGTGATCATCACCAGGCTACGAGCCTGCGGATGCCCGTGTGACTGCGGGCTCAGTTCCGGTGGTTGTAGATGTGATCGACAGCGTCGCCGACGGTCGCGAACTCCTTGCTGTCCGAGCCGTCGATCTTGACGTCGCAGCGTTCCTCAATGCCTTTGACGATCTCATTCTTGGTCGGCTCGTCGATTCCCAGATCACTCGAGAAGGCCTTAGACGGTGTCCTATGTGGTGAGTCGGGGTATTGGTTCTCAACATGGGTCAGGGGACGTGGAGTTGGATTGTTCCGGACGGGTTGTGGGAGATTGCGAAGCCGTTGATCCCGCCGTCCAGAGTGCGGCCGCAGGGTGGCGGGACGCAGGACACGCCTGATGAGACGCTGTTCGCGGCGATCATCTATGTGCTGGTCAGTGGGTGTGCCTGGCGGGCGTTGCCGCCGTGCTTCGGGATATCCAAGTCGACGGCCCACCGCAGATTCCTGATCTGGTCACGAGCCGGTGTGTGGGGCCGGCTGCACGAGGAGATCCTGCACCGACTGGATGACGCTGGCTTGCTCGACCTCTCCCGCGCAGTCCTCGACTCCGCACATGTCAGGGCCAAAAAAGGGGCGAACTCACAGGCCCGAGCCCCGTGGATCGAGGCAAGCCGGGCTCCAAGATGCACGTCCTGTCGGACGCAAACGGACTGCCCCTCCTCGTCGGCCTCTCAGCCGCGAACACCCACGACAGCCTCGCGCTGAGGCCCATGATCATGGGTCACCAAACGAGACACGACCCTCACCGCGGCCGGTACTTCAAACCCCAGCGTCTCCACGCCGACAAAGCCTACGATGTGCCCCACCTGCGTAAATGGTTATGGGGCAAGCACATCGGCGTGCGTATCGCCCGCAAGGGGATCGAGTCCAGCGAACGACTCGGCCGCCGCAGATGGGTCATCGAGCGAACCATGTCGTGGCTGTCGGGCTACCGACGACTCAGCCCACGCTACGAACGCCACCCACGCAACTACCTGGCCTTCCTCGGCCTCGCCGCAGCCCTGTGCTGCTACAAGCGATACGCCCGACTCACCACATAGGACACCGTCTTATTCCGGTCGACATCCGCGGCAGGGATGCCCGTGAACTCCTCGATGATCTCAGCGATGACGTTCGTGATCTCGTCCAGAGCGGCCATCAGTAGTTCTCCTTCGGTGTCCGCCGGTCGTGGTGACCGGCGCTGGTGTGCCTCGATTCCCGTGCGGGATTACGGGCGTGAGTAGTTGCCAGACATCAGTGAGCCACTCAACCCCTACTCGACGGGGTGAGGTGTGGCCGGGCTGCCGGCCGACGGCGCCTGGGTCAACTAGTTGAGGCGCCGTCTGTCACCTCTAAGGCCGATGCGGTGGTCAGTTGTCTGCGCGCAGGCGTCTTGTGAACGGGTCTGGGGGCGAACTCAGATGCTGAAGTTCTGCGTGGCCGGAATTGGATCGGCCTGTCCTCGCGAGTCGATTGCCTCGACCTGGAAGGTATGGCTGCCTGTCGTCAGGTGCGTGTAGAGCTTGGGTGAGCGGCATGCCGTGAAGGGTGCCTTGTCGAGCCGGCACAAGAATCTGAGTGGGACGACGCCGCGGGAGCCGGTGAACGTGAAGACGGCCAGGTGGGCCCTCTTGATGACCAGAGCGTTCCGGATGGTGGTGTCGGGCGGGCCGACGGGCGGCGGACCGGCGTTGAAGGCCGCCGTCACGATCTTGTCGGCATCCATGGTCACCGTGCAGGTGCAGGTGCCGGTTCCGGAGCAGGCGCCGGACCAGCCGGCGAAGTTCGAACCGCTGTCGGGCGTGGCAGCGAGGGTCACGGCGGTTTCGTCGGTGAACGCGTGGCTGCACGTGGCGCCGCAGGTGATGCCGGCCGGGGTGCTGGTCACCGTTCCGGTGCCGCTGCCGGTCTTCGTCACGGTGAGGGTGTGGGCAGGTGGGGCGATCGTGAAGCACTCGGTGGTCGCGTTGGTGTGCGTGGCCGGCAGGTAGTGGTGGTCGTTGGCGCTCGGGGTGAACTCGGCGCGCCAGCAAGAGGTGCCGGCCGCGCCGCCTTCGCCGCCGACCGTCGCCGATGAAGCTTGGCCGTTGGCGTCTAGCGTGGTCGTGGAGATGAGCGTTCCGTCTGCGGAGCAGTCGCCGCCGTTGGCGGTCACGACGGGGGGCGGGCAGAGGTAGAACTTCGCCGTGCCGGCGCCCGGCGCGTCCTCGGTGCCGACCGTGGCGTCGTCGTGCTGGATGGTGTCCGGCGTGTTGGTCGAGCCGCCCGGCGTGGCGGTCGTGGTCATCGGCGGACTGACGCAGGTCGTGTTCGGCTGGATCGTGATCGGCTGCAAGTAGCCCTTCAGGTTGCCGTTGTGGCCCGATCCCGTGATCGCCCGCAGATACACGCTGGCCGCGGACGGGCCGGGGCAGCTCGGCACGATGCCGGTCAGTGCGGTGACGTCCAGCGCCACCTCGAAGAAGGACCCTGCGGGAAGTGCCTGACCACAGAAGACGTCGGTGACGCTGGCAGTGTTGATCGCCCCGGTGAAGCTGGAGGGCGAGCTCGTGCAGGTCGTCCCGTAGTTGCTCTGCGAGGTGAACGAGCACGCCGAGTCGAAGACGGGAGGTGCGGAGCCCTGCGAGGAAAGGTAGAACACCCCGCCACCGGTGGAACGGTTCGGCTGTGGCGTGCCGTCCGGGGCGTTGGCGGGCGCGTTGTTGATCTCGATTGCGTAGTTCTGGGTGCCGGATGTCGCCTCACGCTCCCAGGCCACGTCGACGTAATAGTGCCCATCGATCACCCGGGAGGCGGCGTACGCCCCGGTGAAGAGGCTCTTGTCGGGGGTGGACCCACTGGACGCCCAGGCCGCCGGGACGCTGTCGTCCTTGCTCACTGTCTGGTACGAGCCGCCGTCCGTGGTGCTTTCCACGTTCAGTCCTGGCGTGGTCCAGTCGTCGCCCGAGGGTGTGCAGGTACCGGCCTGCAGGTCGCCGTCGATCTCGAAGCCGCCCGGCAGCGGGCACGGCGCCGCTGCCGCCTGGACCGGCACAGCCGCTCCGGCCAACATCGTCAGCGCCGCCACTGCGACCGCAGCAAGCCGTCGTACACCCATGTTCCGTCCCCGCGAAGTCGTCGACATCTGGATCTAGACAGCTGAATGCACGGGAAAATATAGAAACGCACCGGATGTTGGAGTCATCGCCACGCCGGGAACTTCTCAGGCCCTGGGTGATCAAAGGCCGGGGTCGAAGGAGTTGTTCGTCAACCGCAACACCAATCGAGAAATGCGGTTCCAGAGGTGACGAAATGCCCGGAACGGGGTCAGCGGGCCGTGCAACCGCCGCGCGTGGCTTCGTTCGTCACCTCGCCGCCGCCCGTACCAGCCTGCGCCGGATGATCCGCGAAGAAGCCTCACCCCGTAGCTCTTCGCTTCACCAGCACACGGCCTGCGCGCGGAGAGTCGGCCGACATCGACTGTGCCTGACCCGGCGTACTGGGAACTGCCGGTGCATCCACTGTCGCAGGGCATCCAGCAGTCCGCCGTTGCACTTTGGTTCGGTGCAACGGCGGCTGCGTCGGCAGAGGCGTACTACAGCGCCCGCTCGATCTGGTTCTCGCTGACCTTGTCTTCGCTCATGGTCGCCTCGTTCTGGACGGCGTAGCGAGTCTGCGCCCCGCTGCCCTCGGCGCTTCGGATCTCGCCGCGCTGAAGCTCGTCCTGCTGGTCGCGGTACTCCACGTGCTGTCCCTTGCGGTACGGCATGGATATCTCCAAGTCTCGTGTGGGTGGGCGGAGGCTGGCCCTGCTCTTCGGCAGGGCGCCCGCCCTCTTGGCGCCCGCGAATGTCACCGGGCGCACTGACAGCCCACCTCCACTTTCGCCCTACGGCAATCACTGCGGGGCCGAATGGAGGACGCCTGGCCCGCACCAGGGGCCGGGCGAGCCGAGGCAGTCGGGATGCCTCCCGTTCTCGTGAACATCGGGCGCGGACGGATCCGGCCGCCTCCCGAGACGATGAACAAGTGCTGTCGAAGCTCGTGGACGGAGTCAGAGGCAGGTGCCCCCGCCGACCGTGCCGAAGCTTTGCTTCTGACCGCGGTGCTGGTCGCCCCGGGCCCCCGCGGGAATGGTCTGCGGTTGAGGACGTACAGCATCCATCCGTCGAGGTCGCCCCCGCGCCTGCGGGGATGGCCCGCAGCGCCGGAACTACGCCCGGGCGGATCGAGGGTCGCCCGGCCCGCGGGGATGCTCCGCGCGGTGAGCAGGAGGCTGTGAAGCGTCGAGGGTCGCCCCGCGCCTGCGGGGATGGTCCGCTGGAGACGGTCGTGGTTCCGGCTGGCCGGCGGGGAGTTGGTGGTGGCCCTGACGTCCAGGTTTGCGGGCGGGTCGGACAGAGGCCGGAAAGAAGCTCTGCAGCACCGCGAGGTGAGGCTGCATCAATACGGTTCGATGCCGCAGGGGGACAGTGCCGGGCATCGGAGCGGGGGCGAGCGCCTTGCCAGTGGGAGGATGCACGGCTTGCCGCAATCCAGGCATGGGCGCTTTTTTGCAAAGTATTTTGAGTTACTGATCGGGAACCTCAGATGTCACGCAAATCTTGCGGACTCTCGTTGGAGATCCATTCGGACGCTGGCAGGGTTTCGGTCACCCCCCCTCAGCCCCAAGTCACCGGAGATACCGTGGCCGTTCGCCGTGCCATCGTCGCTGCCGTGTCCGCAGCGGTGCTCACCGCCCCCCTTCTGATCAGCACCGGAACTCCTTCGCCCGCGTCGGCCGCCGACGATTCCGGGCTTCGACCGCCCCCGAAACAGGCCGTCGCCGTCGGCAGCGGAGGCGCGGTCTCCAGCGTGAACCCGTACGCCTCCCAGGCCGGTCTCGACGTGCTGCGGCATGGCGGCAACGCGGCCGATGCCGCGGTCGCCACAGCCGCCGCGCTCGGTGTGGTCGAACCGTACTCCGCGGGCGTCGGAGGCGGCGGGTACTTCGTCTACTACAACGCGAAGACCGGGAAGCTGGGCACCATCGACGGCCGGGAGACCTCCCCGGCCCGGATGCGCTCCGACTCCTTCCTCGACCCTGCCACGGGCAAGTCCATTCCCTTCGACGAGGCCGTCAACTCGGGCCTGTCCGTGGGCGTCCCGGGTACCCCGGCCACGTGGCAGAGGGCGCTGGACGAGTGGGGCACCGTCTCGCTGGCAAAGGCTCTGCGGCCGGCCACCCGGATCGCCGACGACGGCTTCGTCGTGGGCGACCAGTTCCGCGCCCAGACGCAGATGAACGAGGACCGCTTCCGCGACTTCACCCCTACTGCCAAGCTGTTCCTGCCGAATGGCGAACTTCCCCGGGTCGGCTCCCGCTTCCGCAACCCCGACCTCGCCCGCACCTACCGCGAGATCGCGCAGAAGGGCATTGGCACGCTGTACCACGGGGACATCGGCAGCGATGTCGTGAAGACCGTTCAGCAGCCGCCGTTGGCTCCCGGCTCCCGCCGCAACGTCCGCCCGGGGCTGATGGAACAGAGCGACCTCGCGCGCTACTCGGTCCTGGACCAGGCACCGACTCACGCGACCTATCACGGCCTTGACCTGTACTCGATGGCGCCGTCGTCCTCCGGCGGCACCACGGTCGGCGAGGCGCTCAACATGCTGGAGAACTTCCACCTGTCGTCCGCCGACAAGGTTCAAGCCCTGCACCACTACCTGGAGGCCAGCCGGATCGCATTCGCCGACCGCAACCGCTGGGTGGGCGACCCAGCTTTCTCGGACGTGCCCACGAAGGACTTGCTGTCCAAGGAGTTCGCCAAGGACCGCGCCTGTCTCATCCGCCCCGACGCCGTGCTGACCAGCCCGGTCGCACCTGCCGACCCGCGTCACCCCGACTCGGACTGTAAGCAGGGCGCCGGCAGTCCGGAGCCGTACGAGGGCACGTCGACCACTCACCTGGTGACCGCCGACCGCTGGGGCAACGTCGTCTCCTACACCCTGACGATCGAGCAGACGGGCGGCTCAGCCATCACCGTGCCGGGGCGGGGGTTCCTGCTCAACAACGAGCTGACGGACTTCGACTTCACCCCGATCACCCAAGGTGTGCCGGACCCGAACCTGCCTGGACCCGTCAAGCGCCCCCGCAGCAGCATGTCGCCGACCATCGTGCTCAAGGACGGCAAGCCGATGATCGCCATCGGCTCGCCCGGCGGCTCCACGATCATCACCACCGTGCTGCAGACCCTCTTCAACCGCCTCGACCTCGGCATGACCCTGCCGGAGGCGGTCGACGAGCCGCGGATCTCCCAGCGCAACGGGGTGGCGACCGAGGCCGAACCGGCCTTCCTCGACTCGCCTGAGCGGACGGCGCTGGAACGTCTGGGCCACAAGTTCGTCCTGGCCCCGAGTGCCTTCACTCCCTCGCCGGAGATCGGGGCGGTTGCAGCACTGGAATTCCTGCCAGGCGGCAAGATCGAAGCGGTCGCCGAGCCCGAGCGCCGTGGCGGTGGCTCGGCCATGGTTCTTCACGCCCGCTGAGCCTTACCTCCCCTCCCCGGGGCGGCGTCCACAAGCTGGGCGCCGCCACCATTGAGGGACAATCGCGGCAAGGACTACCACCTTGTGTGCGGTGCCGGTATCACCCCATGGCACAAGCGAAGTTGAATGTGTGATGGCGGCCTGATCACTGGCTGTCGTCTATGGCGAGGCCGGTGCCAGCAAGGCAGCCGTCGACCAGGTGTGGGCGGTACTGGATCTTCTTGAGGCTGCGCTTGCCTGCGGAGGCCACCTGGTCGAGGTTCACGGCGGCGAGGTGGCCCGATAGTCCGATTCGCCAGGGACCAGATGCCTTCCTGCGGGTTGAGGTCGGGCTCGTTGGAGGGGAAGTGGAAGACCGTCAGCCAGTGGTCATTCGCAGCGATGAAAGCCTTCATCTGTGGCATGAGGTGAGTGCGTAGGTTGTCCCAGACCAACACGATCGGGGCCGCCGAGCTGAATGTGTGCCCGCACGATGAGGTCGTGGTAGTCCTGCCAGGTGAAGCCCTTGAGCTCACCTTTGCGCCCGCGCCTGCGGGGATGGTCCGGTCGCCACGGCCGGGACCGGGATCGGCCTGCTGTCGCCCCCGCGCCCGCGGGGATGGTCCGCGTCGGGGCTCACGAGGTAGGCCCGGCGCTGGGTCGCCCCCGTGCTTGCGGAGGTGGTGTCCGCGCACGTCCTGCTCGCGCTTCGTGCAACGGGTACAGGTGCACGGGCCGTGGTAGGGCAGGCCAGCGACCACCTCGGCCAGTGGTTCACCCTTAGCACGCAGCAGCTCAGCGATCTCGGTAGCAAGTGCTGGGAACGCTTCCGCGAGTCGTGGGTACAGCCCATGTGTCACCACGGCACCATAGATGTGGCAGGCCTGAGAAGCACCAGAGGTATAGAACAAGCTCAACTCACCCCGGCCAGCGTCGACCAGCTCCAGCGTCGAATCGCTCTCCCTGAGCGGGAGATCGTTGACGGACAAGGAGAGCTGGAAGAGCCGACAGCGGAGTGGGAAGCCGCCCTAGCAGCGAACAGAAAGTTGACCCAGGCCCTGAACCAACGGCCTTGAACGCTCAGGTCACCGCCGGGCCTATACCACTGCGGCCGAATCTTCCGCTGGCTGCTGGACGCGTCGACGAGTGGCTTGCGTAAGATCCCGCGATGGTTCAGCCAACAGGAATGCACCGGCTGAAGGCGAACATCCAGCCGGACAACACATCGTCGCTGAACCTGGTCAAGCGTCTGGGTATCCAGCGTGAGGGTTACTCGGCCGCTGTCGAGTTCATCAACGACCAGTGGCGGGACCACGAGCGCTGGGCGATCACGGCAGCCTCATGGCGTGGCTGATCGCGGTGGCGACGTCTTGGGCGATGTGGGTTGGCTGGTAGGAGTTCTGGGGCCAGGGCGAGCCATCCGTCACCCACACGTTTCGAAGCCCGAGCGCTTCGGCGCCGGCGATGTCAGCATGGGGTGAATCGCCGATGACCCATGCACCAGGCAAAGGAAGCCGGACGGTTGCTGCTGCGGCATGGAAGATTTGCGGTTCGGGCTTCTTGTGACCGATGGACTCGGAGACCACCCAGCCCTGGACGAGTTGGTCGAGCCCGGTGTTGCGGATCTTCGCTTCCTGTTGAGCGGTGCGGCCATTGGTGACGATCACGCAGGTCCATGGTGCAGGCGATCGGTCCCGAAGGAGGGCAACGGCGGCGGCGGGCGCGTCATCGCGGATTTCTAACGGTTTGCTGTCTGTGTCTTGGTCGGTGGGGTCGGTGGGGTCGGTGGGGTCGGTGAGGTCGGTGTGTTGTGTCTGGTATTGTTGATCTTGGGCTGGTCGGCGGAATTCGCGTTGGCAGGCTGTGCGTTGGTGGTCTAAGAAGTCATTTCGTTTGGTGTGATCTTGCGGGATGCTGATGGCGTGACGACGAAGCTTGTTGAGCGGTTGGTGCCGGACGGCTTGTGGGAGTTGTTCCAGCGGGTGGTTCCTCCAGCGCCGACGCGTCCTCAGGGTGGCGGCCGGCGACGGCATGGGGACCGTGAAGTGCTGGCGGCCATCGTGTTCGTAGCCACGTCAGGATGCACATGGAACCAACTCCCACCTGGTATCGGACCGTCAGGTGTGACCGCCTTCCGGCGTTTCACCGAGTGGTCCCAGGCCAGAGTGTGGGCCAGGCTCCACCGCCTGGTGCTCGATGAACTCGGCGTCCAGGGCGAGCTGGACTGGTCGCGCTGCGCTATCGATTCGGTGAGTGTCCGCGCGCTCAAAGGGGGCAGTTGACGGGACCGAATCCGACCGACCGAGGTAAGAAGGGGTCCAAAATCCACCTCATAGTTGACCGCAACGGCCTTCCGATCTCGCTCGGAATCTCCGCGGCCAACACCCACGACAGTCAGGGCTTTGAGCCTCTCGCCCGTGGGATCCCACCGATCAGGTCCCGCCGCGGACCGCGCCGCCGCAGGCCGGACAAGCTCCATGGCGACAAAGGTTACGACTACCCTCACCTGCGTCGATGGCTCCGCTCACGCGGCATCACACCCCGCATCGCCCGCCGAGGCATCGAAAACTCCGACCGCCTCGGACGACACCGCTGGGTCGTAGAACGCTCCGTCGCCTGGCTCGCCGGCTGCCGCAGACTTCACCGCCGCTACGAACGCAAGCCCGAACACTTCCTTGCCTTCGTCGCCATCGCCGCGACACTCATCTGCCACCGCAGACTCCCCAAATGAAATCACTTCTAAGGAAAGACGTCCCGCTTCCTGTGGGGAGATGCAGGTGCAAGGCCTGCCCGGCGCTCTGTGAAGACCCCGTACCGAGTTGTGTGGTGCGGGGTCTTTTTTGTGTCTGCTGTCTGTCCTGGGCCGGTGTGGCCCGTTCCGGTTGCCGCGGGGTTCGGGTGACGCCCAGCCACTGGCTGCGCCGAGGTCGTCCTGCGCGGAGAGATCTTCTACGCCCCCACCGCCGCTCCTGCCGTGGTGACGGCCGGGCCCGATGTGAAGCAGAGGCCCGCACTCGAGGCGATGGCCGAATCAACCCGCGGCCCGGTCCCCGCTGCACAATGTCGTCGTATGGGGGCCGGCCCGGGGCCGCGGGCCGGGCCGCGTCTGGGCGGGAGGGTACGTGGCCGTCTCGTACGCCTGCTTCCAACTGCTGGCCGAGTCCGGCGTGCACCGTCTTGAACACCCGCATCGTGTGCCGTTGAGGTGTTCAGGGATCCATGGATTCCCCGGCGTGAGTGAGGCGCCTGTCCGTACAAGCTGTGGGGGAGGTGCATCAGGGTGGCAGGCCGTGACGAGAGACATGGGGCGCAGGCTGCTGATTGTCCACGGCACTCAACTCGCGTATCCACCTGTCTGATCGGCTGTTCGTGAGCTGCGACGAGTCGGCAGGGCCCGTGCGGGAATTCTCGGACGGGGCGCTGCGCATAGCCGGGCTGAGCAGGCTGCTTGGCGAGCGGCGCCAGTGATGGTGCTCGGTCACCGCACCTGTGACGGAGCTGCTCTCTATGGCAATTGAGTCGGCTGTCTGTTCTGGGCGTTGTGGCCAAGGGCGGTTGCGAGCCGCTGTCAGGCGGTGCCGGGAGCAGGCCTGGTGGTCACCGTGGTGGGGTCTGCTGCGGCTGGGTGGGGGAGGTGATGAGCGGCTGAGCGCGGAAGGTCCGGCGGTAGGTGTCCGGTGGGACGCCGACCGTGCGGGCGAAGTGGCGGCGCAGCGTGGTGGCGGTGCCCATTCCGGTGGTTGATGCGATGGTGTCGACGGTGTGGTCGGTGGTCTCCAGCAATTCCTGGGCGTGCCGGATGCGTTGGGTGTGGAGCCACTGCAGTGGGGTGGTGCCGGTCACCTGCTTGAAGTGGCGGCCCAGGTGACGTGAGCTCATCCGTGCCTGGCGGGCAAGGTCCTCGACGGTGAGCGGCTGGTCGAGGCGTGCCAGGACCCAGGGGAACAGGTCGGCGAGGGGATGGTTGCGCGGTTCGGGGACGGGCGTGGCGATGAACTGGGCCTGGCCGCCGTCCCGGTGAGGCGGTACGACCAGGCGTCGGGCGATCTTGTTGGCGATGGTCGAGCCGTGGTCGAGGCGTACCAGGTGCAGGCACAGGTCCATGGCGGCGGCCTTGCCGGCGGAGGTCAGTACGCTGCCGTTGTCGACGTAGAGGACGTCTGGGTCCACGGTGATGTTCGGGTGGCGCCTGGACAGTTCGCGGGTGTGCGCCCAGTGCGTGGTGGCGCGCTTGCCGTCAAGGAGGCCGGCCGCGGCCAGGACGAAGGCGCCGGTGCACAGGGAGGCCACGCGTGCGCCCGCCGCATGGGCCGCGCGGACGGCGTCGACGAGGTCGGCGGGGGGGTCCTGGTCGGTATCGGCCCAGCCTGGGACGATCACGGTGTCGGCGTGCGCGAGGTGGTCGAGCCCGTGGTCGGGTTCGATGGTGAAGCGGTCGACCTGTACGGCGCGCGGTCCGCAGAGCGAGAAGTCGTACCAGGGGTTGGCGATGTGGGTCAGGTCGGCACCGAAGACCTCGCAGGCCAGGGACAGTTCGAGGTGCAACATGCCATCGGTGATGGCCAACGCGACGGTGGGCATGTCCGAAAGTGTATGGGTCATGTCGTTGCAGACACTCGTGCGGGAGTGCCGCTTCGCGCCAGGCTCTTGGAGCCAGAGCGCGCCGGGTGACCAGGGACCGGCGCTGGAGCGGGCATACAAGGGCAGGGGAGCGGTCTGATGGGGTCGGGGCAGACGGTCGCGGTGTTCGGTGCGTACGGGCACACCGGGCGGTTCGTGGTGGCGGAGCTGGTGGAACGCGGGTTCGTCCCGGTGCTGTCCGGCCGTGATGCGGACCAGCTGAAGGCGCTGGCCCACGAGAGCGGTCTGGAGGCCCGCCCGGCGACGGTGCACGACCCGGAGGCACTGGAGCGTGCGCTGGCCGGCGCGGCCGCCGTCATCAATTGCGCCGGCCCCTTCGCCTCGACGGCTGCCCCCGTGATCGAGGCGGCGTTGCGGGCGAAGGTCCCGTATCTGGATGTGGCGGCTGAGATCGAGGCGAACATCGACACGTTCGCGCACTTCGCCGGCCGGGCACGGCGGGAGGGCGCGGTGATCGTCCCGGCGATGGCTTTCTTCGGCGGGCTGGGCGACCTGCTGATCACCGTAGCGATGGGCGACTGGACCGAGGCCGACGAGGCGCACATCGCCTACGGGCTGAGCAGTTGGCACCCCACCGCAGGGACGCGGCGTTCGGGCGCGGTCTCGCGAGAGCGCCGCGGCGAGCGGCGCATGCGCTACGTCGGAGGGCAGTGGGAGTACCGCACCGACGCGCCGCCCACCATGGAATGGGACTTCCCCGCCCCGATGGGCCCCCAGCCGGTGATCGGGGAGTTCACGATGGCCGACGTGGTCACCGTGCCCAGCCACCTGCCCATTTCGGACGTCACCACCTACATGACGGCTGCAGCCGTCCGTGACATCGCGGCCCCGGACACGCCGGCACCGACCGCGGCCGACGCGTACGGACGGTCCGGCCAGACCTTCCTCATCGACGCCCTCGTGCGCTCGGGCGGCGCCGAACGCCGCGCTGTGGCCCGCGGTCAAGACATCTATGCCGTCACGGCCCCTCTTGTCGTGGAGGCCCTCGAGCGCGTCCTGTCCGGGCGTACCCGCACTGTTGGCGTTGCGGCCGCCGGTGAGATCTTCGACGCCACCGAGTTCCTGCGCGCGCTGGCTCCGCACATCACCCTGAACCTGCAGTCGTAACGGGCCGACCTGGTTCAGCGTGCGCGAAGGGTGCGGGCGGGGCTGCGTGGCCCGGCGGCGGGGGAGGGCGGTGGGAGGTGTTGAGGGGAGGGTCTTCGTGTGCAGTGCCACAGGGCCCGATACGAAGATCTCGACCAGTCGGGCCCCTCGTCGTCTTCACCGTCCAAGCCTTCAGGCAGGGCCCCTTTTTCAGCTTCTCCCTACACGTACGCGGCGCCGTTCGCGTCGGGCGTGATGACGTTCGCGTCGGGTGTGATGACGGGCAGTGCGCTGCCGGCGTCCTTGAGGTACCCGTCGGTGCGGGGAGCACGGTAGTGCTGTGGGCGGGCGGAGCCCGGCGCCGGGACGGTCCCCGCGGGTGCGTGGGCGTGCGCGGGGGCAGGCGCTGTATGTGCGGTGTTGTTCGACGCCGTTGCGACCGCAGCCACGGCGTGGGGGCGCCCGGGGTCGGGGCATGCCGCGTGGGCGCGTGCGCTGTGTGCGTGGTGTTGTTCGATGCCGTCTCGACCGCTGCCGTGGCGTGGGGGTGCCCGGGGTGGGGGCGTGCCGTGTGGGTGGCAGGGGAGTGTTCGGCTGTCGTGGGCAGGCCGGCCGTGGGGGACGCGGCCTGCGGTGGTTCGTCTTCTTGGCGTGGTGCGGGCGGGGGTGTGGCGCCCGCTGTCGGCCGTGTGTGCGGGGTGGTGTGTCGGGTGGGATCAGTACGCGGAGTTGACGTTGTCGATCGAGCCGTAGCGGTCCGCGGCGTACTTGGCGGAGGCGGTGATGTTGGCGACCGGGTCGTAGATGTTCTGCGAGGTGCCGGCGACGTGGTAGGCCTTGAAGGTCGGGTCGATGACCTGCATCAGGCCCTTGGAGGGGATGCCCTTCACGGCGTTGGAGTCCCAGTTGTTGATGGCGTTGGGGTTGCCGGTGGACTCGCGCATCAGGTTGCGGTGGATGCCCTCGTAGGTGCCCGGGATGCCCTGGGCGTGCATGACCTTCAGCGACTCCTTGATCCAGGTGTCGACGTTGCCGGAGGGGGCGGCGGTGGCGGCCGAGGCGGCGGGGGCGCTGATGACGGTGCCGGCCATCACGGCGGCGCCGGCGGCGACCATGCCCAGCGACATCTTCTTGGTCTTGGTCATGCGGGCGAACTTCTTGGGCATCGCGGTGATCTGCATGCAGTAATTCCTGTTCCGTCGGGGGGTGATGCCAAGAATTGTTAATCAGGGAGGAAACCCAGGTCAATGACTCCCTTTTACGATGGGGATTAGTATGGGGTGGTCAAAAGTGATCCGGGGGCGCCGCAAAACCTGGGGAACACGCGGTCCCGGTCTACTATTCGTCTTCATAGTGACGCAGGCCATATGACCCACCCCACGCGGCAAATACCTCAAAGTCGGACAAGAGTGACGTAAATCATGTGACCTGCACCACATTGAAGGCGCTTAATTTGCTCACGGTAATAGCAGAAATGCATTCCGTATTCGCGGCGCGGCCGGGTGGGCCGGCGGATTACCGATGCTCGCCTGCAAAGGGGAGTCCGGCCTGGAGGTGAGGGCCTCCAGGACACGTTTTCCTCTCCTGCCGGCGAGCCGAGAACATGCCCCTGGGCTGCTTGGCCGGCCGGGGGATCCGGCCGGTGATGGGCTCCGGGTGTGTCGGTGCCGCGCACAGGGCCAACCCGCCGGCCGGCTCCAAGACCCGGCCGGACGGCGATCGAAAGCGGGCCACGATCTGATGCGCGTACGGATCCTCCGGACCAAGTCCTGAACGATCACGGGGGAGGCGGGCCGTCACCCACGGGCGCACGCATGCCGATCGGCCGGGTCCGGGCATCTCTACGCTTCGCCGCAGGTGGCACCTGCGCTTGTGACAGCACCGGTGCGGGCGTCCCGGCGCCCGCCAACACCTGCGGATGAGACATGAGGGGACCTCCCCCTGGGGGTGCCCAGTGGCTCTCGGCCATCTCATAGCCGAGCACCACAGGTGGCGCATGCCTGCCGGTGCGCGCTGGCTGTGGTGCATTGGGTGCTGTGGCGCCGGTGCGCGTCGTGCAGAGCGTGAAGCGGGCCTTGGTTGTCGATCAGGCCGAGGACCGAGGGCCGAGGGCCGAGGGTGGGGGGTGGGGGTCCGGCGGAGTGGTGGAGCCGGTTGGCGATGGCGAGTCCCGATTCCTCCTCCGTCTTGGCCGGTAAGGACGCGACGATGATGGATCCTGCGTCGGCCGAAGACCCTCACCAGGAGGGAGGACCTTCGGCTCGAGGCCGCTGTGGTCCACTGCCCTGAACCGGATGCCCTGACAGTCCACGTCCGTTGTCGGCCGCGTCCTGACAGTCCGCGTCTGCTGCCGGTCGCAGCCGTCATGGGTATGTTCCGCAGTGTGCTGAGCGCAGCCTTCGGGCCCGTCCCGGGCCCGGCCCGGGCCCTGGAGGTCTTTGGCCGGTACGCCCGCTTTATCGACGGCGTGAGGGCCGCAACCGTGGTGGAGGTGTTCATCGGCCCCCGCAGCAGGTTGATCGTCTACAGGCCTCGCCGGGCACCCGCTCGTCCTGCTCCCTTCTCGACGGGGCCTGCGAGCCGGCTGGACCAGGCCACGGGTCCCCCCCGCTCGGCGCCCCGCCCATACCGTCCCGCGCCCATACCGTCCCGCGCCCGTACCACGCCTGCGCCCGTGCCCCGGGCCGCTCTGCCCTGCACGCCGGGCGGCACCCTCGTGCTCTGCACCGGTGGGCTCGTCGAACGTGCTCTGCACCGACGGGCTCGTCGAATGCCGTGACGAGGGCATCGATGCCGGCGAGGCCCGCGTGATCTCCGCTCTCGCCCAGGGCACCGCCCTTGCCTCGACGAGTGGGTGGACGCATGGCCGGCCCGGCCGCCAGTCATCGGCGTGGCCCGCGACGACGTCGCCTTGGTCGTCATCCGCCGATGACGCTGCGCGACCCGGTGCGACGACATCGCCCCGTTCGTCATCCGCTTGTGACGCTGCGCGATTCGAGGTGCGATGCCGGTGCAGTTCAGAGCTATCGGCGGTTTTCTCTGTGAGCGGCACACAACGGCCGTATTCCCGTCGTGCACGGTGGCAGCCACTGCCGGGGGGTCCGCGCGCTGTTGCGAAGGGAAGCGGCCCTGCGTTGGAATCAAGTGTGAGGCTCTTCGGCGGTGCCGAGTCGGCTGGTCTTCCCGCTCCGGGCACAGGGTCCGGCCGGAAGGGGCTCAAGAACAATGCCCTGGGCATGTTCTCCTCGGTCGTCATGGGCCTGGCCTCCACCGGCCCGGCGTACAGCCTCGCCGCCACGCTGGGCATCATCGTGGCCGGAGTCGGTTTGCAGGCTCCGATCGTCACCATGCTGGCTTTCGTCCCGATGCTGCTGGTCGCGTACGCCTTCAGGGAGCTCAACGCGAGCAACGCCGACTGCGGGACCACCTTCACCTGGGCCACCCGCGCCTTCGGACCGCGCACGGGCTGGATGGGCGGCTGGGGTCTCATCGTCGCCAACATGATCGTCATGGCGAGCCTTGCGCAGATCGCCGCTGCCTACGGCTTTAGGCTGATCGGCCTGGACGCACTGGCGGAGAACCGGCTGTGGACCACCGCGGCAGGCGTCATCTGGATCGCCGTGCTGACAGTGATCTGCTACGTCGGCATCTCGTTCTCGGCGGCTGTACAGCGCTGGCTGCTGTGCATGGAAGTGGCGATGCTGATCCTGCTCGCCGTCGCCGCGCTGGTCAGGGTGTACACCAGCCCTCCGCCGACGGCGATCCATGTGTCCGCGTCCTGGTTCAACCCCTTCGCGGTGCCCTCGGTGACGGCCATGACCTCGGGCATCCTCGCGGGGGTCTTCATCTACTGGGGCTGGGACACCGCGTTCTCCGTCAACGAGGAAACCGTCGACAGCACGCGCATCCCGGGCCGTGCCGCGGTCTTGTCCACCGTGCTGCTCCTGGTCATGTACGGGCTGGTGTCCACGTCGGCGCAGGCGTTCGCGGGAGTCGGCACCTCGGGCATCGGACTCGGCAACGCGGACAACGCGGACAATGTGTTCTCCGGGCTGGGGGAGGCCGTGTTCGGGAGCCAGGGCACGGGGCTGTTCCTGTCGAGACTGCTGATCCTGATGGTGCTGACCTCCGCGTTGGCGTCCGCCCAGACCACCATCCTGCCGCTGGCCAGGACGGTGTTCTCCATGGCGGTCCACAAGGCTGTCCCCTCTCGGTTCGCCCGGGTCCACCGCAGGTTTCTCACCCCCACCTGGGGGACCATCGGTATGGGAGCGGTCTCGGTCGCCCTGTTCGTCCTGCTGGCCTCGCTCAGCCGGAATGTCCTGGCCGACTCGATCGATTCGGTCGGTCTCGCGATCGCGTTCCAGTACGGACTGGCCGGTTTCGCCTGCGTCTGGTACCACCGCAAGATCCTCACCCGCAGTGTCAGGGAC
Source organism: Streptomyces sp. NBC_00569 (assembly GCF_036345255.1). Taxonomy (NCBI): domain Bacteria; kingdom Bacillati; phylum Actinomycetota; class Actinomycetes; order Kitasatosporales; family Streptomycetaceae; genus Streptomyces; species Streptomyces sp. NBC_00569. The sequence goes on along the minus strand of NZ_CP107783.1, from coordinate 122,174 downwards.
CTGGTCTTCAAGGGGGTGCTGCCGGGGCTCGGCGCGCTGTTCATGCTCTTGCTGTTCCTCTACGCCACCTTCGTCGTCTACGCGGATCCCCGGTACGGCACGACCGCCGTCGACCTGCCGCTGATCGGCCCGACGGGCGGGGTCACGGTCCTGGGCCTGGGCGCCCTGCTGATCGGTTTCCTGCTGATGCCGGTGGTCACCCGTGGCCACAGCGTGGCCCTCAAGCTCCAGCGGAGCCTGCTTCCACGCCGCCTGCCGCCGCACGCCGCCGTCGACTCGGCGAGCCGCTACCTGCCCGCCGACAGCGGGTCCGGGGTGGGCGGCGACTGGTACGACGTCATCCCTTTGTCCGGTACCCGCATCGGCCTGGTCGTCGGGGATGTCCTTGGTCACGGCATGCAGGCCGCGGCCACCATGGGACGCCTGCGCACGGGGGTGCGTGTCCTGGCCCGGCTGGACCTGAGCCCGGACGAGCTGCTGTCCCGCCTGGCCGACCTGGTCGAGCAGACCGCGCACGAGGACCAGGCCGGCCGCCCAGCGGGCCACCGCACAGCGCACGCCGACGCGGCGGTGGGCGTGAGCTGCCTGTACGCGGTGTATGACCCCGTCTCGGGGGAGTGCAGCATGGCGCGGGCCGGGGAGCCGGTGCTGGCGCTCGTCGAGGCGCACACGGGCGTCGTCGACTATCCCAAGCTGCCGCCTGGACCGCCGCTGGGAATCGGCGGCCTGCCCTACCAGAGCACGGAAGTGGACCTCGCGCCGGGCACGCTCGTTGCCCTCTTCACGGGCGGCCTCCTCCAGGCGGCCGATGACCGCGAAGCCGGGCTCGCGCAGCTCTCACAGGTCCTCGGTGAGAGCCGGGGATCTCTGGAAGAGCTGTGCGACCGGGCGGTGGCCACCATGCTGCCCGGGGCGGTGGACGTGGACGCGACGATGCTCCTGGTCCGCACGCGCCTGCTCGCCCCAAATCGGTTCGCCCAGTGGGCACTGGCCCCGGACCCGGCGGCCGTGGCCGCCATCCGCTCCGCCGTCGGCAAGCAGCTCGGCGACTGGGGACTGGACGACGTGGTGTTCACCACGGAGCTCATCGTCAGCGAACTGGTCACCAACGCCATCCGCTACGCAGGTGGCGACCCGATCCAGGTGCGCCTGATCCGCGAGGGGACCCTGACCTGCGAGGTGTCCGACACCGGCCACACCGCGCCCAATCTGCGGCACGCCGCGAGCGACGACGAGGGAGGCCGGGGCCTGTTCATCATCGCCCAGATGACCCACCACTGGGGCACGCGCTACACGTCCACCGGCAAGACCATCTGGACCGAGCAGGACCTGCCGCAGCCGGAGGGCCCGTAGCACCGAGGGGGCACATCGGACGGCCGCCTCGCCGGCCGCAGCGCCTGCCGTCGCGGGCCAGGCGCTGCGGCCGGCGAGTGTGAGTGTCTTCGCTCCCGTGGCCGGCGCAGCCGTGGAGCGCACGAAAGTCCCTGTTCTCGACGATGCGTCGGCGATGCTTTTCGGGCAGTGTGCCGTCGTCGAGGAACGTCTCGGCGCACTCCAGTGACCTCCGGTACTCACCCCACCCACCACGCCGAGACCGCCGGCTCGTCCAGCGCTTGCCAGCCGTACCGGCCCTTCTCGACGAAGCAGGATGCCGTCCGGCTGCAAGATCTCCCCTGCGTGCCGCGCGAACAGGCAGGCGAGGGGCCGGCGCTGCCCGTTCATCCGGCCCACGCGTGCCGGCCCACGCGTGCCGGCTCACGAGAGCTTCGGCCCGTGTGGGCCGGTACGCGTGCGCCTCCACAAACCGTGCGCACCGTGCCGTCCGCACATCGGGCAGCGCACGACATGCGCGGGTTCCTCCCTCGCCCCTGGGGCGGGCAAGGCCGATGGCGAAGGCGTCCGCCCGGTGGCGGTGCCATTTTCGCTTTGCCGCTCTGCACGTGCGGTCGCACAACCGCCTGGCGGCGCGGGAGGCGGCCGGCAGTGGCTCGGAGCAGCTGATGTATGCGCACCGGCGCACCCGTCCGGGAGGCACCAGCTGGCCTTCCGCGCTGCTGCTTTACGCCCTATTGCTCATCTGGGCCGACCCCTGACCTGCCGCTTTGCCGAAGTGCGACTCCCAGGGCTTTGGCCCCAAAGGGCAGTCGCACGATGCTGCTCGGACGGGTCACGCCGACGTCGCAGCCGCAGGTGGCACCGCCCCGCTGACGGCACCGGTGCGGGCGTCCCGGTGCCCGTCAAGGCCGGCGGATGAGGCATGAGGGGCCCGCCCCCTGGGGTGCCCAGTGGTGCTCGGTCATCTCGTGGCCGAGCACCACAGGCGGCCGAGCGCCTGCCGGTGCGCGCCACCTGTGGCGCATCGGGTGCTGTGGCGCCGGTGCGCGCGAGCTGTGATGCATCGGGTGCTGTGGCGCCGCGCGTCGTGCAGAACGTGCAGCGGGCCTTGGTTGTTGTTCAGGCGGTGGGCCGGGGTCCGGCCGCGCGGCGCAGCCGGTTGGCGATGGCGAGTCCCAGTTCCTCCTCCACCGGCAAGGACGCGACGATGAGGTCGCACCCCTGCTGGTCGAGTTCGCGCAGGAACCCGTACAGCCCGCGCGCGTAGGCGGCCATCGAGGCGGGGACCGCCACCACGGCGTGCGCCTTCACCGGGGTGTCGGCGAAGGCAGGGGGGAGGAAGACGCCCACCTGGTGCCCGGCGTCTTGCGCGAGTGCCGCTTCGGCTGCGATGTTCTCGGGCTCGACGAGGACGACCCGCGCCCGCGGCGCATAGTGGGACGGATGCTGGCCCGGCACCCGGACGTCGCTGGTCGCGTCGAGCGAGATCGGGCGGCCCAGCACCGCTTCGAGGTCCTCGCGCGTCACCCCGCCGGGCCGAAGAAGGCTCGGGGTCTCGCCCGTGACGTCGACGATGGTCGACTCGACGCCGACCTCGCAGGAGCCGCCGTCCAGCACGAAGTCGACCGCGTCACCCAGCTCCGCACGGACGTGGTCGGCCGTGGTGGGGCTGACCGAGCCGAAACGGTTCGCGGACGGGGCCGTGACACCGCCGCCGAACGCCGAGAGCAGCGCGAGTGCGACGGGGTGCTCGGGCACGCGCACGGCGACCGTCTCAAGGCCCCCGGTCGCTTCGAGGGGCACCCGCTGACTGCGCCGCAGGACCAGCGTCAGCGGCCCCGGCCAGAAGTGTTGTGCCAACAGGCGCGCCGTCGCGGGCACCTCCTGGACCCAGTCGTCCAGAAGCTGCGCGCCGCCGATGTGGACGATCAGCGGGTGGGAGGGCGGGCGGCCCTTGGCCTGGAAGATGCGCGCTACGGCGGCGGGGTCCTCGGCGTTGGCGCCCAGTCCGTAGACCGTTTCGGTCGGGAAGGCCACCAGGCCTCCGCCGCGCAGCACACCGGCTGCCTTGTCGATGTCACTGGTTCGTGCCGTCACCCTCGCCATCCTCTCACCGCTGCGCTCTGCCGCGTTCCGCGGCCGGCGGCACGTGACGGCAAGATCACTGCGCTCGAGGCCGCCGCACGAGCCCGGACGCACGGGTGCGAACTTAGGGAAAAGTCCCCGCGCCTGCGGGGGAAGGTCCGTCGTCCGACACCGGTGACGGCGCGTCCATCACGTCGCCTGAGCGCCCGGGAGGGGTGGGGTCCGCGCGCATGTTCTGTTCGTGGTTCGTGCAACGCGTGTGGGGGTGCCCGCCGTTGCCGGCGAGCACCCCCACACGATTTATGACCGTGAGTGTGGTCAGCCGCGGACGATGTTCTCCGCCTGGGGGCCCTTTTGGCCCTGGGTGATGTCGAAGGTGACCTTCTCGCCCTCGACGAGTTCGCGGTAGCCGTTGCCGCTGATGTTGGAGTAGTGAGCGAAGACGTCGGGGCCTCCGCCGTCCTGCTCGATGAAGCCGAAGCCCTTTTCGCTGTTGAACCACTTCACGGTGCCGCTGGCCATACGTGTGTCCTTCACATCACCCGAGCTCGTCCACGCGGAACAGCTCGGCCTCCATGCGCTCTCGGGAAAGAGCGCTACAACGCCGCTTATCCTGCCTCACATCGTCGCCCCTGCGCCTGTGGGGATGCCCCTGTTTTGCGCAGCGGCAGGGCGAGATGGCCGACATTGCCCCTGCGCCTGCGGGGATGGTCCGAGCGAGGGCCTGGTCCCGTTTCGCGGAGCACGGTCGCCTTCATGTGTGGGGACGGTTCGTGGGGCGGGCCACCGGCCGGGCCCTCGAGCAGGGTCTTGGACGCTGCCCCGAACAGCACCACTGCGAGACCCCACTCGGCGGCGATGCCCGAGCGGCCTCGCTGCATCTGGATCGTCAACCTCGTTGAGGCAGCTGGGGCTTGATCCTGAAGAGCTCGCCGCCGACCTGGCCGATGAGGTCGTGGCCGTGACTCATGAGCTCGGGCGCGATCCCGCCCTGTATCGGGCTCTTCGGCAGCGGGACCCGGCCGCGCCAGAGCACCGCACCAGTGTCCAGATCAAGGCCCACCAGGTGCCCGGAGGGGGCGAGGTAGTACGCCATGCGGCTGGTGAGGTCCACCGTGGCGGCGGAGGGCAACTCGTGCAGCGTGGGGTTGCGCGGCTCTTTGTGCAACGTCAGCCCGAGGTTGCGCGACCACAGCCGCTTGCCGCTGTCGGCGGAGTACGCGACGGCGCTGCCGTTGCTGCCGGCTGCCAGGATGAGGCCGTCTGCGACCACACCGGTTGGCAGGCCCTCGACGCGGTGATGGGACACCGAGCCGGAGCGGGTGTCGACGCGGGTCAGGGTGGCGGGACCGGGGTCGCTGAAGTTCTTCTGTCCGCCGGCCATACCGCCCAGCAGCACGGCGTCCCCGTCCGTACCGATGTACGTGGTCGGGCCCTCAACGGTCGCGACTGTCCGCGCTGTGCCCGTCGCCGGGTCAAGACGGACGACGGTGCTCTGTTGCGGCGCCTTCTTGCTGTCCGGTGAGCACGTCAGGTACGGGACGCCGCCGATCACAGCCCGGTCGCAATCGGCCTTCTTCCATTTGTACGTCCACAGCGTCCGGCCCGTCGCTCCGTCCAGAGCGACCACGCTCTTGAAGGTCGGGGCGTTGGCGAGGATCCCGCCGTCGAACAGCACGGCGGAGGTCCGGCCTCGGCTGTCGTCGGCCAGCTCGTGCTTCCACAGCACTCGCCGACTGTTGATGTCGAGGGCGACGAGGTCGGTGCCGGCCCGGGGCGCCCCTGGGGCGTGATCAGCGTAGGTGTACAACACCCCGTCACGGCCACCGGGCATCGATCCCGCCGGGGCGCTGTTGCCGTTGGCGTCCTTGGCCTTTTGCTGCCATTCGACCTTGCCGGTACGGGCGTCCACACCGACAAAGTCGTACTCCGTCCCCCGGCAGTACACGTCACCGGTATCGGCACCGGTGGTGCAGGCGTCCCAGGACTTACCGGGCAACGTGGTCTGCCACAGCAGCTTGCTCTGCTTGCTCACCCGCGCGGCCGGTGACGGCGTCCCGTTGTCGCCGCCCGCACCGGTGGCGAGAGCGGTGCCCAGGGTGATGCCGGCCAGGCCGAGAGCGGCGCCGGTGACGCGCACGAGGTTGCGGAGCCGACGGCGACGCACGATGCGATCGGCGATGTCCTTGGGAGCGCCGGGGCCGTCGGGGGTCCAAGCGTGCAGGACATCGCGGACCACGCGGTCCAGCTGGTCGGCGCTCTGGTCGGCGCTCATGGGCGAGCTCCCTTCAGGGACATGTTGTGCGGGGTGGTCGATGCGGTCTGCGCGGGGGAACTCAGCTCCGGCGCGAGTGTGCGCAGCCGGGCCAGCGACCGGTAGGTGGTGCTGCGTATGGTGCCCACCGAGCAGCCCAGCGCGCCCGCGGCCTCCGTCTCGGACAGGTCCTCGAAGTAGCGCAGCACCAGTACGGTGCGTTGTCGCGGCGTCAGTCGGGCCAATGCCTGCCTCACGGTGATCCGCAGGTCAGCGGCGGATGTGCCGTCAGTGACACCGAAACTCTCGGGCGGTGCGGCGAACGTCGCCTCGCGGTGCGGCCGGCGCAGCCGCCAGCGGCTGATCTGGTGCCGGTACATCACCTTGCGCACGTAGCCTTCCGGGTCCTCGATGTGCTGCCAGCGGCCCAGCGCCTTCATCAGAGCGGTTTGCACGAGGTCTTCGGCCTCGTGGCGGTCACCGCCGGTGAGCAGGTTCGCCAGGCGCAGCAAGGCGCCCCACCGGGCGTCGACGAAGTCCCGGAATCTTTCGTGGTCCTGCGGGTCCATGGGCCCTCCCGTTTCTTAACGCCCACAAGGACGCGTGGACCGCAGGCAATCTATGTCTGCCGTGGCGGGATTCTTCCGCCAGACTTGCGCACGCCTCGCGCTACCAGCGCGCTCGTCCACCACGCCGACGCCGACGCCGTAGCCCACGGCCGGCCGGGCCCTGTGCCACGTCGCGCCGGGCGACCGTTGGGAGCCACGAGACGCTGACTTGAGCAATCACCCGCCCGCTCGCGGTGACGTCAGAGGTTGGCCTGTCGTGCGTTCGCGGTGACGAAGCCATGGACATGCGCCATCTGACGGGTGAGGTCATGGCCAGCCGTTCGTGCATATGCGGAACGGACGTGCGGCAGGCACGACCCAAAACTTCTCCCCAGGGCATCGCCGTTAGGCAACCCATGCACCCGGAATTTCACATCAGCCACCATCACGAGACGGGCTGGACCGTCGTCGAGATCCACGGCGAGGTCGACGTCTCCAGCGTGCCTCAGATCAGGGAACACGTGCTCACCTGTATCGAAGCGGGCCGTCATCACCTCATCGTGGACCTGAGAGAGGTCCCCTTCATCGACTCGACGGGCCTTGGGATTTTCGTCAGCATCGCCAAGCGGATTCGTACGCACGTCGGTGACCTGAAGCTGGTGATTACGAACCCGGACATTCTCCAGATCTTCCACATCACCAGCCTGCACCGGGCCTTGCAGATCTATGACTCGGTGGAAGCCGCGATGGAGTGACATGCGAGGCGACGACGACAGACGCCCGGCGCCCCACGCGCAACTGAGGGGCAGCTATTGGCTGAGTAGTTCTGACAGCGACTGCTCATGGTGCCGACAGCTCCTTCTGCCACGCACTGGGCGCCCCGAACCGCAGGGGGATGCGCCACCACCGGGAAGGATCGATCCCGCTGGCCGGCGGTGCCGGACAGCCCGCCTGACCGAGCGAATGCGGGCCGTCATGGTGATCCTCGCGGCGAGCACCACGGTTGTCGCCGCGGTGGTCACCGCGTGGCGGAACTGACTGAGTACGCAATACAAACGGGCCTTGCGGGTCCGTAACGTGCCGCCGCGGTGGTCGACTTGAGGAGCGAGACAGCGCCAGGCCGTATCCGCGTGCCCCCTTCGACCCGGTGATGGGTACACTGCCGCAGCTTCAGGTCCGCAGCGCCGCCACCAGCAAAGTCAAGCGCTGCCCCCGGGCGCGGCCCGCCGAGGGCTGCGGCGTTCGAATTGTTCACGAGCTGCGGCAGCGTCGGCTGTCGGCTGTCGGTGCTCAGTGGCGGTACGCGGCTGTCGCGATCTCGATGAACGACCGGGTCAACGGGTTGGTGTCTTTCTCGTTGCACACCGCCACCACTCGGCTCGGCGTCATGTCGATCAGCGGCACCACGGTGAACTCCGCGGGCAGGTCGTGTCCGAGCGGGGCCAGGCCGACCGTGCCGTTCCACAGCACCGCCTGCAGGCATTCCTGCACGGCGCGCACCACTGGTCCCTCGCGCGGCCTGCCACCGTTCCAGTACGACTGCCAGATGGGGTCGGTGCCCTGCGGGAACTGAAACCAGCGGCGCTCGCACAGCTCGGCCAGCCGCAACTCATCACGGCCCGCCAGCGGATCATCGGCGCGCAGGACCACGCCGACCGGATCGGTCCGCAGCGCATACACCGTCAGGGCAGTCTCGTCGAACGGCGCCCGGGTCAGGGCGACATCGACCAGCCCGGCGCGCAGCCCGCACGTCGGGTCGGTCAGATCGGTGTCGCGGATACGGATGTCGACTCCGGGGTGGCTGCGGCGGTAGGCCGCGGCCAGCCTGGCCACTGTCGGGTCGGTGCCGTCGCCCAGGATGCCGACGGTGATCGTCGCGGCACCGGCTGCCGTGCTCACGCGTACCCGGACGCGGTCGGCGTGCTCGAGCAGAGCCCGCGCCTCCTCGAGCAGCACTGCGCCCACCGCGGTGAGCGTGACGCCGGTGGCCGAGCGGGCGAAGAGCAGCGCCCCGACCTCGGCTTCCAACTGCTTGATCGCCCGGCTCAGCGGCGGCTGACTCATATGCAGTCGGGTGGCGGCCCGGCCGAAGTGGAGTTCCTCGGCGACCGCCACGAAGTAGCGCAAGGTCCGTAGCTCCACGCTGCAACGATACCCATGAGGTATCGGCTGTGCCGAAGGGGTCTTGGACACGGGCGAGGCCCCGGGCGTGCACTGGTGAACATGACCGAACAAGACAAGACCAGCCGGCCGCAGGCCGATGCCGCCGTATCGGTGGTGGGTCCCCGCGACGGCGAGACGATCGTCCTGGGCACCACACGCATGCGCGTTCTGGAGGACGGCAGCCACACCGCGCACCGCCTCGCGATCGCCGAGTCCGTCCTCGCCCCCCACACCCAGGGTCCGCCGCAGCACCGCCATCGCCGACACGACGAGGGCTTCTACATCCTGTCCGGCACCGTGCGGTTCACCGTCGGGGACAAGGACTACGACGCCACCGCGGGGACACTCGTCATGGTTGCGCCCGGCACCCCGCACACCTTCGCCAACCTGACCGGCCAACCCGCCGTCATGCTCAGCACCTTCACACCCGACCTGTACGTGCAGTACTTCCGAGACCTCTCGGAGGTGCTCGCATCCGGCCGGCCGCTGACACCACAGGCCAACATCGACGCAATGAGCCGCTATGCGACACAGCCCGCCACCGACCTCACCTGAAGCCGACAGAACAACACGACCCGGCCCCCCTCCTTTCGGCCCTCTGGGGCCGTGGCGCTCCCGCCCCTTTCGCACCCGAACCCCTTCGGACGACGATTGGGCCGTCTCCCAGGGGCTTGCCCGGCAATCGACGCAATCGACAGACCTCCCCCCCCGCGAACCGGGGCCAGCGTGAACGGGAACCATGAACATCGCCTATTGGATCGTCGCGGGACTCCTCGCCCTCTTCTACCTCTACGCAGGCACGCTGAAGGTGATCCGCAGCCGCGATCAACTCCGGCCGATGATGGCGTGGGTCGACCGCATACCCTTGCCCGCCGTCAGGGCGCTGGGGGCGGTCGAAATACTCGGCGCGGCGGGTCTGGTCCTGCCACCGCTGACCGGCACCGCTTGCCGGCTGGCGCCGGCCGCGGCCGTCGGCTTCGTTCTTCTGCAGACCGGTGCGATCGCCGTTCACCTGACCGGCGAAGACCGCCGGATCACACTCAATGCCGCACTCACCGCCACCGCGGCCCTGACTATCTGGTTGGCCATCAGGCCGTGACCGTGGATCAGCCCCCGACCGGCAAAGGCAACTGCTGGACCGGCCGCCTCACGGCCGCTGTCACTTGTCATGACCATCGAACACGCCGCCCTCCGACAGTCGCAAACGTGTCGGCCCTCAAGCTGAACGACGTCCACCGGCCCGTGCAGAAGGTGCGGCCTTCCTCGGCAGGGCGCCGGCCGGGCGACACTGTTCAACTCGCCGACGCGGAGCGGCCCAGTGCCCTGAGAGCGCCATGTCGCGCCGCCGTTACCGCCCAAGACGCGGAGCCGGACGCCCGGCGGGACGAGGAAAACGCAACTCCTGTGGCCCGCTCGAGTGCAGGGGATCGGCTTGTCGAGTCAACCCTCATACGCAGCTCGGGTGATCCCTCGACCTCGCCTTGAACCGCAGAGCCCGCACCGGGCACCGTGGCGGGATCTGCCTGCGCGTTTCGGCAAGCGGCAGACTGTGCACGAGCGGCACGATGGTCTGAGGACGGCACGGGGGACAAGGTCTTCGTGGTCGTCCTGGCCGACGCACCGACCACCAGCTGCCGGGGGCTCACCAGCACGCCGCTGGAGCCTGCACGAGACTTCCGCGGTGCTGGGAGAAGAAGACGCCCCAGCAGCATGAATCCTATGAGGGACGCGGACGCTTTCGGGGCGGCCTGACCTCCAAGATCCATGTAGCTGGGGAAGACGTGCGCCGTCCCTTGGCCGTGCTGATTCCTCTGGCCCAGTGGGACAACGTCCCGCAGCTCAGTCTCGTGATGGAACGTCACGCCCCGAGGATATGAAGGCCCTTCAAAAGACGTCCGGTACAACGGCGTACGGAACTGATCGCGACGCTCGCCCTGACTGTCTCCGACCGGATGAACAGGGCGGGCGTCGCGGTGTGTCCGGCTCAGGCTCGGCCGCTGGTCAGAACCCCATCGGGCGGGGGTGGGGCTGGGCGTTGGGGTCGGCCGACCACACGAGGCGGAGTTCGACGTTGTCCGGGCCGGCGAGGGACTGGATCAGGCGGGCCGCCCAGCCGTTCCAGTAGACGAACGTCTTGGCGTCGGTCAGACGGAAGCACGGGGCGTCGGTGGGGATCCGGTCCGGGGCGAGTACGGCGCGCCAGATCTCACCGGTCTCGGTCGGCGCGGACGACGCTTCGTGGTCGAGGCAGTCGGCCACGACATCGGGGATGTAGGCACAGAAGTCGTCCGGTCCGCCGCCCGGCACGTGCACGGGGATGTAGGTACCGAACGGCTGGAAGGCGGCGCGGGTCTCGTCGGCCAGCTTCCGGCTGAGCACTGGCGCGGCGGTGTGCCCGGTGGTGTAGTCGGACACCGTGGTGCTGGGATTTCCGTGCCACTCGGCGACGAGCGCGTCGGGCCGTGGGTGGGTGCTGCTGTCGAGCTCCCACCGCATGAGGGGGAGCGCGTCGACCAGGAGTCCCTTGTAGCGGTCGCCGAATTCCGGCATGACGCGGAAGACGTCGAGTGTGCCGTCGGTAGGGAGGTTCATGGTGCCGTCCATGTTGCAGTGGGGCCGGGGGACCCGGTCTTCAGAATCGCGCCGCCGATGTTGCCGAGCTCGGTTTTGAGTGAAGCCGTGATCTCGGTCTTCCTTTTTCCGTTGGCGAGCAATCGTTGCACGTGGTTCTGGAGGTGGGTGTCGAGGCGATTCAGGAACTTGCCTCGGTGTGTGTAGTCGTGCGGCGTCGGGTGGTTCAGCGGGTAATGCCGTTGTTGTGGTCGACGGACTGCGCTCGGACCATGCCGCCCTGCAGATCCATCACCTGCGCTCCCGACACCAGGTGGTCGCAGGCCGCGGCGATGTCGTGCTCGCTGGAAGCCCCGTCGCGGACGTCGTCGACGGTCAACAAGCCCGCGTACAGGCTCAACCCGATCCCGCCCACGGCCATCGTCTGCCACAGCCTGCGCCAACCCGCACTCATCGTGTTCCCTCGTCGATCCCCTTCGCAGCGGCAGCCACGTCGGTCACCGAGCGTAGAGGGGGGCGTCTGAGCACTGCAGTTGGCCCGACAGATTGCCGAGGACTGAGGTGCAACACCTACAGAAGCCGGCGCCGCAGGTCGTCGAGCGGAATCGCACGATCGCCTCTCTGCTGCGCCGCCGCTACCGGCTTCATTCGCAGTGCTCCGGCGTTTGGTGGAGTTCTTCTGCAGCACCCGCCGCAGGAGACCACCGGCGCACGGACATCGTGCTCGGGGCTCGCGGAGTCTGCGCCGAGCGGGGCCCTGCCGTGGGTCTACCGTGCGTCAGATCTGGTCCGCGAGGCGCACGTAGTCGTAGTAGAGAGGGTCCCCGTCCTCGTCCACCGGGTACTCGTAGCTGCTCTGGTTGGCGAGGACGATCTTCAGCTCCGGCAGCTCGTCGAAACCGAGGTCGTTCTCGGTGATCTCGTGGCCCCGCTCCGCGAACAGCTCGAAGAGGTCCACACTCGGGGTGCGGAAGACGTCGAGACCGTCGAGGAGCACGCGTACGTCGGCGTCCTCGTCGAGGAACCGGAACAGCTCCACGCCGCTCAGCGCGCCCTTGGTGAAGCCGAGCATCACGTTCAGGCCGGAGGTGTCGTGCTTGAGCAGGATCTGCCCGGGCTCCGGATCACTGGAGGCGACCCGCAGCAGCCCCCACGCCTGGACCGCGTCGCGCGCCTCCTGCGCCGACATGCCGAGCCGCAGCGGCCCGACACCGGCCAGCGGCAGTAGTTCCAGTTCCATGTTCCGTCCTTCGCCTTTGTCGATGCCCTAGTGACGTGCCGCGGACCTCATGCGAGAAGAGCGGCCTTGTCGATTTTCCATCCTCGCGTCTTGAGCATGTCCTGGAGGGGCTTGTTGTCATCCAGGCTGGCGACCATGTCCTTGATGTGCTGATCGTAGGTGCCGGGGAAGCGCCGCTTGATGTCGTCGATGTCCATGCGCATGGCGTCGGTGATCCGCCCCGAGTTGATCAGCTCGCGCTGGTACTGCTGCCATGCCTGCGACTGCAGTGAGTACCCGGTGCTGTACAGCTGCTCGTGGTGGTCGCGCTGCATGCGGATGGCCGGGCCGTTGTTGACCTTCTGCTTCTTGTGCGGCTTGTTCGCGATGTAGAAACCGGGCTCGATGACGTCCTTGTACGCCGACTTGGCCGGGATGTGGTTGACCTCCATCGGCTGCGGGTACTTCGACCCGTCTTTCTTCGTGTTGGCCGGCAGCAGGCCGCCGTACCAGCCGCTCTCCTGCGTGCAGCCCTTCGCGACCAGGCCCTCGGGGTCCATGAACGTAAAGGGATTGACGACGTACGCGGCCGGGTTGGGCGCGGGCACCAGGCCGAGCGGGTCGGCCGACACGTAGCGGGCCGTCTCGGGGTCGTAGTGCCGGTTCAGGTTGTAGTGCAGGCCCGTCTCCGGGTCCGCGTACTGGCCGGGGAAACGCAACGGTGTGTGTGCCTGGGCGTCACGGTTGCGCGTGGTGATGCCCCAGACCGTGGACCGCTTGTACCAGGCGATGTCGCCCTGCTCGCCGACGAGTTCCGTCGGGGTACCGATGACATCGGTGACGATGGCGAAGAACCGGCTGTCCACCTCGTGCTGTGCGGCGTCGGCGGGAATCCGCCGCTCCAGCTGCGACATCGGCTGCAGGCCCTCGTACTCCCAGGTCAGGGTCACTTTGGTGGTCGAGTCGGTCTCCTCGGCCAGCTGGGTGCCCTCCCAGGCGAAGCGGACCGTGGCCACCACGCCGCTTTTGTCCGCCGCCATGCGGTGCTTGGCCGTGCGGCGGCCCACGGCGTCGTAGGTGTAGCGCCACTCGGTGCCGTCCGGCGTCGTGCACGAGACGAGACGGTCCTCCGCGTCCCAGGCGTAACGCCAGGTGTCGGGCTTGCGCGACAGCCGTCGCTTCTGGCGCAGGACGACCCGTCCGGCGTCGTCGTACTCGTAGCGCAGCCCGTTTGCACCCGTCAGCCGGGTGCCCTCGTAGGTGCGCTCACCGCAGCTCCCGGTGGACCGGGCGGGCCAGTGGGCGTCGGTCTGGTTCCCGGCGTCGTCGTAGGCGTAGCGCTCCGCCCAGTCGCCCGCGGTGACGCCGACCGGACGCCCCACCGGGTCGAGCTCGAACAGCTGATCTGTTCCCTCGTGCCGCTCCGTGACCCGCGTCAGGAATCCGTCGGCGCGGTAGCCGTAGGAGCGGTCGCGCAGGGGGCCGCGGGCCGTGGTCAGCGACCGGGCCGCCAGCCGGCCGAGCGCGTCCCACCGGGAGGCGAGCGTGACCGGCGCGTGCGCGGGGCCCAGCGTGCGGGCGGTCTCGCGGCCCAGGACGTCGTGGGTGAAGTCCAGCGGGTGACCGGCGAGATCCACCCGGGTCCGGTTGCCCGCGGTGTCGTAGCAATACGACGTGAGGGCACCGGTGGGGGTGGTGCGCGAGACCAGTTCGCCGTGCGCGTCGTAGCCGAAGCGCATGCTGTGCCCGTCGACCGTCTCGGTGAGCAGCCGGCCCATGGCGTCGCGCTCCAGGGACAGCGACGAGGTCGGCGACACGGCTCCGATCAGCTGGTCGGCGCCGTCGTAGGTGTAGCGGGTGAGCACACCGGCGGCGTCCTTCTCCAGCACGTTGCCCACCGCGTCGAACGTGAAGGCGATGCGCTGCCCGAGCGGGGTCGTCCGGGCGACGAGGCGGCTCGCCGCGTCGTACTCGTACGTCGTCGTGCGGCCGTCGAAGTCGGTCTGGGACTCGGTCAGACCCGACGGCCCGTACCGGTAACTCCACGTCCTGCCCTGCTGGTCACTCACCCCGGTGAGCCGGAGCTCGGTGTCGTACGCGAACTCGTACCGCGCCCCGTCCCGGCCCGTGCGGGCGGCCAGGAGGTCGAACCACGTGTACTCGAAGCGGGTCACGCCACCGGTGGGACCGGTGTGGGTGAGGCAGTTGCCCTCCTCGTCGTACGTCCACCGCTCGCTCGCCCCGTCGGCCGCGGTGCGCCGGGTGAGCCAGCCGTCGGCGGTCCACTCCATGCGAGTGACGGAACCCGCCGGGTCGATGCTCTCCAGCGGTCGCCCGAAGGGGTCGCGCCGCACGGCGTAGGTAGCGCCGTGCCCGTCGCAGACCGACAGGACCAGGCCTGCCTGGTCGTTGGTGCGGGTCTCCGTCGCGCCGTTCGGGAACGTGGCGGTGGCGAGCGCGCCCGACGCGTCGTACGTGAACGTCGTCGAGGTGCCGTCGGGCGCGATCATCGCGGTGCGGTTCCCGCGGTCGTCGAAGCGCTGCCGCCACACCGAGCCGTCCGGCCCGGTGATCGTCTCCGGCAGGTGCAGGGCGTTGTACGTGGTCGAAGCGTGGCGCCCGTCCGGGTACGCGATCGTGCGCAGGTTGCCGGACTCGTCGTACGTGAAGCGGGAGGTGTGCCCCAGCTCGTCCGTGCGGGCCAGCAGGTTGTCGTACCGGTCCCACTCGAAGTGCACCGTGCTGCCCAGCGGGTCGGTCTCGCTGACCGTCTGGCCGAGCGGGTTGAGACGGGTGACGGTGACCGCGCCGGCCGAGTCCGTGAAACGGGTCTCGCGGGCCGCGGTGTCGTACGCGAAGCGCGAGGACAGCGCGCCGTCGGGACCTACCGTCTCCACGACGCGGCCCGCGGCGTCGTACACATAGCCGTAGGTGTGGCCGCTGCGGTCGGTCCAGGACGTCACACGGTTCTCGTCGTCGTACGTGAACCGCAGGGGCACGTCGCGCGCCCCCGACACCCCGGCCAGCCGGTGGTGCTCGTCGTAGCCGAACGAGGCGACGCGGACCCGGCCCTGGGGCGTCTCGACGTCGAGGGCCGTGACCCGGCCGAGCTCCGGGTCACAGGTGACGCGCACCCGGTAGCCGCCCTCGTGCAGCACCGTCGAGGGCAGGCCCTGCGCGTCGCGCAGGAACTGGACGCCGTTGCCGTTGCGGTCCTCGATGTCGCTCAGCCAGTACAGGCTGCCCGAGGAGTAGGGGTTGCCGACGAAGCGCCGGGTGAGGCCCGAGCGGACGTCGGCCGTGACGTAGGTGATGTCGCCGAGGGCCGACTGTCCGGCGTACGTGAGAGGGATCCGCTCGCCCTCCAGCGGCAGCACCTCCTCGCCCTCCTCGCGCGGCAGCCGGGGGTAGGCGAGGAGCGAGCCGTCGGGCCGGGCCCAGACCGCGCCGCTGCCGGACAGCTCGAGCCGCTCGTCCAGCGTCGAGGCCCAGCTCGGCCCGAAGGCGTGGCCGTAGTGGTAGCCGGATATGTGGGTGCGCTCCAGCACCAGGGGCAGGACGCCCGGCAGCGTCAGGTCCGTCTGGTTCAGCACCATCTCACCGCTGGCGACGTCCACCGGGTCGGTCTTGCAGCGGCGCTGCCCGAGGGCGATGGCCTTGTCGCGGGCCCTGTCCCAGGCGTCCTTCGTGGAGTCGGGCAGACGCTTGACGAAGTCGTTGACCCGGGTGCGTACACCGCCCTTGCCGTCGCCGTCCTTTTTGCCTCCCGTGATGGCATCGACCTTGGTGCGGACGTCGTGGTCCTTGCCCTTGTGGGTGCGGGAGGCGCCCTTGACCCGCTCCGGAACGGTCTCGGTGATGTGCTTGCTGATCTTCTTCAGGGCCTTCTCGGAGCCCTTGATCGCGCCGTGCAGCACGCTGTCGAAGGCCTTCGTGAAAGGGTCGCGGCCCTTACTGCGGCCGAACGCGCCCTTGACCCGGCCCAGCGGGTCGGAGGCAGCCGTATGCATGTCGCTGCCGTGCCGGGAAACCTTGCCCGCGCCGTCCTCGAACTCGACATGATCGATACGGGTGACCTTGCCCGGACCAGTGCCCGCACCGTCGGCCGAGTTGAGATGCATGGCGCCCTTGCCGCCGTGCCCGCCACCGGCGCCGCCGTTGGCCGGCGGCATGTGGAACGCGCCGTCGGCCAGGTCCAGGACCATGTCCTCGACCATCGCCTCCAGCTTCGCATTGACCGGCTCGGTGAGCTTCGCGATCACCTCGTCGACGATCCGGTCGACCGCTTCGTCGATGATCCGCTTGACCACCTGCCGCATCGCCTGGATCTCGGCCGCACCAAGAACCGCCGACAGACCGCCAGTCACCCAGGCGAGGCCGATGGACAGGCCCACCGCGCCTGCCATGATGGCGAGTTCGGCCTCCGCCTTGTGCTTCATCCACTCGATGATCTCGGCGAGGACGTCACAGGCGTCCGCGAACAGCCGGGCCAGCTCGGGGAGTTTCTCCAGATGACTGGTCTTGATCTGGTTCCAGTGCTTCTCCATGGAGTCGACGGCCCAGCCCTCGGAAGAGGACAGGATCCGGGAGAACGCCTTGTGCGCGTCCCCGCCATGACCCTCGAACTTCTCCGCGAACTCCCGCATGGCGGTGGCCATCTCGCGGTAGTCGTCCTCGTCGACGTTCGGGAAATTGATCCCGATGAAGTCCAGGATCTCGTCCAGCCAGCCCGGAATCGTATAACCCATCCCCGTACCTCTCCCCGTGCCTCACGCCTGCCCGCTGGCATAAAAGTTGCTGCGCATGCGATCAAGAACCCTAGTGGACGGCAGTGACGCAGGTGAAAGCGGTAAGCCAGCCGTTCTTGCCACACACCAGGCCGCCGGAGCCTCGCGGTCAGGGCAGCGGGGGACCGACGCGGAGCGGCCCAGTGTCCTGAGAGCGCCATGTCGCGCCGCCGTTACCGCCCAAGACGCGGAGCCGGACGCCCGGCGGGACGAGGAAAACGCAACTCCTGTGGCCCGCTCGAGTGCAGGGGATCCGCTCGTCGAGTCAACCCTCATACGCGGCTCGGGTGATACCTCGACCTCGCCTTGAACCGCAGAGCCCGGTGGGCGCCGGGCGAGCTCGGTGGCGGCCCTGAGCGGTGCCTCGCACTTCGGGATCACCGCTGCGGCACGACACCAACCGCACCGGCACTCCAAGCTGGGTGACCGAACCTGGCACCCGAACCTGTAGCAGACCCAAATTCTGAGAGCTGCTCTACGCATGCTCTGGGAAATGAAGGCGTGAGTGCGGGTCGGCGTCTTGGTTTTGAAGGTGAAGAAGTGCAACGTTCCGGGATGTGTTGGTTCTTGGGGGAGCGGAGGGCGGATGGACGGCCAGGCGCCGAGGAGTGGTCATGGACGCGCTCGACGACGACCGGCGCGGCACGTGCCGCTCTGCTGCCGCTGTCCCGCCGGGCGGGAACCGCGGCGGGAGGTGTCCGCATTCGGGTGTCGGGCACGGCGCGCTTCGTGTCCTGCCGACTGATCAGACGTTGGGGCAGGCATGAGCAGCACCGAGCCCGAAGACCCTGTGGCAGTCGACTGGACTGCGCTGCGCGGCCGCCGGGTTGTCCTTGACGATGGCTGGACAGGCGACGAACACCCGATCCGGCATCAGGGCGTGGTCAGCGGCGTTGACGTCGAAGCCGGCAGGGCCGACGGGATCGAGCTGACCTTGATCCGCTATGACGGCAGCACCCGGCTGCTGCGGCCGGTCGGCCGGTTCACGGTGACCGGCGGCGACACCGGCGAGGTGCTGTACACGCCCGCCGTGCGCGTCCCGCGGAAGATTCCCATGGACTTTGTCGAGGCGGTCCGCAAGATTGCGCCGGACCGATGGCAGGACCTGGAGCGGGCGATGAGGACGACGCCGGCCGACCCGTTCCCCGGGCACAAAGCCAAGGAGCTGGTCGACCTGGCTGCTCAGGTCGAGTGGGAGTGCACCCGCGAGCGCGATGTCCTGGAGGATCCCTCCTCCCCGTCGGCGGCCTACGCCGAAGCCGCGCGGCGCGTTGTCGAGATGTGGGAGGAGACCGCCGGCCCCGCGACCGTGTGACGGCCGCCGATCGACAGCGGCACCAGCCGCAACCCCTTCACGCCGAACCCGCTCCTCAGCCGTCAGCCCTCCGCCAACGGGATACCTCATCGCTTCCGGCATAGCGCAGCCCACGACATCCGTCACCAACCCCAGGCAACCCACACCCTTAAAGATCTCCAGCTCTACCTACGCGACGCGGTGGCCGCCCGGCTGAACGCCCCCACACCGGGCTGGCGCACCGACACAGGCCGCGGCCGCATGGCCGGATATTTCGTTTGGCTGCTCGCCGAAAGATTTCTTCGGATGTCCTCGACGGCTACGAACTGACCGCACCGGCCTTCTCGCGCTTGCCGCTGTCCTGCTCGGTTTGGCGCGGCACGGGAGCCGTAGCCTTCTCCGTCGCGGACTGCACGGCAACTGACGTGTAGAGGACCGAGGCGCCCTGCTTCGCCCGGTGAGCCTGGCTCTTGGCGACAAGATTCTCGAGCGTGGTGCGCACGACGGTCGACTTGATGGTGCGCTGAGGGTGGGCCTTGGCCAGCGCCGAGGTGACCTCCGCCGCGGAACGGGGTTCTTTCTGCTGGTCGAGGTGGGTGCGGATGAGCGCGATCAGCGTGGGCTGCGCCGATGCCGTAGCCGCCTTCGGCTCCGCGTGCTGGGTCTTGTCCTTCTTGGCCTGGGAAGTGGTCTTCTTCGCGCTGGGGGCCTTGGCTGCAGTCTTGGACGGGGCACGCCGGGTGGTGGTCTTCTTGCCGGATGCCTGCTGCGGGAGGGACGCCGCAGGCTCCGGGGTGCTCGGCGCAGATGCCGGTCGGCTGCCGAGCGTCTTCTGGATGCTGTGCAGTACGTTTTGGTCGTCTTGCAGGATGCGCAACTGCGCCTGCAGGGCGGAGAGTTCCGCGCCGATACGTTCCTGCTCTTTGGAATTGAGCTCAAGGTCCTGTGCGACCTGAGTGGCGTACTGAGATGTCACGCTGGTGATGGTGACGGGGTTGTCAGTCATGGTGTTGGCCTCTCTTCAATTCGGCAGCAATAGCGCACCACCGTGAGTGCAACCGAAGTAGGTGCGCCCGCCCGTTTGTTTATTCCCGCGGCGAGCGGTGGTGTGTCGGCGTAGCGATAGTACGCATGGGTGAGGGCTTATGTTCCCATCGAGTGATGGTTGCACCCTGCATTCAGGGTTGAATCTCTGTGTAGGGCGGCGTCCCTTTGAGGGCTGGGGCCGATGCGGGTGGACCTGGCAGGTTGCACCTGGCCGTTCCGGAGCGAGCAGGCCGTGCGCCGACGATGGCATGCGCCGAGGGGTGGAAGCAGCGGCGTACGTGTCCTGGCCTTTTGTGCCGGGACTGCGACCTCAGCGACGAATCACGGCACGCGTAAGGGTCTGCTGCACGATCGGGTGGCATCTGAACTGGCTTGCTGTGAGTACGTGTACTCAGGCGCGTTGTGGTGGTGCCTCATACCGTTGCGGGATGGCCATGCAATCGATGCGGCAGGCCGCAGGCTCCAACGTAAAGCGCTGCGGCTATCTGGTGGGCAGCGCGTTGTTCCGCGTCTGGTTGGTTCTCACGCACGGCTTGCCGCAGTGGGCTCGCTGGTTCCCACTCTGGCTTGGGGCAGTGATGTGGAATGGGAGGAGCGGCAGAGGCGGAGTCAGCCGCCTACTTCGCCGACGCGGACCGTCGAGGCACTCCCGGACGGCTATGACGCCAGTTGCGACTTCCAGTTCGTCTCCTGTTCCGGAGCCACAACATGGCAGAAACGGGCGGGCACACCGGTAGGCAGCAGCACGGGAAGTGGTGTGGGCGCCTGGGGGTGTGTCCAGCGCCGCACAGCCCCGCGCCCGTGCGACGCAGCGCGGGGCCATGCAAGGAACGCCGTTCCTGTCAGGAGCGCTCATGGCGACCGTATGGCCAACACCCCGCCGATGCCCGCCGAATTAGGCCGCAAGCCACCGGTTCACGTCCACGGGGCGCTGAACAGGGCGTATTCGAGCAGGTCGGGCTTGGCGTCGGACGGCCAGGTACCTGTTGCCGCCAGTTGGCCGCAGGCCGCCTGCATGCCGGGCGAGCGATGGGCTGAGCCACCCCGGGTTCGACACAGCGCGTAGGGTGCCGGTGAATGAGCAGACGGTGGTGGGCTTTCGGTACGGCGGGGGTGACCGTCGCGGCAGGTCTCGGCGTGCGGTCGTGGACCGGCGGAGACCCGCGAGGAGGTCTTCGGCCCCCTCGTCACCATCGAGAGGTCGCCGCGTCGTACTCGTACGTCGTCGTGCGGCCTTCACCGGATTACTCCGAGGATGCCCCGGCCTTCAGGCCGGGGAGGAGTCGGACTCCTGTGGAGCAGGGCAGGGGAAGCTGATTCGCCGGCTGGGCGGATCGGCGTGCTCCCGCTGTGGTGGTGAGGCAGCCCCCGTTGGATCAGAGCTCTCAACTGTCAGTCCTCCCGGATAGGTTGCTGTTCATGACGAACGCGGCGCAGGAGAAGGCAGGTGTCGGGCATGCCCGCTACACCTTCCGTCTTCGCGTGTCGTCCACCGCTACTGGCGCTCTCCAAGCGGAATGGGCGCGGTGCCGGTGGTTGTGGAATGAGTGCTGCGCCCGCTCGAAGAGGGCGCACGCCGAGAACGAGAAGTGCGGTCCGGCCCGGCTGGACAAGATGCTGACCCAGGCGCGTGCCTGCATGGGCTGGCTGCGCGAGGGCTCCAGCGTTCCTCAGCAGCAGGTGATACGCGATTTCGCGAAGTCGCGGGCGAAGGCGCTGAAGGACATCAAGGCCGCTGTGCCGGTGCGGCAGCGGGCCGGGATGCCCAAGTACAAGAAGAAGCACCAGGACGACTTGTCGCTGAACTACACCCGGCTGGGTTTTCGGCTCAAGGACGGCCGCCTGCACCTGGCAGGCGGCATCGCCGTGACGGTCGTGTGGTCGCGTGCCCTTTCCAAGCCACCCTCCAGCGTCCGCGTCTTGCGCGACAGCACCGGAGCTTGGTACGCGTCTTTCGTCGTGGCGAGCATGCCCGAGACACTGCCGAAAACCGGCCGGGTGATCGGGATCGACTGGGGTGTGAAGGAGACCGCGACCACCACCAGCGACGACCACGACCTTCCTCACCCGCAGCACGGGAAGAGGGCCGCCCAGCGCTGGGCGCACTATCAGCGGATGATGTCCCGGCGTAAGCCGAAGCGTGGATGCGCCGGATCGAAGGGCTACCGCGAGGCGAAGCGGCAGACGGCGAAGCTGCACAAGAAGGTGGCCCGGCAGCGTCAGGACACCGCCCGCAAGTGGGCCAAGAAGGTCGTCCGCGACCATGACGGCCTGGCCGTGGAGGACTTCCGGCCGAAGTTCCTCGCGAAGTCCACCATGGCCAAGAAGGCCGCTGACGCGGCGATCGGCGCGACCAAGACAGCCCTGGCCGAGATGGGCCGTAAGCACGGCCGGTC
The DNA here is from genome assembly GCF_036345255.1 of Streptomyces sp. NBC_00569. Taxonomy (NCBI): domain Bacteria; kingdom Bacillati; phylum Actinomycetota; class Actinomycetes; order Kitasatosporales; family Streptomycetaceae; genus Streptomyces; species Streptomyces sp. NBC_00569. The sequence continues at coordinate 100,475 of NZ_CP107783.1, read as the reverse complement.
CGTGCACCTGGTGCACCCGGCGCACACCACGATGGACTGCGCAGACTGCGGAGCGAGAACCAACCACGCGCTGCCTCTCTCAGAACGAACGTATACGTGCACCACATGCGGGGTGTCCCGACCCCGGGACAAAAACTCAGCCCGTGTGATGCTCGTCCGGGCTGGTCTCCGTCCCGGCTAGTGCTGATCGTGTAAGACCTGCATCCCCGCCGGGGATCAGGCGACGTGAGCTAGGAATCCCCCTGATCTACCTGGGGGAGGTTTCAAGATTCTGCGGGTGCCGCCCACGACGACCAGGCCGAGGACGGCGGCCAGCGCGAGGCCCACCTGCCAGCCGTCCACGCCGAAGGCCAACCGGGCACTGGAGGCAACGTTGTTGGCCTGCACACCGGGCAGGATGAAGCCGTAGGCGACCATCGTCGTCAGGGCCACGGCCGAGGCGAGCCACGGGGCCTTGAGTCCGTACTTGATGTAGTACGGCATGCCGCCGAGGTCCTCGCCGTGGCCGCGGCGCTTGTAGACCTGCGCGAGGACAGCCTCGCCGTACGCGGCCGTGGCCCCGAGCAGTGCGGCGACCACCATCCACAGCAGGGCGCCGGGACCGCCGGAGGCGACGGCCGTGGCCACACCCGCGATGGAGCCGACTCCGATGCGGCTGGACAGGGACAGTGCGAGCGTCTGCAGCGAGGACATGCCGCCCTCACTCGCCTCGCCGGTCCGCAGCTGCCGGATCATGTCCGAGACGCGGCGGAACGGGACGCCCTTGGTGAGCAGCGTGAACAGCACACAATTGTTCCCGTCGACCGGGGCCGCCGGGCCGCTGTCGAGCCCTCACCACCGACACCCGTTGACACCCGTCCCTGACGGGCTCACGCGGACGACTCCCGGCCAAGACACCCCACGAAATCCCAGAAACCCCACGCAGCCCAACCGGCCGGTGCACAACCGCACTTCACCTTCGACCACCACGCCGAGCCCCGGACAACCCACGGAAAGAGAACGCGAAGAGCGCCACGGGACAGCGCGCCCCGGAGCGAGGGCGGGGGCCGGCTCCGCCGGAGCCGGGGCGCTGTGCGTGCTCGCGGCCTCGCTGCGGCGGGGCACGACAGGCACCTTTGCGACGTTCGCCCCGGCCCTCGGCCCGCTCGCGATCGGCGCGCTCACCATGGGCCTGGGCGCACCGCTCCAGGCACTGATCGCCGCGCCTCGCATCGCCACCGCAGCGCTGGGGCTGCGGGCGCAGCGCGGCGTGGTGACGCAGAGATCGCCTTGCAGAGTTGCATCTCGCATGCGACGGATGGGGAAGACCAACTGGCCTTCCCCATCCGTCGCATGTACCGGCAATCCGGTGCTAAGCCCGCTGAACGGGCGAAAAGTGCCGCAGCCGCGCCATGCGCCCATGCCCCGAAGCGGAGGCTCCCCTAGGGTTCCCATGCTCTTTCATCATCCTTTGGTCTGAAACATCCGACGCCATCCGTCCGGAATTAGGGGCCTTCACGTGCATGCGATGCGCGGCACGAAGGAAAGGAATCTCATGATCGGCCACCAACGGGACCGGGGACGACAAGCGGGACCGCTCTTCGAGTGGGGGATCAGCAGACTGCTGCTGATGATGTTGGTGTTCGGCCTGGTCTCCCTGCCGGCCACGGACGGGAACGACGGGGAACTCGCCATCTACCAGCAGTGGCTGTCCGTCTTCCAGTCCGGGAGCTTCCCGGTAAGTGACGAGACCTGGCAATACCCCCCGGGCATGTCTCTGGCAGTCCTGGTGCCCGCGCTGCTGCCAGTGCTCACCTACAAGCACGCTTTCCTCCTGGCCGCCTTCCTGGTCGACGCCGCCGTGTTCACCGCGCTGGTGCGCACCGGCCGTAAAGAAGGGCGCAGCATGATGGGCGCCTGGGTCTGGACGATCGGCATCCCGTTGCTCGGGGCGATGCCTTACGCACGCTTGGACATGACGGTCACAGGCATCTGCGTAGCCGCTCTGCTCTGGCTGCCCACCCGTGCCCGAGTCGGGGGAGCCCTGGCCGGCGTCGGAGCAACCATGAAGCTCTGGCCGGTGCTTGTGCTGCTGGGGGTCGGGTCGGGAGGGGCCATGCGTGAGGCGTGGAAACGTGCCCTGGGAGCCGCGACCGTTCTCTGCCTGGCGCTCGGCACCGTACTGCCAGGGGCGTGGTCCTTCCTCTCCGGGCAGCGAGATCGTGGTCTCCAGATCGAGTCGTTCGGCGCGCTGCCCTTCCATGTGGCCCGCCACTTCGGCTGGTCGGGGCAGGCGGAGATGGCCTATGGCGCGATGCAGTTCACGGGACCGTACGTAGACCTTGTGGCACACGCACTCCTGGTACTGAATGTCCTGGGACTGGCCGGGCTGGTGTGGCTGAGGTTGCGCCTTCCGGCAAGCTTCTTCACAGGCGCCACGCCCTCCTTCCTGGGACTCGCCGCTGTGTTGCTCTGCATCTTCACCAGCCGGGTCTTCAGTCCTCAGTTCATGATCTGGGCCGTGGGAATCACCGCCGTCGGCACCAGCTGGCGCACATCAGGGCTGCAGATTCCGGCCCGCATGGTCCTCGCGGCATGCGGTTTCACCTCAGTCCTCTACCCGTGGACCTACTGGAGCGTCATCAACAGCACTTGGTCCGCTGTCGTCACGCTGGCCGTCCGCGACGGGCTGCTGCTAGCCGCCGCGGTGTTCCTCCTGCGCCCGCTCTGCACCGCAGCCAAGACCAGGCCGGTTCAGGCAGGTGGGCTGGTACCACGGCCACATGCGGCGGACGAGCCGGTGGCCACCGGCTGAAGTCCACTGCCGACGTCGTCCCGCCTCCCGGGCCTGGCCGACGCCTACCCGAAGAGTGCGCTACGCGCGGCCGACGCTGCCATGCGCTGCACCCTGCAGGCCAGCCACGGCGGCGAGCACCGGCACTTCTACAGCGGCGAGTGACCGGCGGCGGACAAGGGCGGCCGCCCCCACAGCGAAGAGGGCCAGAGCGCGGTCACGTGCCCTGGCCCTCTTCGATGTGGCTGTCTGCGCGCCGTTCTCGATCGAGCGGTGCGGGGCGACCTGCCGGCCGGCAGGCCATCCCGTGGTCTGCGCCCTGTCCCTAGGGGCGTGCAGGATGCGCTCGGCTTCGGGGCGGTGCACGGTCGGTGTCGGGCTCGAGCGGCAGGGCGCCGTGTCGGCGGATGCTGTCAGGCCATGCCGGGGCGGGTGTCCGTGCCCGCGGCGGGCCGCAGCACGGCTGGTGTCGCGGCCGTGGGGTACCTGCCGGAGTGTCTGGTGGCTGCCGGCTCCCGGAGAAGACTGGGCGGGGGCCGGGCAGCCGTGGAAAACGTACGGCAGAGGGTCGGGCAGGACGCTGTGAACCCTTAAGACACGCCGACCGTTGCTGTTGCCGCGGCGCTGCTTGTCCGGCACAAGGCTTCATCGGGTTCCTCCGTGGATACCCCTGCCTTCAGGCAGGGGAGGAAACGGACTCCTGCGGAGCAGGGCAAGGTGGGGTCATTCGCCCCCAGGGCGAAAGGCCGTGCTCTGGCCCGCAGGTTTGGTCTCACACATCGGTCGCACTAGTTTGTGGGCGTGGCCACGACTTGTGTGAAGCGGGCGTTCAAGTACCGCTTCTATCCGACCGATGCGCAGGCGGCCGAGCTGTCGCGCACGTTCGGATGCGTGCGCAAGGTCTACAACCTCGCGCTTGCCGCCCGCACCGAAGCGTGGGCGCGGCAGGAGCGGGTCAACTACAACGCCACCTCGGCCATGCTGACCGCATGGAAGAAGACAGGGGAACTGGCGTTCCTCAACGAGGTTTCCTCCGTACCGTTGCAGCAGACGTTGCGGCACTTGCAGACGGCGTTCACCAACTTCTTCGCCAAGCGGGCAAAGTATCCGCGCTTCAAGTCGAAGAAGAAGTCGCGGAAATCTGCCGAGTACACCACCAGCGGTTTCCGGTTCCGTGCCGGGGAGCTGACTCTGGCGAAGATGGCCCGGCCGCTGGACATCGTGTGGTCGCGCCCGCTGCCCGAGGGCGTGTCCCCGTCCACGGTGACCGTGTCGCAGGATGCGGCGGGGCGCTGGTTCGTCTCCCTGCTGTGCGAGGACCCGGCCATCGCGCCACTTGCCGCTGCTGATGCGGCAGTGGGAATCGACGTCGGTCTGGATCACCTGCTGACTCTGTCCACCGGGGAGAAGATCGCCAACCCTCGGCACGAACGCAAGGACCGTGCCGCCCTCGCCCAGGCTCAGCGCCGCATGGCGAAGAAGGAGCAGGGCAGTGCGAACCGGGCCAGGGCCCGGCGCAAGGTCGCCAAGATCCACGCCCGCATCGCCGACCGTCGCCGCGACCACCTGCACCAACTGACCACTCGACTCGTTCGTGAAAACCAAACGCTCGTGATCGAGGACCTGACGGTGCGCAACATGGTCAAGAACCGGAAACTGGCCCGCGCCATCTCGGATGCGGCGTGGTCGGACTTGCGGAGCATGCTGGAGTACAAGGCCGCCTGGTACGGGCGGGAAGTGATCGCGGTCGACCGCTTCTTTCCCTCGTCCAAGCTGTGCTCCCACTGCGGCAGCGTGCAGGGCACGATGCCGCTCCACGTCCGCATCTGGACGTGTGAGTGCGGCACGACCCATGACCGGGACGTGAACGCGGCACGCAATCTTCTGGCCGCCGGGCTGGCGGTGACAGTCTGTGGAGCTGGTGTAAGACCTCAACGGAGTTCTCCGGGCGGGCAGTCGGCGACGAAGCAGAAAACCCCACGGCGCGAGCCGTAGGAATCCCCCTCCTTCAGGAGGCGGAGCATGTCAAGGGTGAGCAAGAAGGGGTGTATCAGCGCGACACGCCGCGTCAGATGCGGGGTGCGCTGGTGGGGGCGGGCACATTGGCTGGGTCAACTCCGAGCGCTCCCGTTGGAGTGGCTGGCAGATGCCCCCGTGGTGCCCTCAATCCCCGGACCGGGGGCATCTGTTGGTTTTCCGGCAATCGGAATCCTGACGCCGTGGGCCCGCGGCCCCGCCCTCGCCCGGTCGCGGGCCTACGGCCCCCTTTCCACTCCGTCAAAAGCGGCACACGTCCTTGGCAGTGCTCGCCTCGTGGTTCGAATGAACCGTTGCCGTGGCTGGTCACGGCTTCTTGGACAGACCGTCATCGATGCCGATGAAGGTGCACCATCGTTTCGCGGGTGCCCCGCATGAGCGTTGCCGGCGCCTGGGCGCGCCTGGAGGTTGCCTCCGTGCCCGCAACGTGCGCTCCGGCGGTGCCCGAGGACGTTCAACAGGCGCTTGAGAGGCCCGAGTCGGAGCCCGCCACCACCGCGGCCGCCGCCGTGGTCTTCGCCTGTGTCACGGCCGGGGAAGTCGACCGTGACTCCCGCCGACACCGAGGTCTCCGCCTCAGCCCTGGCGTCGGCTGCGGCGGACCAGGCGCCGGCCGCGAGCCGGGTGCCCGGCTACGCCTCGGAAACCCTCGTCGACCAGATTTATGCCCGGGTGCGTGACGTGCTGGCCTGGCCTCAGGGCGGCATCGAGGCCGCGCAGACCGCGCTCATCTCGTAGGACCGGGGCCACTGGGGGAGAGCGCCCCGCCATGTGAGCGGGGTCCGGCACGCAAGCCGTTCCGAGCACCCCTCCCAACTGCGCGAATAACAGTGGGTGATTGATCGATGTGCAGGGAGTGGCGGGGCCTGTTTCTCTGAAATGGCCCGCTCTTCCCCATCACCCAAGGAGTGATCATGAGCGCTGCAGGTGAGTCCGGTCGTGCCCAGCAGAACCGTGCCCGGGCCCGGGACCTCGAACAGGCCGCGGAACGCGCCACTGACCCGCAGGAGCGTCAGCGCCTGATGGACCAGGCCCGCCGGCTCAAGGAGCAGAGCGAGCACACGGGCGGCACCCGCATGCCGGACACCGACCCGACGGTCTCGTCCCGCCGGTAGTTCCGCGCACAGACACCGGCCGGTGGCCGGCCTCCGTGGCCTTTGTGTCACGCGAGAGGCCCCCGGCCGGTCACTGCTGTCTGCGCCCAGGGAACAACGCCCCTGCGCCGCCAACGACACCGGCAAACCACCACTGCACTCCCGGCACAGACACCGGCCGGCGGCCGCTCAGCGGTGGGCGGGCCGGGCGTGGATTTGCAGGGCCGACCGGGCGCGCGTCACCCTGATAGACGAGGGCAGGTGCTGACGTGCACACCAGCGACGAGATCTACCACCGGGTGCTCTGGGACCCGCGCTTCGACCCCGAGCGGTTCGTGATGGGGATCGCCGAGCGCGGAGCCCCGCCGAAGCGGATCCTGCTCGACGACTTCGTGCCGGGCGGAGAGATCCCCTGGCACCGGGTGGTGTTCTTCGAGGAGGACGGCCAGGTCGTCTGGGACCGCGCCTGCGCCCTCGATCGGCTCGACGAGACCCTCGTCGAGCCGGTCGGTCCCGTGCCGGCCCCAGCCCCCGGCGACGTCCTCGCCGTCCCGTCGACGAACCGCACCGCCGTCGCCTGGCTGCCGCCGGCACAGTTGTGGCCGCCGATCCAGCACATCCGCCGCGAACACGACCGGCAGATCCGCCGCTGGCCACCGCACGTCAACGTGCTCTTCGGGTTCGTCCCCGAGGCCGAGTTCGCCCGGGCCCTGCCACTGGTCGCCGCGGCGCTCGCCGAGACGCCGCCGTTCACCGCCCGCCTGGCGGGCGTCCACTGGTTCGAACACCGCGAGGATGCCACCGTCTGGCTCGACCCGGCCGCCGCCGACCACGAGCCCTGGGCGCGGCTGCGGGAGTCGCTGGAACTCCGCTTCCCGCTATGCGCATCGCACTCGCACGGCTTCACCCCGCACCTGTCCCTCGGCCGTACCCCGGACCCGCACCTCCTCGCCCGCAAGGCAAAGGCCCTCCTCGGCCCCATGACGGCCCGGGTCGACGAACTGGTCCTGCTCTCCCGCCGCGGCGACGAGCCGATGCGGGTCCGGGCCCGCATCCTGCTCGGCAGCGACGACGTACCTCACCCTTGAAGTGTTCTCCCTCGTTCACGAGGGAGAACACTTCAACAGTTCGGTGGGAGTGCCGATGAGGTCCGTGACGATGGCGAAGCGGGTGTCGAACTCGTCCTGCGTGCGGGGCCGGCGTTCGTCCTAGGTCAGGGGGCGGGATCCGTGAAGACACCGGTCAGTAGCTACGCGGTATGACAAGTTAGCGGTCCGCTACGAGGCGACCGTCCTCGTCGCGGCCATCAACGAGTGGCTGTGACCAGCACATTCGATCCACGCCCTAGTTGGGGGGCGGCGCGTCGGCGAGCTGATTGCTGCGGTCGATCTCCGGCATGTGCGTCTCGGCCCAGGCGCGCAGGGCGGAGAGCGGTCCTTCGAGGGACAGGCCGAGCAGGGTGAGCTGATAGTGGACGGCGGGCGGCACAGTGGGTTCCACGCGGCGCGCGACCAGGCCATCGCGGACCAGGCTCTGCAGGGTGACGGACAGCATCTTCTGTGAGATGCCCGGGATACGGCGCCGAAGTTCCGCGAAACGGAGCTCGCCCGGAGCCTCCTCGGCCAGCACCTTCACCGCCATCGACGTCCACTTGGTGCCGATACGGTCGAGCAACTGGCGGGTCGGGCACCGCGGATCCAGCAGATCACCGCGCTCACCGGGCCGCCGGCTGGGTTCGCCGGGAGTCGATGTGGTCACCCGGGGCTCACCACCTGAAGGGAAAGTGCCGTCTTGGGGAGACCAGGGTAGTTCCCTAACGTGACCTAGTCACCATCATTCACCACACACCTGGAGCCCCTCCATGCCCGAGCTGCGACGCGTCCTCGCCAACGGTGTCGAACTGAATGTCGCCCTCGCCGGATCGGGCCCGGCCGTCCTGCTGCTGCACGGCTTCCCGCACACCTGGGAGCTGTGGACGGACGTCATGGCCGATCTGTCCGGCCGCTACCGCGTCATCGCGCCTGACCTGCGCGGGTTCGGCGCGAGCAGCCGGGCCGCCTCCGGATACGACGCAGGCACCCTGGCCGAGGACGCCGCGGCGCTTCTCACCACGCTCGGCGTGTCCTCGGCCGCGGTGGTGGGCATCGACGCGGGCACCGCGCCGGCCTTCCTCCTCGCCCTGCGCCGCCCCGGTCTCGTCCGGCGCCTAGCCGTCATGGAGTCCGTTCTGGGCAGGCTGCCCGGCGCCGAGGAATTCCTCGCCGACGGGCCGCCGTGGTGGTTCGGCTTCCATTCCGCCGCGCCCGGCCTCGCCGAGACCGTGCTGGAGGGCCACGAGGCCGCATACGTCGACTGGTTTCTGAGCGCCGGCACACTCGGCGACGGGGTGCGCCCCGCCCTCCGGGACGCCTTCATCCGCGCATACACCGGCCGCCAGGCATTGAGCTGCGCGTTCTCGTACTACCGGGCCCTGCCCGAGAGCGCGGTACAGATCGAGCAGGCGGTAGCCACTGCCCGCCTGACGGTACCAACGATGGCGCTTGGCGCCCGGCCCGTCGGTGCCGCGCTGGAACGCCAACTCCGCCCGGTCACCGACGATCTCACCGGACACGTCATCGAAGACTGCGGCCACATCATCCCGCTGCACCGGCCGCGCGCCCTGCTCACGCTGCTGCATCCGTTCCTGGCCGGTGAGGACGCGAAAGCAGCGTGACCGGGGCAGGGACTGACATTCGAAACCGGCGAGGGGTCGGATCAGTGGGCAGGAGCGGGTGGCGTGCTCGCAGAGCCGGCGCCCCTCACGGCTGACCGCTCTTGAGGCGAGCGCGCTTCTCCGCCGGGATGCCGCTGGGCGGCGCCAGAAGGACTCGCTCGAACGGCTTCTCCTGTCGCGCCTCGCGCACCGCTCCGGCCTAGTCTCGGCGCCAGGCTTCCGCGGTCCCCGCTCATTGCCCGCATCCTGCGCCCGGTCCCGCTGAAGTGGCCCCCGCGCCCGCGGGGATGGTCCCCTGAACACCTCGAACATCAGGTGGGCCGTCACGTCGCCTCCGCGCCTGCGGGGATGGTCCGGGGTTTATCAAGGGCCTGTCCTCGCCGCGGAGGTCGCCCCGCGTCTGTGGGGATGGTCGGTTCCTCAACATCGAGGAGATCGCGGCGATCATGTCGCCCTCGCGCCCGCGGGGTGGTGTCTGCACTCGTGCTGCTTGTGATTCGTCAACGCGTGTGGGGGTGCCTGCCGTTGCCGGCGAGCGCCGGCCTCCGCCGTCATGCTCGATGAAGCCGAAGCCCTTTTCGCTGCCCAGTTCGTTCCCGTCACTTCGCCGATCACGATTTGAAGGGCTGTGAGAAGAGCTCATAGATGCCAACTGAGTGCATATGGGCGGTATTTGATGATCTTCGTGAGGCGCGCATACTGGCGATCCGAAATCTTCATAGAGTTGCCTACGACCCTGTGCAAACCATGTGAATCGACACGTCTCGATTGACCTGACTGCCCGATTGGCGCGGTTGGTTCGGTGGGCCGAGCGGTCTAGACCGCATAGGAATGTCTGCGACGACGCATGCATGCGTCGCTGTTCGCAATGGCCGACCATGCCTCGCGCGGAAAGCGCAGGGGAGAGGACCGCAACAACGTGTCCAGATCAGCAAGACGAAGAGGGATCCTGTCCCGCATCGCTCTTGGTGCCGCCGCCATCTTGATAGCGGGACTGCCAGGGGTGGCGAACGCCTCCGTCGGAGGATCCTTAGTCAGTCGGGTTGGGTGAACTCCACATCGATGAGCCGCTTCCCAACCTTCGCCAAGCAACTGCGGCTGCTGGATGAGGATCTGTACTTTGTGACCACCCCGGGCTTTGAGAACTGCGACGCCTCCGCGGCTGTCGTGAAGTGCGACATCAGGTAGCAGCCCGGTAGCACCTGGGGGCGTCGCCACACGCGCCGCCCCCAGCATCTATTGGAGGAAGAGGATGAACGAGGACGGCATCGCCTGGATCACCCGCGCTGACCTGTCCTGGCTCGGCCACTGCGTCACCCTCGCGCGCGGTCTCTCGCCGGAGCAACTCGTTGCTCGCCTCGCCAGGGGCCATGAGCCTGTTTCTCTGGGGGAGCACACCGCTGCGTCGGCGGAGACACACCTGACGCGGCGGGACCAGGAGCGGGGCGTGGGAGACAGCATCGCGGTGCGGTACGGGGACGCTGGCGGGCTAGCCTTTGCCGTGGCGCACGGTGACAACTGGCCTGGTCGGATGGGCCCCGGATACATCGACGGCCTCTCCAATGATGGGGCGGACGTGTTCCAGCTGTACTGGGAGAAGGAGAACCCGAAACTCCCCCCACCTGTCTTTGCCTATTTCCGCGACGGGCGGTACATGTGCGGCTTCGACATGTGCATGAGCTGGTCGCAGGAGATTACCGGACCCCGCCCGGATCTGGTGCGCGGTGATCTCGAGGCCGCCGGCATCTTCTCCGAGACGGACGGGGACCTGGCACACAGCAAGTCCCTCAGCGTCGTTGAGCAACGGTTTCGTCTCACCTTGCCCAAGGAGTTGGTGCTGCAAGGGAAGCTTCACACAGCGCTGATCGCAGGGCAGGCGTAGCTGGATTCTCCCAAATTCCTCCAATAGCCAGGAGATGGATCTCACCAAGTTGACGCGCCTGCGAAGCTGTTTTCTGCTGATCCCGGCCGAGTATCTGCTCCAGGAGTCGCCCCGCGCCAGCGGGGTTGGTCGGAAGGAACTGCACACCTACGGCTGGCTGATGGCGTCGACCCGCGCCCGCGGAGATGGTCCTGCGTCATACGGGCGTTGGCGCCATGCGAGTCGTTGCCCCGCGCCTGCGGGGATGGTCCCCGCGTCCGACTCGGGTGATGTCGGGGTGGGAGCGTGGTGGCACCCTGAGCCACTCCACCTCTGGCTGGATCAGCATGATGAGCGTATGACCGAGAGCGAAGCGGATCTGCTGGCGTTGCTGGGTGAGCTTGATGATCCTGAGTGGCTGGAGTGGCCGCAGCACTACGACCTTGGCGAGACCGCAGCCCGCTTCGGTGGTCTGCTGGCCCGACTCGAAGGCGACTTCGCAGCTCGCTGCACGGATGAGCAGGACACCCAGGACTCCAGCGAGTACGGACGCCTCGTCGTGCCGGCCGACGCGACTGTGTGCGGAACCCGGATCGTCGTCTGCGTGAGCAAGTTCGGCTCCCTGGCGTTGGTCTGCGCCGACAATCCTGGCGCCTTCCTCGGAACCGGGGAGGCACAAGCAGAGGGCGAGTTGGACGCTGCGGATCTGGAAAAAGTCTGCGGGACTTTGGCCGGCCTCGGGTACGCGATCGTGCCCGAGGAGCTACTGGAGTGCGATTACGCCGGTCCGAGCCAACTGCCTTGGCATGTTCAGCGACCTACCTGGTGGCACCGCTTCTTCGGAAGCTTCTGACGATCGCGCGGCGGGGGACAGGCCGGTGCCGCACAGGCAATCCTCCGCACGCTGCCGGCCCCGGTGCTCTGCTGCATGATGACTGCCGTGAACATCGAGATTCTGATAAACGTCTGGCAGCGGCTTCTCACCGACCCTCGCAAGTCGTGGGTGCTGTTCGAGCATGGCACCTGTGTCGTGCTGACAGCTCCGGTGGGAGAGCTGGCTGAACAGGCCACCGAGATCGTGAAGAAGTTCGGCCCGGCGCAAGCCGGATCTTCGGCAGGGGACTTTGGGGTGATCGACCTCAAGGATACCGAGGGGTGGGTCGTCACTGGGTATCACAACGACGTCCTTACCTATGTCGGCCCTGATGAGCCTATGGACGAGTCTGAGATCACTGTCGGGCTGTTCGGACGTTCCAAGCGCCACCGAGACGGCACCGAACTTCACGTCGTTCACGTTGAGGACAACCGAGGCTCAGCGGACCCAGCGTGAGTGCCGCGCTTCACCGCTGGTAGTCCCCGGGGGCGTATTGGCGGGCGGGCTGCCAGCACTTTAGATCGGGCATTCGAGTGCACTGGCTGGCTCCCGCCGGAATCGGCGGGTGGTCTTCCTCTGGTCCGCAAATTCCGTGGTCTGCTCGAGTGGGGGGTGCCTGCGCTGGAAGGAACCCTCATGCGCGACACGAGTGATCGCTCGAGGTGACGTCGACCTTCTGCTGATCTGAGGCATCCGCGCATCTCCGTGCCAGTGGTGGAGCGGGTCCTTCGGCGGACCGCGAACGCGGCGCGGAAGTACAGCTGTAGCCCACCGCATCGACGAGGCCATGACGCACCTGCCGCTCGTCCCCGCCCGTCAGGACAGGTTCCTGGCCCGCCTGGACGATCCGGTCGAGGGCGACAGAGCGCCGTTCCTGGACCCGTGGGACCGGCTGTGCGCGCAGCACGGCTACGACGTCGCCGAGAAGCCCTGGAACAACGCAACGATCTACTCGGATTTCCTCAACTCCGAAGAAGCGGACGCCTGAAGCGGCCATTGGCTGCATCCTTCACAAGGCACTCGGGTACGCCGCCGGGTGACCCTTCACCACAGTCAAGGAGGTCTCTCATGGGGTTGAACTCTCGTACGGCCCAGATCGTCTGGGCAATCGTTCCGGTCGCGCTCGCCGGGTTCATCCTGGAGCTGCCGTTCGTCTGGCGGGCATTGAAGACGAAGAAGCGCAGCGACATCATCGCGGCGGCGGTGTTCGGCGTCGTGCAGATCGTGGTGTGGCTGCTCTTCGTGGTCTTCAGCGAGGGTTCCGGGACTCTGCGCGAAGACCTTCCCGCCGCCGTGATCTGGATCGGCGCCCTATCGGCAGCGGTCGCCGCCGCCTACCTGTACCGGCCGCTGAGCAAGGAAGAGTCGATGGACCGGGCGCAGGGTGAACAGCGTCCAGGCTCGTCGTACCTCGGCTGACACTGAAGCCCGGGGGTAACGTCGGCAACCGTCCCTGATGTCGGCCCTGTGCGAGCCCCTTCCTCCGCAGGCCAAGATCAATCTCACCGCCAACCGCTGTACTGATGTTCCCCGACGCCGGCTCAGGCGGCCACAGCCGAGAGGCTTCCTCGTTTTCCCGTATCCCGAACTGTTCCTGTATCGGCGGCCGCACGGGTGTGGGGCGGAGCCCCGCGTGTACTGACCTGGCCTGATCTCCGCTTACGTGATCACCGTGGGTGCGGGTTTGCTGACCCGTTGTCAGTGGTGTCTGTCAGCATGGGCAGTTCGGCGGGGAGCCGTGGTGGAGGGGGAGGCTGCATGCCTTGGGTGAGGCCGTATGTGCGGAAGGACGGGACGGCGGTTCGGGGATACTCGCGGTGGGCGTCCGGTGCTCGACGCGAGATGGCGATACTCGCGACCGTGGCCGTAGTGGTCGTTGGTGGGGGTAACGCCATGGACGGCTCGGGGAAGGCCTCGGGGTCGGAGCATCGGCCGCGCCCTAACCCCACGGCGGTGTACCCGGTGCGATTCCCGGGCTGGCATCAGAAGCCGTTGCCGAAGCCGACGGTGACGTACCCGATCCGCTTCTCACCTCGGGGTGGTCAGTGATGACGCGGCGACCGCCGGCGCGAAGGCGTAGGCGAAGCAAGCGCCGACAGCGCGAGCAGGACCAGCTCGTGGCTCTCCTCGTGGGCGCGGTCATCGGGCTGGCGATCTTCATCGCGGCGGTCAACTGGTTGTTGGCGCACTGGTGGGTCTTCGTCCTGCTCGCCGTGGTGGCCGTACTGGCGGGTGTGGGTGCGCTGTACCAACGTCAGCAGCGCGCCCTGTGGGCGCGCACCCAGTGGCAGGGTCTGCGCTACGGGCTGCCTCAGCTGGACGGGCTGCACCACCGCGACTTCGAGTACGCAATACGAGACTTGATGCGGCGGGACGGCTGCACGGACGCGAAGCAGATCGGCGGCGCGGGCGACAACGGGGCGGATGTGCTCGCCACTGACCCACTGGGCCGCAAGTGGGTCATCCAGTGCAAGCACCGCAGGAACGGCGCCCAGGGCTCGGCGGTGGGCACGCCAGACCTTCAGCGGGTCAACGGGACCGCTCGCCAGCTATATGGCGCGGACGTGGTGTTGGTCGTCACGAACGGACGCTTCTCGACGAAGTGCCCTGAACTGGCCCGGCAGCTGCGCATGCACTTAGCCGACCGCACGATGCTTGCCTCCTGGGCGGCCGGCTCACGGCCGCTGTGGGAGCTGCTGCCGAAAGTGCCGCCCCCACGCCGTTCGACGCCTTTGCGCTGAGAGAAGCCGCAGGTCAGCGCAGGGCAAAATTCCTGAGGCCCGTGGTTGAGCGGAAGGGGGCAAGTTTGCCTCCTTCCGCTCAACCACGGGCTTCGTCGTCCTCTACGACCTCCGCGTCGATGACGTCGTCGGCCGCAACGGTGACCTTTGCGAGGATCCGGCCGACCTTCCGGAGGCGCTTTTGCAGGTGCTCGGCGTCGACAGCTGCGCGGCGGAGCGTCGCTCCTTCGGGGATACGCCGAGTTCGCGCACGACGTCGTCGGCGCGCAGCCCGCATCCGCGCCGCGTCGGCTATCGCCCAGTTGCCGCGCTTCTCGGGGTTCATCAGGAGCCGCGGATGGATATGGAGGGCGCGCGCAAGTGCCTTGATGCGTGGCGGATCCGGCACTCGGTGCCCGTTCTCGTACGCGAGGATCTGCGCCTTCGTCGTCCCTGCCGCGCCCGCGAGCTCCTCAGCGGTCATGGCCTTCATGTGCGACCCGTCAACGTTCATGCGGTGTGCCCGCAGCTCCGACGGGCTTCGGGCCCCGGACGAACCGAGCCGGCCAATAGGCTGGTGGTGGTGGGGGAGGGGCGGGGCTCGGCACGGGCTGCAGGCAGGCCCCACCAGAGGCCGGTGCTCCTGAACGACGTCGGGCTCCCAGCCGCCGCTGCAACGCGCCGCGGTCATTTGACTTTCGGCATTGGGAAGTTGCTTCCTGCTCGATCGGGCACGGCAGAGGGCACGGCCCGGCGGCCAGTCACTCACCTCAGCCTTGTCTCCCGCCTGTCACGATGTCACCCCAAACAAGACTGTTTATCGGGAAAGCTGCCCGTGTTTGTTGTCCCTGGGGTTACGGTCTGTGCGCATGAGGTTCCTGCACACCTCGGACTGGCATCTGGGCCGCCGGTTCCACGGGGAAGATCTGACCGATGTTCAGCGCAAGGTCATCGACCACATTTGCGCCACAGCCCGATCCGAACACGTCGATGCGCTGTTGGTAGCGGGCGACGTCTACGACCGGGCCATTCCGAGCCTGGACGCGGTGCGGCTGTTCAGTCACGCACTGGAGCAGTTCGCCGACCTCGGCATACCCACGATCATGATCAGTGGGAATCACGACTCCGCGCACCGCCTCGGCGTCGGCTCCGGCCTGTTGTCCAAGGCCGGAGTGCACCTGCGCACCGACCTTGCGCAGGCTGCCGTCCCTGTCGTACTCGAGGACGCTCACGGCCCCATCGCCGTCTACGGCGTGCCCTATCTCGAGCCCGCCCTGGCCCGCGACCAGCTGGATGCCGAGACGGCCTCCCACCAGGCGGTGCTGACCTGCGCCCTGGACCGCATCCGCGCCGACCTCGCCGCCCGCCCTGCCGGCACCCGCTCCGTCGTCCTCGCCCACGCCTTCGTCACCGGCGCATCCGGCTGCGACAGCGAACGCGACATCAGCGTCGGCGGCGTCGCCCACGCCGGCGCCGGTGTCTTCGGCGGCATCGACTACGTCGCGCTGGGGCACCTGCACGGCGCCCAGCAAGTCAACAGCCGCATCCACTACAGCGGCTCCCCGCTGGCCTACTCCTTCTCCGAGACCGGCCATATCAAGTCCCTGACCCTCATCGACCTGCCCCAGCACGCAGTTCCCGCGATCACCCGCACCGACCTGCCTCAGGAGCTCAGGCTGCCGCTGGCCCAGCTCACGGGCCGCCTCGAGGACCTGCTGGACGACCCCGCCCATGACAGCCTGGCCGAGGCGTGGCTGCACGTCACCCTCACCAACACGGCCCGCCCGTATGAGCCCATGGCCCGCCTGCGGGAACGCTTCCCCCACACCTTGCACCTGGAGCACATCCCCACCGCCATCCCCGGGCAGAGCACCGACACCCCCACCTACCGTGAACGCCTCCATGGCCGGGGCGACCTCGAGATCACCCACGACTTCGTCACCGCTGTCCGCGGCACCCAGCCCACCGAGGAAGAAGCGGGCCTGCTGCAGGAAGCCGTCGACGACCTGCGCGCCCGCGCCCATGTCCAGGAGAAGGAAACGGTCTGACATGCGCCTGCACACCCTGCACCTGCAGGCCTTCGGCCCGTTCGCCGACCGGCACACCGTCGACTTCGACTCCCTGTCCGTCGACGGACTCTTCCTCCTGCACGGCGACACCGGCGCCGGGAAGAGCACCGTGTTCGCCGCGATCTGCTTCGCCCTCTACGGCAAGCCGCCCGGCGACCGCAACCAGCGGCTACGCAGCGACCACGCCCCAGCCGACCTGCTGACCGAGGTGACCTTGGAGGCCACCCTCGCCGGCAAACGCCTGCGCATCCGCCGCGTCCCCGCCCAGCACAGGCCCAAGAAGTACGGGGAAGGCACCACCCTGCAGAAGGCCGAGACACACCTGAGCGAATGGGCCCAGGAAACCGGGACGCCGGGCCGCTGGGAGCCGGTCAGCAAGTCCCACCAGGAAGCCGCAGACGAGATCGAACTCCTGCTGGGCATGAGCCGCCAGCAGTTCTGCCAGGTCGTCCTGCTGCCCCAGAACGAGTTCACGAAGTTCCTGCGCGCCGACGCCTTGGACCGCAAGGACCTGCTCGGCAGGCTGTTCGGCACCGGCCGCTTCGCCTCCATCGAGGAGTGGCTGGCCAGCCGCAAAACGACCGTCGCCAAGACCCGCGACGAGGCCCGCGCCGACGTCCTACGGCTGGCCGAACGCATCCAGCAGGCCGCCGGCGACAGCCTCGACCCCGCCCAGGGCGCCCCGCAGGCCGACAACCCCACCACACTGACCGAACCAGCCCGCACCTGGGCCACCGCCCTGCACACCGCGGCAGCCCAGCACGAACACACCACAGCCGCCGCCGCCGAAAACGCCCACAGGGAACTGACCGCCTTCCGCGACCAGGAACGCGCCGTACGCGAACTCGCCGACCGCCAGGACACCCAGCGCACAGCCCGCCAAGGGCTCGACCTGCTCGACGAACAAGCCGACCAGCACAACAAGCAGACCCAACGGCGCCAACACGCCCTGACCGCACAGAAGCTGGCCCCCCTGCTGCACGCAGCAGCCACCGCCGCAACCCAGCACATTCGTGCCCAGGACGACGAGAACGCAGCCCGCACCCTCCTGCTCCCCGAATACCGGGCCCTCGACGCCCAGCAGCTCACCGACACCGGGCAGCGCCTGCGCGCGGACATCGGAGCGCTGCGCGCGCTGCTGCCCGATGAGACCACCTTCCAGCAGCAGGTAGCCGATCTGCAGAAGCTGGACACAGAACGCCGGCAACTCCAGGACGACCTGAACGACGCCGAAGCCTGGCTGCAGGACGCCCCCGCACGTCGCAGCGATCTCCTCACCCGCCTGGAGACAGCCCGCATCGCGCAGGAGGAGGCGCGCGGACTCTCCACCGACCTCAACGCGCTCACGGCCCGACTTCAGGCGGCCAGCCACCGTGACTCCTGCGAGATGGAGGTCCGCCGTACCGAAGCGACCCTGGACAAGGCACGATCGGACACCGACGAAGCCGGCCGGACCTTCCTCGACATCCGGCGCCGCCGCACCGACGGCATGGCCGCCGAACTCGCCGGCCAGCTCACCGACGGCGAACCCTGCCCGGTCTGCGGCTCACCCACCCATCCCGCCCCCGCAGCCCCCCACTCCGACCAGCCCACGGCCGCCGACGAACAGGCTGCCGAAGACCACTACACCCGCGCCCAGGAACACCAAAAGACCATCACGGCGACGCTGCGCCAGCTCGCTGAAAAAGCAGCCACCGCCCGCGGCCAGGCCGGCGGGGACACGCCCGTGGCCGACCTGGCAGCTGACCACGAGGATCTGAAGAACCGTCTCAACGACGCCCTCGCCCGCGCGGCCGACACCAGAGTGGCCGACGAACAACTCCAGGCCCTGGAACGCGAGTCCACCCAAAGAGACCGCGCCCGCACCGACGCCGCCACTCGGCTGGCTGCCGCCAACACCGCCTACGACAGCCTCGACACCCAGCGCCACGACCTCGACCAGCGGCTGGCCACGGCCCGCGCCGACGCCCCCACCCTCACCGACCGCATCACCCAGCTCACCCAGGCCGCCGACGCCCTCGAGACCGCCGCTGCCGGCGCCACGGCCACCACCCGCACCGGTAAAGACCACCACCAAGCCCACGACCGAGCGACCGAAGCCGCCCACGCAGCCGGCTTCGCCTCCCTCGACGCAGCCGCACAAGCCCTGCTGCCCGACGACGAACTCCACGCCCTCGAGGACGAGATCACCCGGTGGCAGCAGGAGCGCGCCGTCCTGACCGTCCGCCTCGAAGAGCCCGACCTCCAAGCAGCAGCAGCCCAGCCGCCTGCCGACATCGAGGAAGCCTCCGCGCAACTCGACGCCGCCACCTCCCGCCACACCCGCGCCGCAGCCCTGGCCGGACAAGCCGCCGACCGCACCCGCGCCCTCGCCGACCTGGACACGCAACTCGACACCCACATCCGGCGCCTACAACCCCTCGAGCACGCCTACCGCACCGTCGACCACCTCCACAGCTTGCTCAACGGCACCTCACCCAGCAACCAACTGCGCATGCAGCTGGAGGCCTACGTCCTGGCCGCCCGCCTCGAAGATGTCGTGGCCGCCGCCAACACCCGCCTGCTCCACATGTCCGACCACCGCTACACCCTCGCCCACTCCGACGCCAGGGCCGCCCGAGGAGCCCGCTCCGGCCTGGGCCTGAAGATCCTCGACGCCTGGACCGGCCAGGAACGCGACACCGACACCCTCTCCGGCGGCGAATCCTTCTTCGCTTCCCTGGCCCTCGCCCTGGGCCTGGCCGACATCGTCACCGCAGAATCCGGCGGCCGCGCCCTGGACACCCTCTTCATCGACGAAGGCTTTGGCACCCTGGACGAAGACACTCTCCACCAGGTCCTCGACGTCTTGGACTCCCTGCGCGCCCACGACCGCACTGTGGGGGTCATCAGCCACGTCCCTGAACTGCGCCGCCGTATCACCCACCGTCTCCACGTCCGCAAAGACCGCACCGGATCGACTTTCGCCCACCTGACGGCAGCAGCCGAATGACAGCGAAGAAGCTCGGACCGGCAGCGGCAGCGCCTGCGAGTGGCCGCCGGGGGCGCCGGACCGACCGGGAAGACGACGCGGACGTTCGCCACCGCCGACGGCCCCCTCGGGCCGTTACACCGAGGCGCACCGATCGGGGGCCAGTGTTGGAGAACTCACCCTCGTGATAGCGCCTGGACCGAGAGGATGACAGTGGTACGCGATACAGGAGCGGGGACCATGGACAGGGTTCAAAACGAGGTCCCGGCGATCAGTCTGTCCAAGATGCAGGCGCAGGCCCCGGATTTGTTGAGCCTTTACAAGGCGGCGGGGTCCCGCGTGCGCGCGCACGGTCTCGAGGGGGTGCGTGCTGCCGTGTATCTCGTGCTGGACCGCTCGGGGTCGATGCGGCCCTATTACAAGGACGGCACCATGCAGCATTTCGGTGAGCAGGTCCTCTCCTTGTCCGCTCACCTCGATGACGACGGCACGGTGCCGGTGGTGTTCTTCTCCACCGATGTCGACGGATCCACCGACCTCACGCTCGGAGGCCATCGTGGCCGTATCAACAAGCTGCACGAGAACCTCGGTCACATGGGCCGAACGAACTACCACTGGGCCATGGACGCTGTCATCGACCACTACCTGGCTTCCGGCAGTCAGGCCCCGGCCCTGGTGATCTTCCAGACCGACGGCGGGCCCACCAGCAAGTTCGCCGCCGAACGGTACCTGTGCAAAGCGGCCCGCCTGCCGCTGTTCTGGCAGTTCATCGGGTTCGGCGACCCCGACGACAACGAGTTCACTTTTCTTCGCCGTCTCGACGACCTGGCCGTGCCCCGACACCGCATCGTCGACAACGCAGGCTACTTCCCTGCAGGCCGTGATCCGCGCACCGTAGGCGACGATCTCCTCTACGACCGGCTCCTCCAAGAGTTCCCCAGCTGGCTCGCATCGGCCCGCACCGCTCAGGTCCTGCAGTGAGCGCCGGCGGACCCAACCGGATAGACAGAACCCAACCGGATAGACAGAACCCAACGCGCAGCGCCCGCAGAGCAGTTGCGGTCCACTTCGGCTGACCCCTCGGATCATCGCGGCCGGGGGATTCTGAGCCGTGGCCCAGGCCACCCTGGACGCCGCGACCACCGAACGAACGCTGCTGCTCGCCGAGGTCTACCGGCGTGGCCGGGTCGGCGCGTACGCGCCCGTCAGCCAGGGATTCGACCGTCTGCTGGCCACCACCCTGGACGCAGCGCCGGCTGACAGAGCGAGCCCCGAAGACAGTCTGCCGCTGGACCGCCAGGGTTTCGATGCCGGAGCGCAGTGCGCGGGCGGCGCGCTCCTTGGCGGCGGTGAGCTCTGCGCACCAGCTGCGCGAAATGGGGGTGCAGCACGTCGAGTTCGCCACGACGCTGCTTCATGGAGCAAGCTGGTGCCAAGTAACGCCGGAGATGGGATACGCCTCATCAGAGGTGATGAGGCTGCCCAGTCGGTGGGTAGGCCGACGACTCAACGCCGCAGCCAGGCCCCCTGAGATGACTGCAGTTTCTACTCCCCACCTGGATGACGAACTTTCCAGGGGCGGATGAGCCTCGCACGCACTCCCGAGGTCTTTGCTAGTGCCACACTGTCCTTCCGGGAAAGGGGTGGGCCATGGGATTCGGGTTCCGTGTCGGTGTGCCTGGGCTGAGTGTGCGCGTCTCGACACGCGGTGTGCGAACGTCCGTCGGTCCACGTGCGGCGCGGCTCAGTGTGGGCAGCGGCGGCGCGCGGGTGTCGACGGGACTCGGCCCCTTCTACGCGTCGAGTTCCCTCAGCGGCAGTCGCCGTCGTACCAGCACACGTCGTACCACGCAGACTCGGTCGGTCGCCCCTTCGGCCAGCCAGCTTGAGCGAGCGCGCCGTCAAGCGGAACGAGCACAGCAGGAGGCGGAACGCGACGCCGCCATCGCTCAACTGCAAGAACTCAAGCGGCAGATGACCAGCGTCCACCTGCAGACCTTCACTGCTGCGCAACCGCCCCTACTTCCAGCAGCTCCGCAACTTGGCCTGCCATGGGCACTCGCCGAAGCTCAAAGCTTTCACCTGCAAGGAGTGGGCCGACTCGCACGAGCCGAGCGAGCCGGCGCCAAACAGCGCGCACAACAGGACGCGCCCGCATACCTGGCAGCAGAGACAGCACGTCTGCACGCCGTTCGTGAACAGATGGTCACCGAGGCCGGACAGTGGTGGCACGCGCTGCTCGCCAACGACGAGGCCACCGTCTGCGAGGCAGTGAACACCGCATTCTCCGACAACCCGGCCGCCGGCTGCGCAGTCGGCGTGGACGGCTCGGTCCTGTCCGTCGTTATGCGGCAACAGGATCTCGACACGCTGCCCACCCAGACCGCGGGCCTGACCCCCAGCGGCCGCCCCACCCTGAAGAACCTCACCAAACGCGACCGAACTCTGTGGTGGTTGACAGCCATGGGCTCCAACATCGTCGCCACTCTCAAGGAGGGCTTCGCAACCGCACCCGGCATCGAAGCCATCGACCTGGCCGTCATGACTCGCCTTCCCGACACCCAGCGACTCGGCTTCGTCGCCTATGGCCGCTGGACACGGCGCGCGATCGAGTCCACACCCTGGCGGGAACCTGAGGACGCCCTGCGGTTCCTGGACATCGGGCAGGACACCGCCTGTTCCGTCACCACCACCGCCTCCGGCAATCTGTCCAGCACGCTCAAGCCGCTGGACACCACCCGCGTAGGCGGTCTGCAAGCTCTGCTGGACGGCGCCCAAGACGACTCCGCCTCCGGCGAACCCTCCCTCGCCGACCTGGACATCGCCCTTGGTGCCAACCCGCCTCCCGACCCCGGAGCCGCGCTGGGCGATCCGTACCGGATCAGAGCGTTCGCCGAGTGGAAGCAACAGACCCTCTCACCGCCACACCCCGCACCCATTGCCCCTCCGCCCACGTCTGCGGCACTCATCCCGGGCCAGACCATCGTCCTACCCGAGGAAGCCTGGCAGGGACTTCGCGTCTCCTTCACCTTCGCCGGCGCAGACGCAGACCTCACCCTGTTCTTGCTCGGAACCGACGGCCGTGTCTGCGGTGACGAAGACTTCGTCTTCTACAACCAACCCTCCGCCGCCGACGGAGGCGCGCGCCTCCTCGGAAAACAACAGGAGGGACCACGCACAGTGGAACGCGCCACCGTCCACCTTTCCGCCCTGCCCGACCGGGTGCACCGGGTCGCCGTCGCCATCAACATGGATGTCGACACCGGACTGACCTGCGGCTCCCTCACTCACGCAAGGTTGGACCTGGACTGCGTGAACAGCAGCGCCTGGACATTCACGCCTCCCGCCGACCCTTCCATCCGGGCCATGGTCATCACCGAGCTCTATCGGCACAGTGTCGACGGCAACCCCGTGTGGAAACTTCGGGCCCTGGGCCAGGGCTGGGCGGATGGCCTCGACGGCCTCGCTCGCGCCTGCGGAGTCGCCATCGAATAGTCAGGCAGCGAACACGAGGGCCGATGCTAGAAACCTCTCTCCGAAGCACCTGCGCAGTGGCCAGATCAGCATGATCCGGAGTGTCGGCGAGGTCCGGCCAGGCGGCCGCGCCGGTGTAGTCGAGTAGGCCGGCGAGCGCGTCCTCGGCCCATGCGCGCAGACTGTGCCGGAAGCTCTTGGTATCGCAGACGTGATTGCCGCCTCGGGGCTCGCCCTGGCCGGTCGAGTGGCCGTTCCCAGCCGCTATGGGGCAGTAAGAGTGGGCGTTACGGCTGAGGAGCGCGCGGACATCGAGGGCCTGAGGTTCAACCCCGGCATACGCGAGGGATTTGGGCGTCGTTGAGAGGCTCCCTGCCGCACGTCAACAATGAAACAACAATCTGTTGTTTCGTTGCATAGCTGCGGTAGGGTGACCGTATGGCACGTGACGCTCAGGACAAGGCCCGTCGGCGGCTGTCCGCCTTCACGGAGGACTCCACCACTCATGGGGCCCCGGCGCGCCAGTTGGAGCAGGACGCCGCCTGCCTGGGGCGGCTGCTGGCGGCTGCCGCCGACCATCAGCAAAGCGACGGACAGCAACCGGATGTGGCGCCAGGGGACATTGCTGCGGCGCTCGGTCTGTTCGAGGACATGCGTCTGTCGCTGGACCGGCTGGAGACTCAGGTGGTCATCGAGGCCAGGCGTCGGGGCATGGAATGGCGGGAGATCGCCGGGCACCAGGGCCTGAACTCCTCGCAGGCCGCCTCGCAGCGCTATCAGCGGCTGATGACCCGGCTCGAAGAGATCCGTCAGGGTGTCAGGTAGGAGAAGAGGACATACAGATGACGGATCAGCCCGCTGAACTCCTCGCCGCCGTCGACTCGCTGCTTGCTGCCGTCGATGACGGCACCGTGCTGCCCGCGCCCGCCGAACGGGTTCGGTTGCGCGAGGCCGCTGGGCTGACCGAGGCTGCTGTTGCCCAGGCACTCGGGGTCCGCGTGCCGAGCATTCAGGCCTGGGAGGCGGGCCGTGCCGAGCCGAAGGGGGAGCGCCTTCAGGCCTACCGCAGGCTGCTCGAGGGCCTCGCCACCGCTATCCCGCGCCACGGCTCGAGAGCCCTGTTGCCACGGTGGACGAGCCGGCCCCGCCACCAGCAGGCCCGGCACCCGCGGCTGAGGCCCTGACTGCGTCCGAGACCACCCCGGCCGCCCCGGCTCTCGTCACTGCTGCTGCGGTGGCCTCCTCGCGTCCGGCGCGCACCGCCAGGCCGTCGTCGCCGTCGCGCCGCCCGGGCGCGAGGAAGGCCGCTGCGGCCGGCACCCCGGCGGGCGTCGATCCGCGGTTCGAGAACGGTCCGCTCGCGGTCGTAGATGTCGAGGACGGCCAGGTGCTGGCGTACTGCGTCGGCGGCCTGGTCCTGGACGTGCCCGCGAAGTCCCTTGCGGCCTTGGTCGAGTGGACGCTGAAGGAGGCGAGGCTCGGTCAGCCGAAGCTCGCCGGGCCGGGTAAGGACGCCGACCCGCTGATCGTGCTCACCGAAGCTGCGCTCGAGCGCTACGGGCTGCCGGCCCGACTTGCCGATGAGGAGCGCCTGGCCGGGCGCCTGCCCGAGGGGCACAAGGTCGCCAAGCAACTGGCCCGTCAAGAATGGAAGTTGACCAAGCGCGGCTTCGGGCCGTGGGCGCGGATCTACCGCCCCGCTCAGGGTTCGGAGCGGGCCTGCGTGCAGCTGTGCATCCCGTCGTAGGATGCGCTCGACACCCGGCACTGGGCCCATGCCGCCCAGCTTCCGCCGGCGGAGCTCGCGCGGCTCCTGGGCGTGTACGCATCCCGGGTGATGACGCCGCGCGGCTCAACCGCCGTGACCGGCCTGGAGCTGATGACCGCGCTGCATCCGGCGACCCGGGCCTCCGAGCCGGACGCCGACGGCAAGCGGCACTCGCAGTACAACCCCGGCTCCCTCGGCAAAGACCCGGTGGACTGCGCACCGTGCGAGGCCCCCGATGGCCACCCGCTGCTCAAGGACCTGCCGCGCTTCCACATGCGCGGCCCCGGCGAGAAGCTGTTCGAGGAGGCGTACGACTGGGCGCGGCCGATGACCGATGCCGAGTGCACCCTGCGCCACCTGGTCGGCGTCGACGTGAACATGGCCTTCGCGGCGGGCGCCAACGGGCTCCCCGTCGGCCTGGGAGCCCCGACGCACGTCACGAACCCGGTCTTCGACCCGAAACTGCCCGGCAGTTGGCTGGTGGACCTCAGCCACGTCGACCTGTCAAAGGTGAAGGCCGGCAAGGAGTGGGTGGAGCTGGACGGCAGCCTGCTGCCCTCCCCGTTCACTCCGCAGGGCGAACGACCTGAGGGCCCGGCCTGGTACGCGACGCCGACTGTCGCCTACGCCCAGGAGCTGGGCTACGAGGTGCAGCCGACCGAGGCGTGGGTGCGCCGTGAGAACGGCCGCTACCTGGACGGCTGGTACAACCGGCTGCGCGACGCCTACCTCGCCACGATGGCCGACCTCGGCGTCGACGCCGACCTATCGCCGGCCGACTTCCTGGCGGCGATGGACGGCTACAAGGACCGTGACCCGGAGCTCGCGATCGTCGTCTCAGCGGTCAAGGCCACAGTGAAGGGCGGCCTCGGAAAACTGCGTGAACGCCCGAGAGGCGAGGGATGGCGGCCCGGCGAGCCATGGCGCGCCCTGTCCCGCCCAACATGGCGGCCGGACATCCGCGCGGCGGTCATCTCCCGCACCCGGATCAACCTCCACCGCAAGATCATCAAGCACGCCGCGTTTACCGGGCAGTACCCGGTCGCGATCCTGTCCGACTGCGTCGTCTACGCGGCCAGCGGGCCCTCGCCGCTGGACTTCCTGCCCTACCGGGACGGCAAGTCGCTGCCCGGCGGCTTCAAACTCGGCATCAACCCCGGCCTGGTCAAGCACGAGGGCACCCAGTCCGTCCTGTGGGGCGAGGAAGTCCGCGATCGGTTCCACGCCCCGGAGCTCAACTTGGCCCGGTACATCAAGGACGGCACCGTCACCGACGTCGACAACGGCGAGTAGGGGAGAGAGCAGGCGATGGCCAAGGAGTTCGGGGACGGCCTGGACAAGGCAGTCCAGAAGGCGTTCACCCGGCCGGCGCCCAAGGCCGCGGGCCCGCAGATGCGGTACATGGTCAAGCAGTTGGGCGGCACGAAGGCGGTCGCCGAACTGCTCAGCATGTCCCAGCGGCAGGTGGAGCGATACGTGGCGGGCACAGCCAAGAAGCCGCGCACCAATCTCGCCGCCCGCCTGGAGCGCGAGGTGAAGAGGCGCTGGCAGCCGCAGATCCGGGCCAAGGCTAAGGCCAAGGCGGCGACCACCGGCGGCATCGTCATCGACACCCGCGCCCGCATGGGCTACACCGCGCCGATCGGGTCCACGGACCAGGACCGCATCCGACACCTGACCGTCGCCCTGCCGCCCGTCTACGCCGCCCGCCTCTTCGACGCCCAAGAGCAGGGCGCCAGCGACGCCCGGCTCCAGGAGATCGCGGCCGAAGCCCTCAAGGACGTCTACTTCCAGGACGGCGGCCGCCGCGCCGGCAGCCTGGAAGAGGTCCGCTTCACGGACATCGAGCACCTCGAGTTCGACCTGTAGATCTCCCAGCAGCAAGGGCCCGAACCGCCTTCTTGTGACTGAGCACTTCACATGGCGGATGAGCGTGCGAGTCGGCGGACTGAGCGCCCGAGCGTGGGACACCTGGCGAGCCGAAGCGCGGTCACACCGTTGTCGAGCAGGGTTCCTACTTTCCAAACCCTCGGCGGATCTCCTCGGCGAGGACGCCGTCCTCTTCGCTCAGACCGAGGTAGGCCCACGAGATCCCGCCGTCGGCGAGCGTCTCAGCGATGGTGGCCCTCCCGGGGTACCGGGCTTCGACAGCGTCCAGTTCCGCCTCAAGCCGCCAACTCAAATACTCAGTCACAGTTCTGGGTGAGCCAAAGCACGATAGGTGTCACAAAGAAAGCCTTGTTGGCCCCAAGATCGTCGGTGAACCCACCAGGGTCGGCCGAACCACGGTGGCCCAACGCGAGCGTCAGTTGCCGTCATGGCCATCGCCTCGGATATCACGGTGGACATCCGAGGCGAGATTCAAGCCGCTGCACGCGGCCTGACCCGGCCCCGAACCTCAGTCATGTCAGAAGCTCCGGGTGACCTCGTTGCCCGGAGCTTCGTCGTGTTCCGGGTGGGTCAGCCCGGCGTTGGTGGCAGCGACAACCGACGGGCCGCGGCTTTGATGCGCACGACAGGGCGGCCCCGGTGACGCCCCCGTACGTTGTGCCGACCAGGCGCGAACGGAGAGTGGAGCCCAGGATGACCGAACTGATCCCATCGGAAAACACACGGCCGGCGCCCGGGGCGGGCAGACGCACGCTCGGCGTGCTGCCCCTGGTCGGAATCTTCTTCTTCACAGTGTCCGGAGGCCCCTTCGGGCTCGAAGCCTCACTCTCCAGCGCCGGTCCGGGCATGACCCTGCTGATGATCGTCCTGGTGCCGGTGGTCTTCGGCGTACCGAACGCGCTGGTGGCAGCGGAGTTGAGTGCCGCGATACCGGTCAACGGCGGCTACTACTACTGGGCGAAGATCGCGCTCGGCAGAGGTGCGGCATTCGTGTTCGGCGCCTGGAATTCGATCGGGTCGGTGCTGAACCTCACCCTCTACCCGATCCTACTGGTCGACTACCTGGCCACCTGGGTCCCGGACATCGCCCGCGGGAAGGGGCTGGTGATCGTGGACCTGTTCCACGGCGGTTTCGTCGTGGACCTGCACTGGATCGTCACCGTCGCCCTCATCGTCCCGATGGCGTACCTGAACTACCGCGGCTCCAAGGCGGTGAGCGAGTACTCGGTCGGGATGATGCTTCTGATCCTCGCACCGTTCGCGGTGCTGGCGGTCCTGGGCATCTGGCATGCGGTCGGCAACGGGATCAACGTGCTCTCGCCCTTCATGGTGCCGGGGCAGAGCGCCCACTCGTCGGTGGCCGGCGCGCTCAGCGTGATCGTGTGGCTGTACCTCGGCTTCGACGGCCCGAGCACCGTGCTGGGCGAGGTCGCCGACGCGCACCGGACCTACACCCGGGCCCTGGTCATCTCGGTTCCGCTGATCATCACCGCCTACCTGCTGCCCACCATCGCCGCCATCGGCAGCGGGCTGCACCGGGGCTCGCCCGCCGACTGGGCCCAGGGCGACTTCATCGTGGTCGGCGACGCCCTGGGCGGAATCTGGCTGAAGGTGCTGATCTCCCTGGGATCGGCGCTCTCCCTGGTGGGGCTGTTCATGGCGATCCTGCTGACGAGCACCCGGGTCCCGCGGGCGCTCGCCGCGGACGCGTACCTGCCGCGCTGGATGGCCCGGGACAGCAGACGGTTCAACACGCCGGTGGGTGCGCTGCTGGCGAGCACCACCGTCGTCGTCGTGCTCGCCGCCGTCGACTTCAGCTCGATCCTGCGGGCCACGGTGCTGCTCACCCTGGCCTCGATCCTGCTGGAATTCGTGGCCTTCCTGGTCCTGCGCTGGAGATATCCGCAGATGCTCCGGCCGGTTCGGGTCCCCGGCGGCTGGCCCGGCGCAGTCCTGGTCGTCGTGCTGCCCACAGCGATGATCGTGTACCTGGCGTGGAGTACGGCGGTCGACGAGGCCGCGACGTTCGGCACGAGTCTCGCGTTGGCGCTGCTGGCCGTGCTGCTGTACCCGCTGTGCCGACGGTTCGTCAAAGGCGACCGGCCGGACGCGGCTATCGACTCCTCCCAGGTCGAGCTGGGTCCGGACCGGTTCGCGGGATTCGGTTCGCGGCAGGCGGGCGTGTGATGGATGTGCAACGGGTGCTCTCTGGGCTTGCACAGCAGTTGCGGACCTGGTGGCCGGTGCCGGGAATCGCGATCAGCGTCGTCGATGGGACCGGCGAGTTGGCGTTCGTCACCGCAGGATTCGCGAACGCGGAGTCCGGGGCGCCGCTCTCCCGTCGCACGCGGTTCGAGATCGGTTCCATCAGCAAGACCTTCACCGCCTTCCTGCTCGGCATACTGGCGGACGAGGGGAAGGTGGACCTCGACGCGGCGGTCGCCGACCACCTGCCCTGGTTCGCCCCGAACGGCGGCTCCCGCGCGATCACCGTCAGGCACCTCGCGCAGCACACCTCCGGCCTGGTGGCCGGGGCCGACGCGCTGCCCGATGCCGCCGCACGCGGCTACGCGCTACGCGATGCGAGGACCTGGGCCGAACCAGGTGAGCTGTTCCACTACTCCAACGAGGGCTACAACCTGCTGGGGTTGATCGTCGAGCAGGTGACGGGGCAATCGCTGGCGGACGCCATGGCCGGACGGCTGCTGCGGCCCCTGGGCATGCGCGACTCGGCGGCGCGGATCACTCACGAGGACATCGCCGAACTCGCCACCGGGTACCGGTTCCTGCGCGACGACCGCCCGCCGCTGCCGTCGGCCCCGCTCGCGCCGGCCGGCTTCTTCGAGTATTCGGCGGCCGATGGGAACGTGCTGGCAACCGCTTGTGACCTGGGCCTGTTCGCCCGCATGATGCTGTGCCGGGGCACCCTGGACGGCACCAGGATCATCGGGCCGGAGCGTTTCCGACAGATCGTCACGGCGCCTGCCGGCGCGGTCAGTTCCGGCTACGCGCTCGGCGTGGACGTGGAAGTGATCGACGGCCGCACCTGGCTGACGCACGCCGGCGGGATGGTCGGATACCGCTCGTACCTCGCCGTCGACACCGACGGCGGGCACGGTGTCGCCGTGCTGACCAACGCACCCGGCGAGTGCCAGATCATCGACCGCTTCGCCCGCCATGTGCTCGCCGTCGTCCAGGGAGCCCCGGCGGACCCGGCGCTGTTCGACCCGGAGCGGATCCCCGACGCCCAGCGCTACGTCGGAATCCACGGAACGACGCCGCGTCAGATCCGCGTCGAGGCCACGGGCGACGACCACCTCTCGCTCACCTCGGACGGGGCGACCGGCAGGCTGTACGACGCGGGGGACGGGCGGCTGGTGTGCGATCACCCAGGATGGTCCGCCTACCACCACTCTCTGGACGGACGCTGGCTCTACGGACCCGAGTCACTGGGCCCCAGCCCCTGCGCGCCGACCGCTTCCCCGCATGCACTCGCAGGCCACTACCGGAGCTACACCCCCTGGCATCCCAGCTTCAGCATCGTGCAGCGGGCAGGACGACTGCACATGATCGCCGCAACCGGCGTGGAAGCGCCCCGCGACGAACCGGAACTCGTCCCGCTCGACGACGGGACGTTCCGCATCGGAGCCGACCCCCGGCTGCCGGAGCGCCTGACGTCCGGCCCCGCCCTGGACGGCGCGGTGCTCTGGGTCGACCTGGACGGCTGCCGCTACACGCGCTCGTTCCGGGATCAGCCAGAGCCTCGGTAAGCGCCCGTCCGCAGCTCGCGCACCCGGAGCTGGAGGTGCGCGAGCAGCATGGCGTCGGCATCGGCGAAGTCCAGCCCGCAGACCTCGCGGATACGGCGCAGCCGGTAGCGCATGGTGTTGGGGTGGATGTGCAGGGCTTTTGCCGCGGTGTCGGTGGCTCCCGCGGCGGCGAGATAGGCGGCCAGGGTCGCCGCCAGCGGACCGTCCTGGCCCTCTTCCTGGCGCAGCCGGTGCAGCGCGCCGCCGGCGTCCGGCAGGCCAAGCGCCTCGGTCGCGTCGGCGAGGTGCAGCAGCAGCACCGCCAGCGCCATCTCCTCCACGGTGCGCACGGCCGGGCCGCGGACGGCCGGGTGCCGCAGCGCCCGCAGCGCGGCGTCCGCCTGCGCCCGCACGTCGGCGATCCGGCCCATCGATTCAGCCGGGCCGCCGACGGCGACCACATAGTCACCGGCCAGTGGGGTCCGCGCGAGGAAGTCGCGAGCCAGGGCGACGGCCGACTCCAGGGCCGTGGCATGTTCCGGAGGCCAGGCAGCCAGTACGTACACCGCTCCGGTGCCCGCCACCAGGGCTGAACGGGGGTGCACGGCCGCCAGGAAGTACTCCAGCGTGTCCGCGAACCGGCGCAGCCCGGCGGCGTCCAGCGCGTCGGAGCCCGTGCTCCCGGCCAGCCGCGGGGCCGCGGCCAGGACGCAGACCGGGCCGGAGCCCAGCTGCAGCCGGCTCGCCTCCACCGGGTCGGCCGCCCCGCCGAGTACCGCGGCGGCCAGCTCGCCGCGCTGGCGGCGGGCGTAGCTGGTCTCCGTGCGCAGGCCGACCAACTGCAGCGCGACCACGGGCGCGAATTCGCGCAGCCGGGCTGTGGCCGCCTCGTGGAGCGGCCCGGTGACGGCGGCCCAGATGTAGCCGACGACGTCCGAACCGGCCCGGACCGCGATCGCCAGCCTTGCCAGCTGATCCGCCCCGGTCGCCTCCATGTACACCGGTTCGGTGCTGGCATGGAGCCGCTCGAACTCCTGACGCTCGCGCTGTTCGGCGAGCGTCCGCTGGTGCACGGCCCGCCCCAGGATGGTCTCGATCCGCTCGGAGTCGGTCCGGTCCTGCCCCTCCGACCAGGCGACCAGCGCGGAGAAGCGGTCCTCGATGGTGACCGGGGCGCCGACGCTCTCGTAGACCGCGTTCGCCAGGGCGAACAGCTCTGCGCCGCTGCCGGCCGAGCGCACGCGCGTCCTCGCGTACTCGAGCAGCTGCTCACGGACGGTCGTCGCCACGTGCATCCAGGACGCGTCTCGGTTGACCTCGATGATCGCCAGCTTGTCGTGGGCCGACGGCGGCACCGGGGCCTTCACCGCCAGCACCTCCGCGCCGGCCTGCCGCATGGCCGCCGTCAGCTCGCGCAGCTCGGCCTCCGTGGTCACGCCGACCCCCAGCACCACGCACCCGGGTCCGAGCTGTGTCGGCGCACCCGGGGCATGGATGGCGATGTCGGTGAGCGGCCCGCCGCTGCCGGTCCCCTCCTGGACCAGGCGCAGCAGCGCCGGGCCGATGTTGTCCACGAGCTGACGGACGGACAGGTGCCCCCGGGCACCGGACTCCCGCATGGTGCACCCCCAACTCGAAGGACTGTTGTGGGCGTCAAGTTTGGGAGACCCGTATTGACGATGTCAACGATGATCCGGAGTGACCGTAGTGGGAGCATGGCAGGAGAGGCGCCAGCGCGTCGACGAGGACGGCGCCCTGCGTGAGGCCACCCGCCTGCACACCGAACGCTTCACCACGGCAGTCAGCCAGCTCGGCCACGACTCCGTAGCGGTCCGGCTCGGCGGTGTGCATGCTCTGGCCGGCCTCGCCGACGACGCCCCCACCCGCGATCTGCGTCAGACCTGCATCGACGTGCTGTGCGCCTACCTGCGCCTGCCCTACACCAGCGAATCCGACCTTCCGGCGGACGACGCGGATGCTCGGCACGCCTACTTGTCCCTGCGGGAGGTCCGGCACACCGTTATCCGTCTCATCCGCGACCACCTCCGTCGGCCCCTCGACCATCCACACTCATGGCACGGCCACGACTTCGACTTCACCGCTGCGACCTTCGACGGGGGGAGAGCTTCTCCGAAGCGGAGTTCTCCGGCGGCGTGGTCTCCTTCCGTGGCGCAGGGTTCTCCGGCGGCGAGGTCTCCTTCCGTGGCGCAGGGTTCTCCGGCGGCGAGGTCTCCTTCCGTGGCGCAGGGTTCTCCGGCGGCGAGGTCTCCTTCCTCGACGCTAAGTTCACCAGCAGCGAGGGCTCCTTCTCCGACGCGGAGTGGTCGACTTCTCCAAGGCGAAGTTCTCCGGCGGCGAGGTCTCCTTCTCCGACGCTAAGTTCACCGTCGACACGGGCTCCTTCCTCGACACGGAGTTCACCAGCAGTGAGGTCTCCTTCCGTGGCGCGGAGTTCTCCGGCGGCAGGGTCGACTTCTCTCGCTCGACCGGCGAAGCACCATCCGGTCTGGTGCCGCTAAACGGATCCGCCCTGCCAACCGGCCTGTGCCTACCTGCGGCCTGGTCCACCTGACACTGTTATCGGAGAACCCAGGACGGCATGAAGACGCGTTTATTCGGCATGAGACGCGAAGGAGCGTCGGTATCGTCCCACCATGACCATCGCACCACGCCCCCGCTTCTCCGTCCGTGTCGGCCGGGCCCGACTTCACCGGACCGTACGAGGGTGTGCCGGAGCATCTCGCCGACGCGTTGAAGTCGTGGCTGCTGAACGGGCTTAGCTCTCGATTCGGGGGGCGCCTTATCTATGACGAGGATGCCGGACGCGTCATCTGCCTGCGGCTGCGCATCACTCCGGAGGCCTCGTACAGCGTCAGCAACAAGTACATCGCTCCCCTGGTGAACTCTGTCGGCGATGCTCTGCTCGATGTGATCGACCAGTTCCTGGCCTTGAGGCGCCAGACAGGTAAGACGGACGAGTACGAAGTCGCCGAACTTGAAACGCTCCTGGGCCAGGGTGGATCGGCCTATCGAGTCGCCGACGATTTTGACGGGCTGGAAGAGAGGGTCATATCAGCCGTACGCGATGCCGCACGGCAGTCCATCGCCGACGCTGCGGCAGAGCCGTCCGCGGGCTCTGCGGCCGATCACCTGGCCAGCGCGTGGCAGGCCGCCTACGGGCGGGCCCCCGATCGGCCACCTGACTCGTCAACCCGGTTTGGGGCTGGTGACACGCTCGTCAACGGCACCCCGCCTTCGCCGAAGTCACAGAAGACCGGGCCCGGGTACTCGGCAGGGGGAGTGGAAACGTGGCCGATACAACAGTTGCTGCCGTGCCGTAACACGGCATTGCCACCATCCCCGGATCAGTCAAGATCGCGCACGATCTGAGGGGAGCCGGACACATGGCAGCACAGCAGCAGACGGCAGGTACGGGGACCAGTCGGCGGGGCTTCCTTCGCAATGTGGGGCTCACCGGTGGCGCGGGCGCCATGTTCGCCACCATGGGCGCCCTCGGACTCGCCCCCACGGCGCAGGCCGCGCAGCGCGAACTCCCCTACCGCGCACCGCGGCCGGGGGACTTCACGCTGAGCGGGCGGGGCGCCGCGAAGGTGGTGATCGTGGGCGGTGGCATCGCCGGGCTCGCCACCGCGTACGAGCTGGGCAAGGCGGGCTACGACTGTACGGTCCTTGAGGCCAGAGACCGCTCCGGTGGGCGCAACTTCACGGTGCGGGGCGGGGATTCGACCGTCGACCTGTACGGCAACGCGCAGACCGCGCGCTTCAGCGACGGCCAGTACATGAACGCGGGCCCGGCCCGGCTTCCGCAGTGGATGGTGACGCTCGATTACTGCCGTGAACTCGGCGTCCCCATCGAGGTGTTCACCAACACGAACGCCGACGCCTACCTCTTCAACGAGTCGGCCGGCATGACGAAGCCGATGCGGTACCGCACCGCCAAGGCCGATGTGTACGGGTATGTGTCCGAGCTGCTCGCCAAGGCCTCCGGCAAGGGGGCGCTGGACAAGGAGTTGACCGCCGCCGACCAGGACCGGCTGGTCGAGTTCCTGAAGGACTTCGGTGACCTGGGCGACAAGCTGACGTACGCAGGTGGGGAGCGACGCGGGTACACCACCGTGCCGGCCGCCACCGGCACCCCGGGTGTGCTGCTCGGTGACCTGCCCTCCGCGTCCGAGGTGTTCGCCAGCGGCGTCGGGCGCTACTTCTCCTTCGAATTCGGCTTCGACCAGGCCATGTTGATGTTCCAGCCGGTCGGCGGCATGGATCAGATACCGAAGGCGCTGACCAAGGCGATAGGGGAGCGCCGCGTACAGACGGGCGCCGTCGTCAGCAAGATCACGGACAAGGGTGACGGGGTCGTCGTCACCTACCGGCAGGGTGGGCGTACCAAGGTCGTCGAGGCGGACTTCTGCGTCGGCGCGCTGCCGCCCAACATCCTCGCCAAGATCCCGCACAACCTCGGCTCCGGTGTGCAGGGCGCATTGGAGGCCATCACCCCGCAGTCCGCGGGGAAGATCGGTCTGGAGTACAAGTCCCGCTGGTGGGAGCTGGATCACCGGATCTATGGCGGCATCACCGAGACCGACATGGACCTCAGCCACATCTGGCACCCGTCGCACGGATTCCACGGCGAGCGCGGCGTCATGATCGGCTACTACAACTACGACGGTGACGCCGACGCCTACGCGAAGCTCGGCCCCGCCGCGCGCGAAGCACGGGCGGTCTCCCAGGGCGTGAAGATCTATGGCGAGAAGTACCGCACGGAGCTGGCGTCGTCGTTCTCGCACCACTGGCGCCAGACCCCGCACCTGGAAGCCGCCTGGCACGACACCCCGGGCGGCCCCGACGACCCGCGCTACAAGTCCCTCAACGAGCCCGGCGGGCGCGTCTACTTCGCCGGTGACTGGCTCAGCTACACGGATGCGTGGCAGCACGGCGCGTTCACGTCCGCGCGGCGGGCAGTGAGCAAGCTGCACACGCGCGTGATGGCCGCCTGAGCGCCGTCGGCTATGTAGGAGACTGCTGAGAACGGGCGCGGGCAGCAATGCCCGCGCCCTCTTCGGTATGCCCGGCATGGACGATTGCTGCGGGGGTGGAGGTCCGCTGAATGAGCCTCAGGGACGCATTGCGGCGTAGCCCACGAGAGTGTCGAGGGCGGTTTTCGCCCGCCGTCCGCGGTCAGGCGCGCCGCCTCGGCGGCCTCCTGCTCCGTGTAGCCCGGGGTCGGCGGGCGCTCGATGTCGTGGGGGCCGTGGCCGGTCGCGGCAATGCCGTTCTCGTCCGGCTGCACCGACCAGGGCAGCGTCCGGGACAGTGCCGCGAGGGCGGTGTACGCGGTGTCGAGGTCGCGGCGGGCAGCAAGAAGGTCGCTGGGTGGTCGCGATGAGAACCGGAACATCCCGTTGGGCGGGCAGCGCGCCGCCGAGGCCCGACACGGCCTGCGCCGACCTGCGATTCACGTGCTCGGGAACAGGGGCCCGCCCGCCATGAGGCCGCCGTCGACCACGAGAATGTGCCCGGTGACGTAGCTCGCCTTGTCCGAACCCAGGTACTGGACAGCCTCGGCGATCTCCTCCGGGGTGCCTGCCCGGTGCATAGGCAGCACCGAATCGACCGCGTCACGCGCCGTGTCGTCGCCGGTGAACCGCTCGTACATAGCGGTCCGGGTGTAGCCAGGCGCGACCGCATTGACCCGGATACCGTGGGCGGCGCCTTCGAGTGCGGCCGCCTTGGTGATGCCGACGACGGCGTGCTTGCTGCCGACGTACAAGGTCACCCCGGGGTAACCCATCATGCCCAAGGTGGAGCTGACGTTGATGATGCTGCCGCCGCCCCGTTCCCTCATGACCCGGAACTCGTGCTTCAAGCACAGCAGCGTTCCCTTGACATTGGTATCGAAGGTGGCCTGGTAAGCCTCGTCGGTCACCTCGGTGACAGGGCCGGGTGTTCCCTCCGTGCCAGCGTTGTTGACAGCGACATCGATCCGCCCGAACCGCGCGACCGCACGGTCGACGAGGTCCTTCGCATCGGCGTCGAAACGGACGTCGGCACGCACGAACTCCGCCGGGGCGCCGAGGCCGGCCAGCTCCCCGGCAAACTGCTCACCCACCTCCTCGTGGCGGCCGGAGACCACAAGGTTCGCGCCTTGACGTGCGTAAGCCAAGGCGGTGGCGCGGCCGATACCGGTGAGCGCGCCCGTGATGAGTACGACGGGATCAGACACGTCGAGGGTCCTTCCTGCAACCACCCAGGTGAACGACGGGCAAGCGGTTCGGAACCCGCACGACACTGGGTTCCTCTTCGGGCCGGGGCATATCCACCGGTACGCCCGCACGGAAGGTGTCCCAGGCGGACGACAGCCGCATCGGACCCGAGCGCCGTATCCATCGAACGGCGGCACTCGATGGCCCGTATGGCCTAGCTGTATTGAGCACGAGCGTTGTTGACGTCCCCGGATCTTGCTGAACAGCGAAGGCCTCCGCTGTGGTGGAGCGTGGAGCTGCCCAGGGAGCGGAAGGCCGAAGCGATGGCGTACCTGCCCGCACCGTCCCCCGTCCCTGAGCCGGCCCCTGAGGTGCTGCTGGACGCGATCGACGACGAACTCGAAAGCATCGCTCACGACGGGGCCGGCCGTAGAGATGCTGGGAGTCGAGGACGTCTGACCGATGGGCATGTCTTCGCCTCCGAGCGCGCCACGAAGCTGGAGACCGCCGGCGCCAACAAGCAGCGCCCGCTGTGGGCCTCCACCGGCGTCAAGGACCCCGCGTACAAGGACACCCCGTACGTCGACGAGCTCGTCGCGCCCGGCACGGTCAACACGATGCCGGAGGGCACCCTGAAGGCCACCGCCGACCACGGCGAGATCACCGGCGACACCATCACGGGCGGCTACGAGCAGGCCCGCGCCGACCTCAAGGCCGCCGACGCGCTCGGCATCTCCTACGACGAGGTCACCCAGCAGCTCGAGGACGAGGCCGTCGCCAAGTTCGAGATCGCCTGGAACGACCTGCTCACGTCGACTGAAGAGGCGATGGGGCACGTTGGAGGAGCTGCGAGGCACTGATCCCCGAAGGCCGCGCTTGTGCCTCGTGAGACATGCCTCAATCTGAAGAACGCGGGCTGGTGTGTCCGAAACGGCGCGGGGCTGGCGCCAGCGGGTGCGGAGGCGGTGGTGGGTCCTGTCCGAAGAAGTCGAGTGCGGCCTGCGGGCCGTGATCGCGGCGCGCATGGCGCACTCGTCCAGGTCCCAGACCTTCTCGCGCGCCGTGTTCGTTGCGGGATGAGCAATGGACGATCAATGACGCCAGGCCGCACACCTGGGCCCAGGCGCGAGCTGGCGCCCGGCAAGTGCCACCTATTCATCAGCCCTCGGCCTTCAAGGCAGTCGGTGGCAGAGCCAGGCCCACAGGGCGTTGACCGTCGCGCCGTGGTCACCAGCTCGAAACGCAGTCGGGCATCCAGGCAGATCTTGTCGAAGAGGTCGGCGTCAGGCCGGGTCCCGCAGGGTGTACCAGGTGAGGAGCACGACGACATCTCGAAGACGAGGAGATCGTCGCTGCCCTGAAGGGCGGGGCCGAGGCCGGAGCCTGACCGCGCGGCGGGCGGCCGGGTTCAGTCGGGCAAGCCGCCCAGGAAGTCGAGCAGTGCCGCGTTCACTTCGGCCGGGCGTTCCTGTTGGGTCCAGTGGCCGCAGCCGGGGAGGGTGACGGTGGGGTGGAGTGTCGGGTTCAGCTGCTGGAGTGCGGGCAGAAGCTGGTCCATGCCGGGGAAGACGCCCACCAGGTCGCGGTCGCCTACGACGTAGAGTGCGGGAACCTGGATCGGGAGGGCGTCCCAGGCCGCACCCAGCTCCCAGTTGCGGTCGATGTTGCGGTACAGGTTCAGACCGCCGGTGAAGCCGTTGCGCCGGTACTCCTCGGCGAACACCGCGATGTCGTCCTCCGTCAGCCAGGCCGGCAGTTCCTTCGGCTCGGCGAGGGTCTCCAGGAAGGTGCTGCCCAGGGGCACGAGGGGCTGCGGGGGCGGGTCGGTCTGGGGGTTGTCGCCGCTTGCTCCGTAGAGAAAGCGGCGGAAGGTGTTCTCCGGGGCCTCGGCGAACTCGGCGTCGGCCACGCCCGGTTGGCAGAAGTAGTTCTGGTAGAAGCGGCCGTCGAACATCTCCGCCAGCGCGGTGAGCGGCGGGGTGTGACCGGGGTCGGGCACCGGCGGCGGCACGCTCAGGCCTACGACGCCGCGCACCAGGTCCGGGCGCAGCTGCGCGGTGAGCCAGGCGACGGGGGCGCCCCAGTCGTGGCCGACCACGGCGAAGCGCTCGCGGTCCAACTGCCGTACCAGTGAGACGACATCGCCGACGAGGTTCGCCAGCGTGTACGCCTCGACGAGCGCCGGCGCGTCGCTGCGGGCGAAGCCGCGCTGGTCCGGGGCGACGGCGCGGTAGCCGGCCGCGGCGAGCGCGGTGAGCTGGTGGCGCCAGGAGTACCAGCACTCCGGGAAGCCATGCAGCAGCACCACCAGCGGAGCGTCCTCGTCGCCCGC
Organism: Streptomyces sp. NBC_00569; assembly: GCF_036345255.1. Classification (NCBI taxonomy): domain Bacteria; kingdom Bacillati; phylum Actinomycetota; class Actinomycetes; order Kitasatosporales; family Streptomycetaceae; genus Streptomyces; species Streptomyces sp. NBC_00569. The sequence goes on along the minus strand of NZ_CP107783.1, from coordinate 61,926 downwards.
AGCCGCGTAGTGCAGGGTCAGGCCCTTGACCTTGATGCTGTGATGCTCCACGCCCTCGATGTGCGCCGCCACGGCCCCTCCTTGGATCGTGCTCCGTCAACTTCCGTCAGACTAGGCCCATGTGTCGCGCGGAACACTGAGCGTTTTCCATCCTCATGTTGAGGCGTCGTGGAGGACGAGGACAGCCTTCACGATGTCGGTGATGCGGTTGGTGCTGCAGCGGAGTCGAAGTAGGCGCCAGCCCTTCATTCCGTGCTGTCGGGCGGCGGCCAGATCGTGGGTCGAGCCGGGCAGGGCCGGTGAGGCCCAGAGCAGGCGGCCGAACGGATCGGTGAGGACCTGGACGTTCATGCCGTGGCGTTTATGTTTCCCGAGTAGTACGGGGTGCCGGCGGCGATGCGGTCGATCGACAGCAGGATGCCGTCAAGAATGACGAACGCCTTGGTCCGGATCGTCCTCATCGCCTCGGCCAGGGACGGGGCGATGACGGCCAGCACCTCGACGGCCTCGCGGATGGAGCCGAACACGGTCGCGATCCCGATACCGAACCCGGCGGCGAGCTGGGTATAGGTGTCGCCGCACCGCAGGTGGGCCAGCGCTGATGGCGCTCGTTGAAAATCCCCACCCCCTGCTCATGGGCTCCCCAGGCCTGCTCACTTTCTCTCCCCACCCATCTGCCTAGACTCCAAGCAGTTCCTGTCAGGTTCATGGTGCAAGGTGTGCCACGGTTGCCATGATCTGTACTTGACATGCTCCCCCTCCTGAAGGAGGGGGATTCCTACGGCTCGCGCCGTGGGGCTTTCTGCTTCGTCGCCGACTGCCCGCCCGGAGAACTCCGTTGAGGTCTTACACCAGCTCCACAGACTGTCACCGCCAGCCCGGCGGCCAGAAGGTTGCGTGCTGCGTTCACGTCCCGGTCATGGGTCGTTCCGCACTCACACGTCCAGGTACGGACGTGGAGCGGCATCGTGCCCTGCACGCTGCCGCAGTGGGAGCACAGCTTGGACGAGGGGAAGAAGCGGTCGACCGCGATCACTTCCCGCCCGTACCAGGCGGCCTTGTACTCCAGCATGCTCCGCAAGTCCGACCACGCCGCATCCGAGATGGCGCGGGCCAGTTTCCGGTTCTTGACCATGTTGCGCACGGTCAGGTCCTCGATCACGATCGTTTGGTTTTCACGAACGAGTCGAGTGGTCAGTTGGTGCAGGTGGTCGCGGCGACGGTCGGCGATGCGGGCGTGGATCTTGGCGACCTTGCGCCGGGCCCTGGCCCGGTTCGCACTGCCCTGCTCCTTCTTCGCCATGCGGCGCTGAGCCTGGGCGAGGGCGGCACGGTCCTTGCGTTCGTGCCGAGGGTTGGCGATCTTCTCCCCGGTGGACAGGGTCAGCAGGTGATCCAGACCGACGTCGATTCCCACTGCCGCATCGGCAGCGGCAAGTGGCTCGATGGCCGGGTCCTCGCACAGCAGGGAGACGAACCAGCGCCCCGCCGCGTCCTGCGACACGGTCACCGTGGACGGGGACGCGCCCTCGGGCAGCGGGCGCGACCACACGATGTCCAGCGGCCGGGCCATCTTCGCCAGAGTCAGCTCCCCGGCACGGAACCGGAAACCGCTGGTGGTGTACTCGGCAGATTTCCGCGACTTCTTCTTCGACTTGAAGCGCGGATACTTAGCCCGCTTGGCGAAGAAGTTACTGAACGCCGCCTGCAAGTGCCGCAGACACTGCTGCAACGGTACGGAGGAAACCTCGTTGAGGAACGCCAGTTCCCCGGTCTTCTTCCATGCGGTCAGCATGGCCGAGGTGGCGTTGTAGTTGACCCGCTCCTGCCGCGCCCACGCTTCGGTGCGGGCGGCAAGCGCGAGGTTGTAGACCTTGCGCACGCATCCGAACGTGCGCGACAGCTCGGCAGCCTGCGCATCGGTCGGATAGAAGCGGTACTTGAACGCCCGCTTCACACAAGTCGTGGCCACGCTCACAAACTAGTGCGACCGATGTGTGAGACCAAACCTGCGGGCCAGAGCACGGCCTTTCGCCCTGGGGGCGAAAGCCCACACCTTGCCCTGCTCCGCAGGAGTCCGTTTCCTCCCCTGCCTGAAGGCAGGGGTATCCACGGAGGAACCCGATGAACAGGCGTAAGGCAGGGTGGTTGTGGGCGTTCGTGTGCGTGGTAGCAGTGGCGACAGTGGCGGCGTGGGGTTTACAGGGGCTTAAGCGGGGTGATGTCGACCCGGTCGGCGCGGCGTTCGCCTTTGCCGGGCTTGTGGTGGCGGGCTGGTCGGGATGGCTGTCTTGGCAAGGACTGCGCCACCAGGAGAGCGACGCGGTGGCCATGGCGGGCCGATTGGCGCAAGCAGTGCTGCGAGCGGAGACCGACGCGCGGGCACAGTTACTTGGCGGGGACGGTACGACGATCGATGTGCGGTTCAGGTTCCGCCCGGCTGCGGCCAGGGACGCCGCAGGTGCCGCCCTGGAGGGGCGATTGAGCGAGGTGGTGAGCTACTACCGGCAGCTGCGACCAGGGCGTCTGGTGATCACCGGGGCACCAGGGTCAGGCAAGACCGTGCTCGCCCTCGAACTCCTCCTTGCCCTGCTGGAGGAGCGCAAGCCGGAGGACCCGGTCCCGGTACGGCTACCTCTGGCCTCTTGGGACACGCTGCCTGTCGCCCACCCCGGCACCGGGCCGAGCATGAGTGCGGGGACCGCCCTCGACCCGGGCGAGGCAGTGCAGGTCATACGGGCGTGGGTGTGCCGGCATCTGAGCCGCTATCGGATCTCCCCGACTACCGCCGAGGCGCTGATGGACGCAGGGCTCATCCTGCCGGTGCTGGACGGGCTGGACGAGATGGACGCTGGGGACACGCCCGGGTACGGCTCCCGGGCCCGGCAGGCGTTGGACGTGCTCAACGCCTTCCAACGCGGCCGGGCGAAAGCAGGCTTGGTGCTGACTTGCCGCAGCGGGCAGTACCGGGCGCTGGAGGCATTGGAGGTGTGGGCCAAAGACGCCGTGCGCGTGGAGATCAGCCAGATCAGTCCCGATCAGGCGCGCCTGTTCATCCAGAGGCGGGTGGGGAGCACACCGCGGTGGCAGGGCGTGCTGGAAACCCTCGGCCGGGCCCCGTCCTCGCCGCTGGCGCGGGCGTTGTCCACCCCGTGGCGGCTGACCGTGGCCGTGACCGTCCACGAGCAGCGCGATCTCACTGGCGCCTACCTGCACTCACCCCAAGACCTACTCGGCCCCGTACTGGGCACCGACCGGGCGATCCGCGACTACCTGCTTGAGCTGTTCCTCCGGGACGCCACCGCCCGGCACCGCACCCAGCGGGGCGGCACCTACACCCCCGCCCAGGTCCGGGCCTGGCTGGGAGTGCTGGCCGCCTACCTGAACACCAATGCCGTCACCGGCCGCACCGTGGCCGGCCGGACCCTGTCCGGCACCGATCTGGTCCTGCACGAACTGTGGCCTTTGGCAGGCAGTCGTCCCCGCATCGTCCACGCCGCCCTCCTGGCGGTGATGCCCCTGGGGATTACCGCCCTGTATCTGTGGACGGACGGCCCTACCCTCTTGACGGGCCTGTTCATCGCGCTGGCCCTTTTGATATTTGGGCTCACATGGTCCGTTGCGTGGCCAGAGCCTTCGTGGGCTGCCGAGGTGTGGCTGCGTACCCCTCAGGATCGGCGCACAACGGGCTACAGGATCCAGCTCTGGCTTGTGAACGGGTTCGCGTCCGGGTTCTGGGGGCTTGGGTCGGTGTGGGTGGGGTTCGGGAGTGCGGGGGACATGCGTTATATCGCCTTGCTTCTGTGTACCCGCCGCGGGTCCCAGGCTCTGCCCTGGCGTCTGGGCAGGTTCCTGCGTTGGGCCACCGATGCCAGTCTGCTCCGCGGTGCTGGCATCGCCTACCAGTTCCGCCATCGCGAACTCCAGGACTGGCTCGCTAACGCACCAACCACCCCTTAGGGCCGTTGTGCTCCGGCTTGATACACCGTCTGGATGTGCGGCTCGGGCAAAAGCAGGAACCCTGGACACAAAGGGTCGCCAGCCGCAGCGGGCCGCTGTTCGTCCGGATTCATCCGGCGCAGCCCGCGCTTGGGCCGGTGCGAGCCTTGCAAGGTGATGGACGCAGCCCATCCCGGAGCGATGCTGCAAGCGGCGTTCACGGCGAGGAGCGGGCCCGAATTCTCGATTGACAGCCAAGTCCCCCCACTTCATTGACTACTCAATCAAGTGGGTAGGAAGAGCCGGGGCGGTGATTTTCACAGATCCTCATCAGCGCGAGGAGAGCCTGTCGTCCCGCCGTCAGGCGCCGGCACCGCGTGCCGATCTCTCGCCGTCGGATCACGAGTTGGCAGGTCAGGTACGGCAGGGTTCGGGTGGACAGATCGATCGATGACGGGTAGACAAGCTCACCCCGCAGGAGGAGATCGTTGCGCTGCGCGTCCTACGGCGCCTACGAGCACGTCATGAACATCGGCTTCGCTGCCTAAGCGTGCTGTGGGATCTCAAGTTCGGCTGCACAATCTCACCGCCCGCTTCATACCGACTGCACTCTCCGCGCTTCTCGACGAACTCGCCCACCGCGCACGGCACATCGAACTGGCCGGCGAGAGCCGGGCCGCAGCACCTCCTACCTTTGTCTGGGGCTCCGCCTCCCTGCCCGTCTCACTCTCCGCGCGCGGATCATGGGTGAGCTATCCTCCGCGCATGCGCGGACAGTTCACCGGCTGGCCGGAGCAGGCCATGGACGTGTTGTGGCAGCTCCAGGGCGAACCCGCCCACGCGACCCGCGAGCGCTACCGCGCGGACCGCGAACGCCTGGTCCGGCAGCCGATGATCGCCCTGCTCAACGAGATCGCGGACACCGACCCCCGGTATGAGGACTTCTCCGTCTGGCACTATCGCACCGACTCCTGGTGGTGGCAGCACCAGGGCGCGGTGATCCGACTCGGCCGCAAGATCGAGATCAGTCTCCGATTCGCCCTGGACGGCCTTCTCATCCAGGGCGCCTGGTGGTACCCCGATCCCGGCCAGGTGGACATGTTCCGCAAAGCCGTCGCCTCCGAGGGGAGCGGACGCGAACTGTCCGCCATTGTCGAGGACGTGCGGAAGAAGGGCTACGACATCTCCGGGGACGTGATGAAACGCCCCCCGCGCGGCTATCCGACGGACCACTCCCGTACCAACCTGCTGCGCCACCGTTCGCTGATCGCCGCCCGTCCCCTCGGCTGCGAGGAGTGGCTGCACACCCACGAAGCGGTCGACCGGGTCCGCTCGGCCGCCGCCGACCTGGACGCCCTGCTGATGTGGCTGGTCCGCCACGTGAAGCGCGCCGCCTGACATCACGAGGGCGCCGCGCGGCACGGGAAGGCCACACCCATGCCGCCGGCCCCCGCGCTCAGAAGGTGATGCGCGCACCTTCAGCGCCGACCGTGCCCTTGCCGAAATCCTCGTCCGGGCAGGTCATGCGGCATGTTCGTACTCGTGGAGGATGCCGCCGAGGCGATCGCGTCGTCGTACCTCGAGGCAGGCGATCCGGTCCGGATCGGTGATCGGCGCGGGCAAGGGATTCAGGGGGCGGGCGTTCGCGATGCCCTGATGGGGCCGGTGGCGACGATGTATCGGGTCCTGCGCCGGCACGGCGAGGTCCGCGAGCGCCGCCGCCAGGCCGTCCATCCGCCCCGCAAGAAGCCTGAGTTGATCGCGACCGCGCCGAACCGGGTGTGGTCGTGGGACATCACAAAGCTCAAGGGCCCGTATCGGGGCAGCTACTTCTGCCTCTACACGATCATTGATATCTACAGCCGCTACACCGTCGGCTGGATGATTTCCGCATCCGAGAATAAGGAGCTCGCCGAGCAGTTCCTGTCCTCCACGATCACCAAGTACCCCGTTGGGCGGGGGCAGTTGACGATCCACTCCGACCGGGGATCGGCGATGATCGCCCACAATGCCGCGCAGATGCTCAGCAATATGGGCGTCACCAAGTCCCACTCGCGACCGAAGACATCGAATGACAATCCGTACTCGGAAAGTCAGTACAAAACCCTCAAATGCCGGCACGATACCGGCTCTCGGTGGTCTCGAGCTGCAACACGAGGCCGTGGGGTCCCTGCTCGGCTTGTCGTTGGAGTCAGCAGGAACCAGGTCAGGAACCCCGCCCTTCTCGGTGCAAGCCAGTGCGCGGATCGTGGCAGCGAGACAGACATCGCGGTACAGGCCCGACCACTCCTGATGCCGCTCATCGAGGTTGCCGAGGACGGTCGATGGATTGCTGTGACGAGTAAAGTCCCCTGTGCCCGAGACTGCTTTCAGGGGGTGGGGACGATGCTCGACGGGCTGCACTCGTATGCGATCGGCGTTCTGATCACGGCGGTCCCCGTGCTGGTGGGCGCGCTGCTCTTCATCTGGCGGGACGTGAACCTGCGGCGCAGGGGAGTGGTTGTCCGGGCCAAATGCGTGGAATCGAAGCGCACCGACAAGGGGACGGTCAGGCTCCGCCTGCTCTATGAGGTGGAGGGCGTGCAGTACTACTGCGACAGCCTGCCCTTCCCGTCTGCACCGGTCGGCGTCGGACAGCGACTGGACGTGATCTACGATGCCAAAACCCCTGGCTACTCAGAGGTTGTGCACCAGAGAACCAGTGGTTGGGTGCCAAAAATCGTGGGCACAGTCGCTGTCGTGCTGCTTGTGCTGACCGGGATTTCCTACCTCTGACCCGTGCACTTCGACTCCGGCCTCACCGTGCGAAGAACCGCCGGACTTCTCGGGGCGCCCCTATGACCGTGGTCTGAGCCGGGTTGTGGGGACCAAGGCCGGACCGACGAAGGCAGGAGTCAGGCAACTTCGGCAAGGGCGTTGCTGCCTCTGGAACATGGTGGATCTCGTTGAGGATGGCCAGAGTGGACGCGGCTGCGTCCAGAAACCGGTTCTGTTCGGGGCGGCGCCTGCTGCAGGTTCTGCTTGTTGCCGTCCGGCAGTCGCTCTGCCATCGGTTGGATCGGCTCGCCGCCCGTCCAGCATCAGTCCCCGCAGATAGGCAGTCACCCTTCGCCCGCTGATCCTTGCGCGTACGGGTGTGGCGGCGTACTCCGACGTGGTGTCGGGGTGCGCCGCCACGAGGTGGTGCGGTAGGGGTTGTGTGGCCGTCACGGGGTGGTGCGTGCGGGTTTTGCGTGGTGGTCCGCCTGGTCATCCGGGCTACTTCGGGTCGTCGTTGAACTTCGCCTTGGACCAGTAGTAGCCGAGGATGGTGAGGCCGAGGCTCCAGGCGATGGTGAGCCAGCCGTTGTTGCCGATCTCGCTGCCGAGGAGGAGGCCGCGGAGGGTTTCGATGGCGGGGGTGAAGGGCTGGTATTCGGCGATGGGCTGGAACCAGCCGGGCATGGTGTCGGTGGGGATGAAGGCGCTGGACAGGAGGGGCAGCAGGATCAGGGGCATGGCGTTGTTGCTGGCAGCCTCGGCGTTCGGGCTGATCAACCCCATACCGACCGCGATCCAGGTGAGCGCCGTCGCGAACAGCACGAGAAGCCCGAACGCGGCCAGCCATTCGAGGGCGGTCGCGTCGGTGGAGCGGAAGCCGATGGCGACGGCGACGGCCCCGACGAGGATGACGCTGGCGATGCACTGCAGGACGCTGCCGATGACGTGTCCGATGAGGACGGAGCCGCGGTGGATGGCCATGGTGCGGAAGCGGGCGATGATGCCTTCGGTCATGTCGTTGGAGACGGAGACGGCGGTGCCGATGGTGGTGGAGCCGATGGTCATCAGGAGCAGGCCGGGGACGATGTAGGCGATGTAGACGGAGCGGTCGGCGTCGTGGCCGCCGATGCCGGTGCTCATGACGTCGCCGAAGATGTAGACGAAGAGCAGGAGCAGCATGATCGGTGTGAGCAGCAGGTTGAGGGTGAGCGACGGGTAGCGGCGGGCGTGCAGGAGGTTGCGGCGCAGCATGGTGGTCGAGTCGCGCACGGCGAGGGACAGGGAGCTCATCGGGCTTCCTCCTTGGGCTGGTTGGGCTGGGCCGGCACGTTGGTGGTGGTGAGGGCGAAGAACACGTCGTCGAGGTCGGGGGTGTGCACGGTCAGCTCGTCCGCCTCGATGCCGGTCGAGTCCAGCCGGTCGAGGATGGAGCGCAGGTCGCGCTGGCTGCCGTCACTGGGAATCTGCAGCGCGAGCGCCTCGTCGTCCCGCTGGACCTCACGCAGGGAGAGGGCGGCGGACTGGTAGGCGTCGGGGTCGGTGAAGCGGAGCCGGATGTGTCCGCCGGGGATGAGTCGCTTGAGTTCGTCGGCGCTGCCTTCGGCGGCGATCTTGCCGTTGTTGAGGACGGCGATACGGTCGGCGAGTTCGTCGGCCTCGTCCAGGTACTGGGTGGTGAGGAAGACGGTGACCCCGTCGGTGACGAGTTCGCGGATGATGCCCCACATGTTGTGGCGGGCGCGGGGGTCGAGGCCGGTGGTCGGCTCGTCGAGGAAGATGATCCGGGGGTTGCCGACCAGGGTCATGGCGATGTCGAGGCGGCGCTTCATGCCGCCCGAGTAGGTGGAGGCGGGCTTCGATGCGGCGTCGGTGAGGTCAAACCGCTCGAGGAGTTCGGCGGCGACGCGCCGCCCCTCACGCTTGGGCAGGTGGTGCAGGTCGGCCATGAGGAGCATGTTCTCCTCGCCGGTGATCAGGCCGTCGACGGCGGAGAACTGCCCGGTGACACCGATCGCGCCGCGTACCGCCTGCGCCTTGGTCGCGAGGTCGTGCCCGCCGACGCGGATCTCGCCGGAGGCGGGGTCGGGGGAGAGGAGGGTGGAGAGGATCTTGACGGCGGTGGTCTTGCCGGCGCCGTTCGGCCCGAGCAGGGAGAAGACCGTTCCCTCAGGGACGGCGAGGTCGATGCCGTCGAGGACGGTCTTGTCGCCGTACGACTTGCGCAGCCCGTTCGCCGCGATGGCCAGGTTGGTCATGGTGACTGCTCCTCAGAGACTGCGGGTGGTCAGAGGCTGCGGGCGGTGATGTCGCCGTAGGCGGTGGTCGCCTGGATGTTGAGGTCGGCGGTGGCGCCTGCGGTGTTCTGGAGGGTGTTGTGGATGCGGCCGTAGGCGGTGCCGGCGTCGAGGGTGGCGGAGGTGCCGGAGGCGGCGGCGATGGTGATGTCGCCGTACTCGGTGCGCAGTTCGACGGTGCCGCCCTGGGCTTCGGCGATGTCCAGGGCGCCCTTTTGGGTGCTGATGCGTGCGGGGCCGGTCAGGCGGCCGACGAGCACGTCGCCGGCCTGGAGGGTGAGGCGGGCGCTCGCACTCTCGTCGAGCTTGACCACGGCCTGCGCGCTTTCGAAGGTGACGTCGCCGAGGCGTCCGACGCCGCGGAGTTCGGCGCTGGCGGCCTTCGCCTCGACGTGGGAGCCGGCGGGCAGCTGGACGGTCACTTCGAGGGAGCCGGAGTTGCCGAGGATCCGGTTCTTCGCCGCGTGCGCCTCGATGCGCAGAACGCCGTCGGTGTAGGTGACGGTGGCCTGTTCGGCGGCCTTGAGGTCGCGGGTCTTGGACTTGTCGGCGGGCAGGATCTCGACGCATGTGTCGGCGCGGTCGGCGGCGATGAACTGGATGCGTGCGGCGGGGATGTCCAGGACGGCGGTGATGGGGGAGGGGGTGTCGAACTTCTGCATGGTGTGCTCCTTGAACCCGTGGTTTCTGATGGGCGAAACGCTACGTTGCATTCAAGGATCGAGCAACACCCTTGTTGCGCAAGAACCCTATAAACGCAGGTAGTTGCAGGGATTTCATTGCAATGGTCTGGGCTCTAATGCAACAGGCCCCACCGCCCGTCGTTGCAATGAAATGAGAGTGAACGCTATAGTCGGCCGGGCGGACCTCAGTTGCGGACGTCGGACACTGGGCGCGAGACAGGTATGCCAGCAACTGGCGCATGGTTGCGAAGAAGAGGGAGACAGCAATGCCGGGAGGCAGACTCACCCAACAGGAACGCCAGCAGATCACCCTGGGGCTGGCCGACGGCCTCGCCTATGCCGAGATCGCCAGAAACCTGGAGCGTCCGACGTCGACGATCACGCGCGAGGTGATGCGCAACGGCGGCCCGACCGCCTACCGTGCGGACCTCGCGCACCGGGCCACGGAACAGCGTGCCCGCCGCAAGCAGCCGGCGGCGCCCCGTGATCGGGGCACGCCTGCCCAGCCGCATGGGCGTGATGCGGAGGCGGTGCGTGCGTACGAGGAGATGTTCACGACCGTTCTCATACAGTCGGGCACGCCGAAGATGATGGCGCGGGTGATGTCCTGCCTGACCCTCACCGATACGGGCAGTCTGACCGCGGCCGAACTCGTCCAGCGTCTGCAGGTCAGCCCCGCGTCCGTCTCGAAGGCGGTCGCGTTCTTGGAGAGTCAGGGCATGGTCCGGCGGGAGCGTGATGAGCGTCGCCGTGAGCGATATGTCGTGGACAACGACATCATGTACCAGTCGATGATGGCGTCCGCCCGCTCCACGGCCCACATGGTCGACATCGCACGGCAGGGTGTCGGCGTCCTCGGGTCGGGTACTCCGGCGGCGACCCGTCTGGAGAATATCGCCCGTTTCCTCGACTTCGTCTCCGAAAGCATCGTGCGCGCGGCCGAGCAGGCCCGCGACATCCTTCATACCCAGCCCGAACCGCCGAAGGACAGCACCACCTGACCGTCCCTCAGGGCCCATGCCGCCCGGATATGGGGAGGGGAGGTTATCCGGGATCCAGACGTGAAGCGGGGTGCGTTCGCCGGGCCTCAGCCCCGCCGGCCGTGGTGGCCTGTCGTCTCCAGGGGCTCCGTGTTGCGGGGAGGGCGCCGCGGACGGCAACTGCCGGCCGTGCTTGATCGTCCCTTGCTGTATGACCACACCATCCCCAGAGCCGCTTCCCTGGCCTCACTGCGGTCACGGAGCTGCCCCGGACGATCCGGTGGGCTGTAACGGCATTCGCGTGCTCGGCTACACCGCCTGTCTGGCTCACCTTGCTGACCCCGAGCGGGCTGTTTACCTGGCCGGCCTGGAGCCCGGAGACGATGTCGATCACCGCGGCACGTCCTTCACTGCCCCACTCCTCAGCGAGCTACTCGGCGCTCTTCGTGACCCTGGCACCGGACAACCTCACCTTGGCGTCGCCGGGTTCGGGGCGGCAACCTTCGAGGGCGACGCCGGGTTCGGGGCGGCGACCTTCGAGGGCGAAGCCTCGTTCGAGTCGGCGACTTTCAAGGACATGGCCTGGTTCGGGTCGGCGAAGTTCAAGGACATGGCCTGGTTCGATTCGGCGACCTTCGAGGACACGGCCGGGTTCGGGACGGCGACCTTCGAGGGCGAAGCTGGGTTCGAGTCGGCGACCTTCGAGGGCGACGCTGGGTTCCGGTCGGCGACCTTCAAGGGCGACGCCGGGTTCGAGTCGGCAACCTTCAAGGACAGGGCCTGGTTCGATTTGGCGACCTTCGAGGACGACGCCTGGTTCGAGTCGACGACCTTCGAGGGCGAAGCCGCGTTCGATTCGGCGACCTTCAAGGGCAGGGCCTGGTTCGGGGCGGCAACCTTCAAGGACAGGGCCGGGTTCGGGGCGGCGGCCTTCGAGGACCTCGCCGGGTTCGAGTCGGCGAGCTTCAAGCGGAGAGCGGGGTTCGAGTCAGCGAGCTTCAAGCGGAGGGCTGAGTTCGAGTCAGCGAGCTTCGAGTGCGGCGCATGGTTTCGATCGGCGACCTTCGAGGGCAGGGCCGGGTTCGGGACAGCGACCTTCGAAGGCAGCGCCAGGTTCGAGTCGGCGACCTTCGAGGGCGACGCCTGGTTCGGGGCGGCGACCTTCAAGAGTCCGGTTGATCTTGGGCCGTTTGTGTGTGCCGGAAGGGTGTCGTTGGTTGGTGCGGTGTTCGGCGGTCCGATGACCTTGCCGTGCGTGGCACGTCGGGTGGAGTGCCGGCGAACCCGTTGGATGTCGACAGCCGAACTACGGCTGCGCTACACAACGGTGGACTTCTCCCATGCCGTCTTCGAGTACCCCCTCACGATCGCCGCGGAGGCCGCGCCCTTCGTGCTCTCCGACGGGCGGCCGGTGACAGAACAGGCTCTTGCCGGCGCGCCCGACGCCACGGTGCGAATAGTTTCGCTGCGTGGGGTGGACGCGGCCCATCTGGTCCTCGCCGACGTCGATCTGTCGGGATGCCTGTTCACCGGGACCGTGCACCTGGACCAGATTCGGCTGGAGGGCGCATGCACCTTCGACACGGTCCCGCCCGCAATGCATTGGCGGGGCTGGCGTCCGATCCGGTTCACCCAACGCCGCACCCTCGCCGAAGAGCACCACTGGCGCGCGAGCCAAGCAGGGGCCGTTCCTGGCTGGAACGTGGCCGTGTTCGGCGCCGGGCGCGTCGGGCCGTTGCAACTGGCACCGGTGTACCGCGCGCTTCGCAAAGCGCTCGAGGATGGCAAGCACGAGCCTGGGGCCGCCGACTTCTATTACGGGGAAATGGAGATGCGCCGCCACGCCGACGACATACCCCGAAGCGAGCGGGGTCTTCTGACTGCCTACTGGGCGCTGTCTGGCTACGGCATGCGCGCTTCCCGGGCGCTGGCGTGGCTCGGCGCCGCCATGCTCGTCACCATCGTGCTGCTGATGGGCCTCGGTCTCCCGAAGGACACCCCGAAGCAGGCAGCGACCGGCACCGTCCCGGCCGGCGGCGGCAAAGTCACTTTCGAGATCGACGAGGCAGATCCCCAGAACCCCACCGGGGAAAGGCTCACCGGCGAGCGTTTCGACAAGGCCCTGAACGTCACGCTGAACTCGGTGGTGTTCCGCTCCGCCGACCAAGACCTGACCACGTCCGGCACCTACATCGAGATGGCGTCCCGTGTGACCGAGCCCATCCTTCTGGGCCTTGCGGTCCTGGCCGTCCGTAACCGCGTCAAGCGCTGACCCAGCGCTCCCGTGGCCCGGGCTTGTGGCCCGCTACCGCCACCCGCACCGGGCCAAAACCCGCAGCGCAGCGTAGGCCAGCGCGCACCCCTGGCTCGACCGTCGCAGGCTGGCCCTGTGGAGTACCCCGTCGCTGTCGCCCTCGCCGAGGCCGTGCCGACGCTGCCCCGCGGCAAGGGCTGGTGGTACGAGATCAAGCTCGACGGTTCTCCAGACACCTCGCGATGTCTCATTCGGGTAGGTCCCGGGGCCGCCCGTAGCTGGGGAAGGGCGGGAATTTAGGCTTCCAGGAGGACGCGGCGCGAGAGCTGCTCAGCGGCAGCCCGGCACCGTCCAGGAGAGCACTCTGGTCACGGCTGCTGCTTCGTGCGGGTGGCTGAGGCTTGTTGGGCGTCCGCGCCGGAGCTGACGTGTCGTTGGGTCTCCTGCGGGCCGTGCCAGTCCAGGCACATCACGGTGGCGTCGTCTTCGAGCCGCCCGCCGGCAGCGTCCCGGACTGCGGACGTCAGCATCAATGCGGTCTCCCGCGGGTGCAGGCCCCGGGTGCGCTCCAGCAGGGCAGGCAGGTCGACCTTCTCCCCGTGCCGTTCGACCATGCCGTCGGTGAACATGAGCAGACGGTCACCATGGCGCAGATCGAGGTCCTGAACACGGTAGGGCAGCGTCGTGAACTCCGACAGCCCGAAAGGATGGTCCACCTCGCAGGTGATCACCTCCACAGCGCCCTCGCGCATGCGCAGTGGCCAGGGGTGTCCCGCGTTGACGAGCTGGGCCCGCCCGGTGCGGAGATTGATGCGCAGCAGCTGCCCGGTGGCGTGCCCGTGGCCGTGGTCGACGAGTGCCCGGTCGGCCCGATGGGCCTGTTCGGCCAGGCCGGCTCCTGCGCGGCGGGCCCCACGCAAGGCGCTCACCAGGACCGTGGCAGCCAGGGCCGAATCGAGGTCGTGGCCCATGGGATCGGTCACCGACACGTGCAGTTCGTCCCGGTCCAGGGTGTAGTCGAAGGTGTCGCCGCTGAGGTCTTCGGAAGGCTCCAGGCTCCCGCACAGCGTGAACTGCGCGGCCTCGCACGACAGAGACGAGGGAAGCAGCTGGTACTGGATTTCCGCTGCCAGGGTGGGCGGTCTGGAGCGTTTGCCCCAGGTGTAGAAGTCGGTGAAACGTCCGTTGGCGATCACGATGTAGGCCAGGACATGGGCGGCTTCCCCGACCTCATCAAGGACGTCCTCGCCGGGATCGGCCGGCAGGAGCAGTTCCAGCAATCCGATCGCATCCCCCCGGTTAGTGACCGGCACGATCACCCGCTGCCCCTGACCGGTCACCTCCTGATAAAGCCGTTGAGTGCGCACCACCTGCTCGTAGACACTGCCGAACAAAGGGATCCGCTCCACCCCCCGCCCATCCTCCGCAGGGGCGGTCGACAGCCGCGCCACCGCCTTCCCTGTCAGGTCCACGATGAGGAAAGAGACCTTCGTTGCCTCGAAACGCCGCCGCAGGTCCTCCGCGATCACGTCGACGGCATCCACGGGCGCCGCCGTCTCGGCTGCCGTCAGCAACCGGGGAAGTCCACTCTGCCCACCACTCACGACCGCAGTCCCTTCCACCAGCCCCGCCTACCAGCCTGAGAATCACCACAGCGAGCGTCAACACACAAAAGCCACAATAAGTGCAGATCGCTGTGTTCTGTGTTCACGGAAATGAGTTTGCTTCCCGACGTCCGACCGCCGCGGACTCAGCCGTCACGACTACTCCAGCCACGACCCGACAACGGGCTGGCCGTCTCCGCCCCGCTGCTGAGCAGCAAAGCCGAGACACACAGGCGCCCCAGCCCGTATCGAGGGGCCCATGTCTCATGAGACACGGCAAAGTCTGGAGAACGACGGACACAGAACCATCCTGTGGCGCGACGCCGAGACCGTACGGCTACAGGCCCGGTCCGGTCGGACGGTCATCTCAGCGTGGATGGATCTGGCCGTGGCGGGCATGAACTCGCTACGCCCCGGCACGGTCCTCGACGGGGAGGCTGATCTACAACGAAGGGCGGGTCGACTTCGCGGGCGCGCAGTTCCGCGCGGCCTCAGGCCCGGTCCGCGCCCGCGAACTCGCCGCGGTGCTCCCCGCCTCTTACGCAACCGGAGTGCGAACAGGAAGTTGTGGATCTTCCAACCGCGCTCAGGACGCGGTCCGGCTCATGATGGTGTCGAAGACTTTCTCCGTCTCGCCTTCCATTCCGATGTCGAGGCGTTGGTTGACGCCGCGGAGGGTTTCGTATGCGGCGCTGACTCCGGCGCGGTTGCCTGCCTGGTCCTCGATGAGCATCTAGTCCTGGTAGAGGATTTCGGCGCTGTCGTCGATGTCGAGTCCGCGTGTGACGGCGTGGCGGGCGGCTGTGAGGTCGGGGCGCGGCGCGGTGCGGTGCGGTGCCAGGTCGCGAGTGTGTGGGCGACGTCGGTGATGCGGACGAGCATTTCCTGGATGCGGGCGGCGGCCCAGGCCAGGTCGGCGCCGCCGAAGGGCCGGCCGCGCACGAGGTCGAGTGCCGCCTCCAGGTCGGCGATGCCGGCGCCGGCTTCTGGGCCCTTGGCGAGTCCGCGTTCGGCGAGTTGGGTGAACCGCGTCCAGTCGCAGCGGGCTGTGGGGGAGAGGCGGTAGGTGCCGGTGCGGTCCCGGGGCAGGAAGGGGTTTCCGTCCAAGTCGGTGCCCAGGCGGTTGCGCAGTTCGGAGATGCGGGACTGGAGGGTTGCTTTGGTCCAGGGCTTGCGTGGGTCCATGGCCTCGCGTGCGGTGTCGCTGCTGATGCCGGGCTTGAAGTACAGCAGCGCGGCGAGCAAGGCGAGTTTGAAGCCGTGTCCGGAGGCCTCGATGCCCGCAACGGTGACGGGGCCGAGGACCTGAATGTCGGGGGCGTGCAGGTCGAAGGCCCCTGACGCTTCGCTTTCCCCTTCCTCGGCTTCCGCGGGCACCTGTTCGGCGAGTGGGGGCACAGCTTCCGGACTGGGCGTGGTGGCGGTGCCTTGGGCCAAGTTGTCTTCGGTGGCCTGTTGTGGGGGCGGCATGATGCGCAGGGATGTGGTGGCGGTCAGTGCGGTGAAGGGTGTGTCCGGGACGGCGGTGGGCGAGGCGGGCGAGGTGGGGGAGTGGCCGGGCTGGTCGGGGGCGGGGACCTGCTGCCAGGGGCCTTCGGCGGGGCGGGCGGGTTCTTCCGCAATGTTCAACACGCCGACGAGGTCCTGGTATTCGCCGTCGGTCATCGACTGTACGAGGACGTCGGTGTCGAGCAGGTCGAGGCGCTGGGGTGTCGCCGATCCGACGGTCAGACGTTCGGCGTGGGGGAAGGCGTGGCGGGTGCCGCGGGCGGGGAGCACCAAGGCGAGGGGCAGGGTGCGGGCCGCGGCGAGGGCGTCCGCGAGGTGCTGGGCGTCGTCTGCGGCGGCATCGGCGGCGCAGATCAGCAGCCACGGAAGAGGAGTCGTTTCGTCTTCGTCGGCGGGGTTTTGGTGGTGTTCCAGGAGGAGTTCGCCGAGGTCTCTTTGCGCGGCGCGTAGGTGCGGTACGGCGCGCAGGCGGCCCTGGGGGAGTCGGGTGGGCAGTTCGGTGCCGAGGCCGATGGTGAGGATGTCGGCGCGGTCGCTCCAGCTGCTGGTGGCGGTTTCCAGTGCGATGGCGCGGGCAGCGTCGGGGTCGCCGTCCAGGAGGAGCACGCGGGCGGCGGGGAGGTTGAGGAGGAGCGCTCCTGGGCTCGCCCCACAGCGGCTGCCCGGCGGCAAATTGGATCAGCATGATGAGCGTATGACCGAGAGCGAAGCGGATCTGCTGGCGTTGCTGCGTGAGCTTGATGATCCTGAGTGGCTGGAGTGGCCGCAGCACTACGACCGTGCCGAGACCGCAGCCCCGCTTCGGTGGTCTGCTGACCCGACTCGAAGGCGACTTCGGAGCTCGCTGCACGGATGAGCAGGACACCCAGGACTCCAGCGAGTACGGACGCCTCGTCGTGCCGGCTGACGCGACCGTATGCGGAACCCGGATCGTCGTCTGCGTGAGCAAGTTCGGCTCACTGGCGCTGGTATGCGCGGACAACCCAGGCGCCTTCCTCGGAACGGGGGAAGCTCAGGCCGAGGGGGAGCTGGACGGCGCTGACCTAGACATTCAACCGTCCCCCACAGCACACCTGCCAGCGACTATTTATGCCGCCAGTCACCAATTGAGATGACGTCTAAATGTCAGTGATGTCAGACCGTTTGGTACTCGTCTGGCAGAGGGGCAAGGATACGGGCCCATCCTCCCGTCGAGTCGCCTGATTGCAGCGAGGACGCCCGCTGCGAAGGTGCCAGCCCGAAGGTAAAATGAAATTATCGGGGTTACGGCCCGCCACGGGAAGTGGCTGCGCCATAGACCGGATGAGCGATCCCTACAGCCCGTTCAAATCTCTGAGCTGCAAGGCGTATGGGGAGCCTTGAGCCGCTGGATCTCGCTGGAATGGACAACGCGCCGATCCACTCTTTTTGGACTTTCGTGTTTGTTGTGCCCCAGTCGGGCGACGATTCTTTTTAGGAAACATGCCGTCCGCCGACTGTGGAATTTTGGCTAAGGGATTTCATGTAATCCCCGGCAGGCGTGCGAGGACAGCTACGGCACCTCGCTGCGTTATCGACCGTACAAACACGTCCAAGATGAGTAATGATCCTCAGTCTCGCGATGTACCGCATCTGACGCCGCGCCACCGGTGATCAGGGGCAGCTCTTAGGCAAGAGAGTAGATGAGAGGCGTCTCATGGTTTCTACTAAGAAGTGCACTCCGCGCATCGTAGGTGTGTCGGCCGTCGTCGCTCTGCTCTTGGGAGCAGGCGGCGTGGCCAACGCCACGGCTCTGCCGTTGGCACGCGGTGGCCCAACGGCGGTATACGCGGTGGACAGGTCGGTGCCGCCGCCATCACCCAACACGCCGAACACGCCGAACACGCAGAAGGGGACGGATCCGTGTGATGTCCAGGTGTGCACGGACTATCAGCGGTTCCCGAGCCTGCCGCCGCAGAAGTCGGTGCCGAACACGCCGAACACGCAGAAGGGGACGGATCCGTGTGATGTCCAGGTGTGCACGGACTATCAGCGGTTCCCGAGCCTGCCGCCGCAGAAGTCGGTGCCGAACACGCCGAACACGCAGAAGGGGACGGATCCGTGCGATGTCCAGGTGTGCACGGACTATCAGCGGTTCCCGAGCCTGCCGCCGCAGAAGTCGGTGCCGAACACGCCGAACACGCAGAAGGGGACGGATCCGTGTGATGTCCAGGTGTGCACGGACTATCAGCGGTTCCCGAGCCTGCCGCCGCAGAAGTCGGTGCCCAACACAACGAACATGCCGAACACACCGAACACGCCAAACATGTAATGAGGCTCGCGGCGTAGGCGCAGGTAAGAATCACCGTGGGCTCAACCTCCACACCCACCGCGCACATTGAAGGACCCCTGACGAGCAAAATCGGTCGGGGGCCTTCGCCATGCCCGTTGACTGCTGGTGACCGCGATTCTCCGTGAGTCCCCGGTCTATCGGGCACGGATGGGGCACGAGCCTCAGCTGCCCTGAAATCACAGATAGCTGCCCGGAGTGCCGGCGCACTGTTCCAGCAACATCTCTCGAGTCTTGAGGCGCCTGCTCTAACTTGATCTTTAACCTGTGCGGCGTGGTCGTGGGGTCGTTGACTTCTTTGTTCGCTGTTTCGCAGGTTGCGTTTTGCGGGGTGTGTGCACGTCGTGGCGGGGTGTGGGCCGGGTGTTCTTTCTGCGTGGGGGTCGTCCGGGGCCGGGGCTGGAGGGTTTCGGTGCTTGGGCTGGGCAGCTGGCTTTGGGGCGGATGTGCCGGAAGTCGCGGCGGACTCGGGCGGGGGTGAGCCTGTTCGGCGGGGTTGGTCTCTCCCAGGGGCGACGCAGGTCGGCCGCCAGCGGTCGTGCGAGGCGTAGTTGGGTGTAGGCGGCGAGGATGAGCCAGGTCCATCGGTCGGCTGCCTCGGGGGTGCGGATCTTTGGGGAGGTCCAGCCGAGGGTCTGTTTGAACAGGCGGAAGGTGTGTTCGATGTCGAAGCGTCGCAGGTATGCCTGCCAGAGACGGTCGGCGTCTGCCGCAGTGGCGTCGATGCCCGACCATCACAGCCAGACCGGCTTCGGTGTTGCTCCGCTGGGCAGGTGGCCGATGTCAAGGCGGATCACTGTCCCTTCGACGATGGGAAGGGTGCCGTCGTCGGCTGCCCAGGAAGAGCGGTGGGTCAGCTTGGGGTGCAGCCGGTCCCAGGAGCGGGCCCTGGTGGTGCCGTAGAGACGTGTGTCGGTAATCGTTTCGGTGTCCGGGGTGCCCCAGGTGTCGGGCTGACCGAAGACGAACTCGCCGCCGTGCCGGGGCGGTCGGCCCTGAGTGTGGGGCAGCCGGGGCGGGACAGGCCTGCGCAGAACGCGGTCGGATCGCATCCTGGCCAGCACCTGGACCGGCAGGTCACCCAGGAGGAAGCCGAGGCGGGGTGCGTCGTATCCGGCGTCCGCGACGATGAGGATGTCCGGGTCGCCTGTCTGCCACTGTCCCGCTGCGATCAGCCGTTGCAGCAGATCGCGCAGTTGCCGGGCGGTGACGGTGGCGGTGTCGTCTCCGGGCGTCAGACGCAGTGCGTCCAGCGGTGCGGTCCATGAGCTGCGGCCCGGCTCGAGCGCGCAGATGATCGAGTAGGGCCAGCCGGGGACCGGGATGTGCTGGTCCTTGCCCCGGCCGTATGTGTGGCACAGGATCCGCTGGGGTGAGGTGTGGGCGTCGGGCCGCAGCCAGCAGGTGACATCGATGGCCAGGACCAGCCGGCCGTCAGCAGCCCGTGGCAGTGGCACTTCGGCCAGTGCCCGCCGCAGTCGGCCGGCATCGATGCGTCCACGGGCCACCGCCGCGTAGAGCCCTCCATGTCCGCGGCGGTGTTCGCCCACCAGCGACAGCTCGGCCAGTGACCTCACCGGCCCGTCGCCGCACAGAACGGCATCAGCCAGCTCGAACAACGCGTCCGAACGGGCGGTCAGGCAGGAGTAGAACTCGCCCCGGAAGCATGACAGTTGGGCCAATGCCTCCGACCGGGCGTCGTGATGCAGCAGACTCATTCTCACGGCCTTCGTGCTGGACGTGTGTGTTCCTTGGTCGGAGCACATGTTCAGCCGAAGGCCGCTTCCGCGTACGCCAGTTACCGAACCGAGTGATCAAGTTCGACCCGTCATTCGACGACGGACGTTAAAGATCAAGCTAGGGCGTGTATCGGAAATGGATCTCGAACGGTGCGGCGAAGGTTCAAATCACGGTGGGAGATGTCGGTCGGCACCGTGGGCCTATGTGCGTACGCCGATCGTCAGTCCCAGATGAGCCTGCCGTCTTGAACACGTCCAGCAGCGCGCTGCTCCCCCGCGGAAATCTGCGCCATGAGGGCGACCATCTGGCTGAACAGAGCGGTCAGTGACTCGTGAACTCCGAAAGATGGCTCATCCCCATCGCCGAATGAACCGATCTGACCGCTACGCGCATCCAGGAACTTGCCGTAACAACTTTCATCGTCCGAGATGATCGGAATCCACTGCTCATGCCAGAAGGGAAACTCCGGATCGGGGGACGGGTCGTCGCGCTCGATCTCCATCTTGAAGTGGTACGTCCGCTCCATGGCCGCGAGTCCCAGCAAATCGCGGTTGTTGCCGGGCACGACCCCCTCCGTGACACCAACAGGGCCGTTGTCGGCCCCGGAGGCCAGGAGCCACGTCCGAAGGTCGGCCGGGAAAACGACGCCCATGCGCTTCTCTGCCGCAGTGATCGCTGCCGGCGGAGCGGGAGCGAGAACCGACGATGCAGTCGTCGGTGCATTCGTCTCCAGCCAGTCCACCAGTCGCTGCCACGCCAGCTGCACGTCCCCCATGGCCATTCCTCTCTGAACGTCTACCTCACGGCGCACCCTACGGTCCGGCAGCGAATCGTCCCCCATCCGTCACTCAAGATCCACTTTCGATACACGGCCTAGGACGAGCAGGGTGACCACGGCGAACTGGCCACCGGCAGACTTCAGGAAGCGATGCCAGTTCACGCGCCGAGCGTTCATGCCCCACCATTCTCCGCTGGCTTCATTCACGAGTAGTGCTGTCGGTTGTTCACGGGTTTGGGAGGCACCCAGATCCACGGTCGGGTGATGTTCACGAGTTTCGGGTTCTGGCACAGATCTTGGGGAGTCGTCGCGGAGCGTTACCTCGACGTTCGATTGCGAGGAGACGGGCTCGTGTGAGACGGCGTACGCCTTGTCATCCCACGGACGGAATTGACGCTCCCTCAGGTGTCTGCCGATTGCTGCTGCGGTCGGTTGCGGACGGTGATGGTGCTGGTCAAGCAGACCGATGCACCGTTCTGGGGCTCGCTGGTGTTCGAGGGGATCGATGATGTGGATGTCGAGGCGGTTACGGCCGCGTTCGGCACGGTCGAGGTGGTGGCGATAGGCCGCGCGGCCGGGGCTGCGTGTCCGGACTGTGGCCGGTCTCGGGACGGGTCCACGACCGATACCAGCGCAGGCTGAGGGACCTTCCACTCGCTGAGCAGGGCTTCGTGATCCGGCTGACGGTCCGGCGCTTCATCTGCGGGTCGGCGGACTGCCCGCGCCGGACGTTCGCCGAGCCGTTCTCCCGGCTGGCCGCCCCGCACGCACGGTTCACCATGCGGCTCAACCGTGCCCTGGAACGGGTGGGGCTCGCGCTGGCCGCGCGGACCGGCGCCCGGCTGGCTGCCCAGCTGGGCTTCGGAGCTGGCCGGATGACCTTGTTGCGCAGGGTCATTGCATTGCCTGATCCCGCGTTCAGCACGCCGCGTGTGCTGGGCATGGACGACTTCGCGATCCGTCGCGGCCAGACGTACTCCACGGTCTTGACCAGCGTCGAAGACCATCGCGTGGTCGATGTGCTCCCGACGCGTGAAGCCGGACCGCTGGCCGCGTGGCTTGTCCGTCACCCCGGCGTGGAGATCATCTGCCGGGACCGGGCGGGCGCCTATGCCGAGGGTGCCCGCCGCGGTGCCCCTGATGCTCTGCAGGTCGCTGACCGGTTCCATCTATGGCAGGGCCTCGGCCGCGCCGTGGAGACCTGCGTCGCCGCCCATCGCGACTGCCTGAGCAATCCTTCGCCCAGTGGCACCCTGCCGGAGGCCACCCGGCTGGCTTCCAGTCTGCCGCAGGACGACTCGGTGCCCGTCGGACGGCGGGCCGAGCGGAAGAAGGCAGCACATGCCCTGGTCCACGAGCTTCTTGCTCAAGGTCACTCACGCCGGGCGATTGCACGGCACCTGGGCTGGGGTCTCAACACCGTGCTCAGATACGCGAACGCCGCGAACTGGCAGGACACCATCCGCGAAAACCGGCCCCGCCCCCGCAGACTGGACCCCTACAAGCTCTACCTGGAGCGACGCTTCGCCGCGGGATGCACCAGCGTCACCCAGCTCCACAGCGAACTCGTCGCCGACAACGCGCCCGTCACCTACCAGATGGTCCGCGCCCACATCGCCACCCTCCGCAGGACTCCCGCCGGCACGCCACCCCGAACTCCGACGGTGCGTCAGTTGACCGGCTGGCTCACCCGACACCCCACTGCGCTGAGCGAGGAAGACCGGGCCGGCCTGAAGGATGTCCTTGCACGCTGCCCTGAACTGGACACAGCCGCCGGACACGTCCGCGACTTCGGCGAGATACTCACCGACCGCCTCGGCTCCACACTCCCCACCTGGATCGACGCAGTCGATGACAGCCAGCTCCCCGGTCTCACCGGCTTCGCGCTCCACCTTCTGCGGGACCTTGACGCCGTGATAGCTGGGCTCACTCTCGACTGGAGCTCCGGCAGCATCGAGGGCGCCGTTAACCGCATCAAGAAGATCAAGCGCCAGCTCTACGGCCGGGCCGGATTCGAACTCCTCCGCAAGATGATCCTGCTCCAGTAACACTGCGCGAGCAGCCGCCCACCCGTGGCAGGATGGGCTCATGTTGATCCGAAAGGGCGATGCCGCGTAGGCGTCCCAAGGCCGTCCGCGCAGAGCGGTGGCGGCCACGATGGCAGTGTTCGGTCCTAAGAGTCCGCGGTGTCTCCGCGCGGACTCGTACAGCGATCCGCCGGGTCGAAGACCAGGAGATGTGGCCCAACGCGGTCGCCAATGCGCTCTCGCGTTTCGAGCGAGCTTTTAACCAGCCGGGACGCTATCTGGACGCCTCCGAGTTCGAATCGCCCGGGGTGGGAGATGCCCGTGATGACCTCGAGTGGGCGATGCGGCACCTTCCTCCCGGAGCACAACGGGACTTGGGCCGACTGATCACACGCATCGATGAGGAATTCGAGCGCCGCACCCTGCCCGACCCCAACAATATTGAGTTGGCGGTGTTCGGCTGGTGGTGGACCAGAATGCAAGAACGCTGACGGGCCCCGGACCCGCGCCCTCAATCGAACGACACCGTCACCCTCCGCGACGACTCCCCAAGATCTGTGCCAGAACCGAGTTTTGACAGCGCTGGGGCATGGGCGGCTACATCTCATCTGTGCGCGGGCGACGACATGGTAGAGGACGGCCTGCCATCGCGTTTCGTACGGGCGCTGCGCCGCTCAGTCAGCGACCGCTGCGGCGGCCAAGATATCCGACGCGGGTATTCTGCTGCGGGAGTTGCAGGTGGCAGGGGCGAGCGGACGCAGTTTCAGCAGGGGGCAATGTGGTGCGTGTGCTTAAGGCGGTAGTCCCGGTCCTCGCCCTGGTGGCGGTGGTGGCGGGGTGTTCCTCGTCCGAGGGCAGGGACGAGGAACGGCTGACCACGCAGCGGGAGAACTACTGCACGCAGCTGGGGGCGTGGCAGGAGGCGCGGAACGCGGCGGGCACGGACACTCCGGAGCCGTCCGGGTACGACGAGGTCGGGGCGGTCGCTCAGGACGCCTTCCTCGCGATGCGACCGCTCCGGGATGAGCCCGTTGACGGAGGCCGCACCTTAGCGGAGGCGACGGTGGCAGCGATGAACAACCGTGACTCCGAGGCGGAGGGGCGCGTCGTGCAGTACTGCGACGATGTCGGCTTCGAGATGCTGACCCGCTAGTTACCTGAGTCAGATTCTCTGGTGTGGTCTCCGAACGCGTTGCCCCATAGATCGTGTTGAGCATCGGTTTGAGTGAGCGGCCACGGTCGGGTGAACGTCAGCTGAGATCGGCATGCGCGATCTTCCGCGGGCTGGTGGGAGAACCGCTTCGGTGCGGTGAACGGCGGCCCGGAATATAAAAAGGAGGAGCCTATGCGTGGGCTGTGGTGGGCGGCCGGGAGCGGGTGCGTCCTGGCGGCGTTGGGCGTGGGCCTTTGGCTGGGATTCATGGACGAGGGGCATCCGTTCGGTGACGCGCGGGCCTGCCAAGGGAGCGATGTTCCGCTGCAGCAGGAGCTTGATGTCGTACGCCTTGCTCTGCCCGCTGGTGCCGAAAATGTCCACTACGTCACGCACTCTACGGCGGCGGCCGGAGGTGTTCGGCTGGCCGTGGCGTTCCGCAGCACCTCGCAGGCGATGCAGGCGTATCTGCGGGAGAACAAGATCGTGACAGAGGGGCAGCGCAACCTCAACGACGGACGGTTCGAGCTTGGTGACGTCGGTGCCGCCCCGTCGAGTCTCGGGCTGTGTGGGAATGTGGCTCAAATCCAGGCGCCTGCCGTACTCATCGACAAGCAGCGTGAGGCGCTGGACGGCCAGGAAGAGATCGTCGACATCGCCCTCCAGCTGAACCCTGCCGATAGGGCGGGCAGCATCCGACCCACGGCGAGCGTCCTCCTCACGGTCATGGAAAGCTCGCGGCCGTGAGGAGAGCCGGCGTCAGAGGCATCGGCAAGTATGCCGACGCCCGACCAGCCCGGTTCGTGCCCATCGGATTGGCCTGGTCGCAGGGCCGCTGCGGGGGCCGCATTCTCCGGTCGGCTGGATCGGCAAGTGCGCCCTGATTGGGGGCCGCGCCGGTCACGGCGCAGGGAAGCGGGCATCGACGGCTCCTCCAGAGTGGGATTGAGGCTGTGCCGTCACTCTTGGCCCGCCCTCTCACCGTCCCGCTTCCCAGCACTGGCCTGACGCCGTCACGGGGCCATAACTCCTGCAGTGGTGAGCGGCCGTGGGCCTGGTGGTAAGCGTGGTGGTAAGTGGGCCAGGCCGTGGTGAGTTCGGACCGCGCACACTCACCAACCCCAGGTGGGGGAGTCGACCTTGGCCTTGACGTCGGGGAACTGTTCGAACAGGTCGGCGATCCCTTCCGTTCTCACGGCACTCTGGTCGTGCATCCGGCCGGGACACGGGTCGGGCTCGGAGAGGTGACCGGCCGGGTGGTGCCGGACATGCGAGTTGTACCAACCGTTTGACACAAACCCCTACTGGGCCGCATCTTGTACTCACCGCTTGATACAAGCGGTGAGTACAAGTGCGAGCACACGGGGGTTTCTCATGCGCGAACTCGGCACCGTCCCACGCCCGACCGCCACCGACCGCTATGCGCGCTGGGCCGGGCTACTCGTCGGACTCGTCGCCGCCCGCCTGGTCGGCTCGAACGACGGCCTCGGCGTCGGCATCCTGTACGCCATCCCGGTGTTCGGGCTCTGCGCGGTCGCCGGCGTCCTGGTGGGCGACGCGCTGACACCGCCGCCGCGGGGAACCGTCCGCACGGCCGGTCTCGCGCCGCGCCGCATTCGCGACTACGTGCCACCGCGCATGACCCTGCTGCTCCTCGCCGAGGCCGCCGTCCTCGTCGTCCTGCTGGCGGTGGCCGCCGTGGTCGCCTCGCCCGACGACATGGGCCGCGCCGGGCGCTCCCTGACCGTGACCTGCCCGGACGGAAGCACGGCGAGCACGAGCCCCTGGCCGGGCCTCTTCTACGGCCTGCCCATCCTCGCCGCCCTCGCCGTATCCACCACCGCGTGCGTCTGGTCCCTGACCCGGATCGCCCGCCGCCCCGGCGACGAGCAGACCCGCCGCGACCGGTCGCTGGCGATCGTCGCCGCATGGGGGCTGCTGGTCTCCGCGCCCCTTCTCGGCGCCGCCTCGACGGCATCGGGCGCGCTGATGGACATCGGCTGCGACGGCACGGTGGGGCGCCTCGCGAACTGGGCACTGTGGCCCACGGCCCTGGTCGCCCTCGTCACCGTGCCGTGGTGTCTGTTCACGGTGATCGCGCCCAAGGCAGGGGTGCGCCGGTGAACGGTCCCGCCGTCCACGTCGACACCGCGAGCCCCGTCCCGCCCTACGAACAGATCCGCGCCCAGCTGGCCGCACTCATCACCACGGGCCGTATGCCGGAGGGGGAACGCCTGCCGACGGTGCGCCAGCTGGCGGCCGACCTGGGCCTGGCGGCGGGCACGGTGGCGAGGGCCTACCGCGAACTGGAGGCGGCGTCCCTGATCTGCACCCGTCGTGGGGCGGGGACACGGGTGGCCCCGCTTCCGGCACCGACCCGGACACCAGACCCGGCCAAACTGGCGGAACTGGCCCTCCGCTTCGTGACCGAGGCCCGGGGCCTGGGCGCGGACGGGGAGACGGTGCAGCGGGCGGTACGGGACGCGCTGGACGAGTAGCGGCTGTACGGGGGGCGGGCCCTGCAACCGCCGGCGCGGAGGGGCGACGGTGCCGCCGCGGCCCTCGTCCCGCTTACGACGCACCGAAGCCCAGCGCAACCTCATCCACGGCATCGAGACACTGTCCTGGGGCTTCCCCGAGGAAAAACCCGAATACAGGGACGCCCACCCTCAGTTCGCGCTCCTGGCCACCGGAGCCTCGCCGCGAGTCCAGCTCGAGAACTGGCTTCACGACACCGCAACGCTCTACCTCTTCCAGGTCCGCGGTGGCTTCTACGAGGGCCGGTCCTGGCACTGGCCCGACGAAGAGGCCGAGCGACGACTGAAGTACCCCCAGCGCTTCGGCATCGAACCCCTCGCCCGGCTCGAGAACATCCCCCTGGGCCCCAAGGGACCGCTCACCGAAGCCGGCAGCGACGCCATCCGCCGCTCAGGCACCGACCGGGGCATGGGCAAGCTCGTCCAGATGCCCGCCCAGCGCCTCCTGGAGCTCGCCGGGATCCCCTTCGACCCCGACGAGCCCGAAGACGTTCCCCTGGACAAGTCGCCGGGCTTCACGGCGGAACAGGTTGAGGGCAAGAAGAAGCCTCAGCGGCGCCGCCGCGGCGCCGGCTACATCTCCGACCCCAAGAAACGCAGAGCCATCGAACTGCACGCCGAGGACCACGCGATAGCCCACTACGAGAAGGACGGCTGGACGGTCGAGAGGCTGGGCAAGCCCTACGACCTGCGCTGCACCCGCGGCGCGGAGGAACGTCATGTCGAGGTCAAGGGCACCACGGGGGCCGCGACGAGCGTAGAGCTGACGATCAACGAGGTCCTGCACGCCAGGGACAAGGACAACACCGTCGACCTCTACGTCGTCAGCGACATCAAGGTCGACACCCGCACCGACCCGTACACCGCCAGCGGCAACAAAGTCACCCTCTTCACCAACTGGGAGCCGGCCGAAGAGGACCTGAGGCCCCGCAAGTACGAATACCGGCTCCCCGACACCACCAACTGAGCGCCCACGGCACCGGGCACTGTCAGAGCCGCCTGCGACCTTGTACCGTGCGCGAGGACATCGGGCGGCCTGATGACGGCTTCGAAGTCCGCCTCGCCCTCACTGACAGTCCAATACCCAGCAAGGTACGCACCGCGCGGATTGCCTCGGCCAGATCTGCAGTCGTGAGGATGGCAACTGTAGACCCGGACAGGATCCGGTTCACGCTGCACCAGCACACGGGCATCACGGGTGCGACCGCCGCTTGGAAAGCTCGAGCGAGAGTCGCCCCGGACGCCGCCTAGGGCGAGGGGCGAGCCCTGGCGGTCACTGGGGGAGAGGCGCAATGATCAGGCCTATGCGGATTCTTCTCCTTGGCGGCACCTGGTTCCTGGGGCGCGCCGTCGCCGAGAACGCCTTGGCGCGTGGTTGGAGGGTCACGACCTTCAACCGCGGCCGCAGCGCCCCTGACCTGCCAGGGACCGAGCCGGTGCACGGCGACCGCACCAGTGCGGACGACCTCAAGCGGCTTGCCGGTCACGGCCCGTGGGACCTCGTCGTCGATACCTCGGCCTCCGAGATGGCCCCCTGCCAGGTCCTCGACGGCACGCGCGTGCTGGCGGCAGAGGCGGAGCGGTACGTGTACGTCTCCACGGTCAATGCCTACCGGGGATGGCCGCACGAGCCCCTCACGGAGGACAGTCCCGTCTATGCGGCGCCGCCGGACGCGTCCCGTGAGTACGGCGCCGGCGGCGGTGTGACCGTGCACTACGGCATGCAGAAGGCTGGATGCGAGGCGGCTGTGTTGTCTCAGTTCGGGGACCGGGCGACGGTGCTGCGTCCGGGCGTGATCCTGGGTCCTGGCGAGTACGTGGGGCGCTTGCCGTGGTGGCTGAACCGGGCCAGGCGGGGAGGCGCGATCCTCGCCCCGGGCGAGCCGGGCACGCACGTTCAGCCGGTCGATGTCCGGGACGTCGCCGAGTTCGCGCTCACGGCAGCGCCCGGCGCCTACAACGTGGCCGCGCCGCGTGACCGGGACACCATGCGTGACCTGCTGATGGCCTGTCTGGCCGTCACCGGCAGCCGCGGGCGCCTGGCGTGGGCGCCGGACGAGCTGCTCACCGCGCACGGTGTTCGGGAGTGGACCGAGCTCCCGCTGTGGCGTACGGCAAAGGGCACGTGGGCCGTCGACAGCACGCGCGCGCAAGCTGCTGGGCTCGTGTGCCGTCCGCTCGCGCAGACCGTCGCCGACACCTGGGAGTGGCTCACGTCGGGGTCGGTGCCGGTGGAGCATCCGCGCTGGGATGACCACGGCATCGACCCCGACAAGGAGATGCGCATCGTCGCCGAGCTTCGTTAGCCCTCTATGGCCAGGCGGCTGCCGGGCAAGGGCCGGGCGGCCGCGCGGGCGACGAAGTCCTCGATCTGCTCAGCCAGCGTCCGTGCTGCGGGCGCCTGTTCGAGCTGGGGCCGGGCGAGCTCGCCGCGCAGCTGGGTGACCCGGTCGACCAGGCCGATGGTGCGCCATTCCACGGGGGTGGCCAGCACCGGTTCCAGGGCTTCGTCGGCGCCGTCGAGTTCGCCGCGCAGCAGGCGGGCCCGTGCGAGGTCGACGGTTACCTGCATCTGCACCGGCCGGTCCGCGTTGGGATCGTCGTCGAGCAGCTGCAAGGCGTGGAGTGCGGATCGCTCGGCGCGATGTGAGTCTTTGAGGACGAGGTACGTGGTGGCGTGGCTCATCGCGGCCCGGGCGGGCCCGAAGGCGAACTCGCCGCCCACGTCGTCGTGCAGCTCGTCGCGCACCTCGGGGCCGGGGTCGAGTGCCTGCTGCACGGCGCGTTCGGCGTCGCGGGGGCGTCCCAGGTGCGCGTAGGCGCGGGCCTCGATCGCGGACAGCCGCATGTGTCCCGTGGCGCCGACGCCGCCGAACGATTTCGCGATGTGGATGTTGCGCATGGCGGCCGTCGGGCGGCCGTCCCAGTAGGCCAGGTACGCCAGTACGCCGTGCGCGTAGGCCTGGAGCGGCCCGTGCTCGATGGTCTGCCCGTACATGGCGGCGGTGCGGGCGAACTGGGTTGCTGGACCGAGCACGCCGAGGTCGAACGCGGCCACCGACAACAGGGACCCGGCCTGCCCGGCCGCCAGGTACAGGCGTTCTTGTTGCCGGGGCCGCTGTGTGCGCTCCAGCTTGTCCTGCACGTCCAGCAGGAGTTCTTCGGCGCGGCGGAACGCGGCGACGGGGTTCGTCGTCTCGTAGTCCTTTGCCAGCGTCTGCACGTCGTCGTCGATCTGGTCCAGCGTCATGTCCGGTAGATGGGCCGAGGCGGCGTTCCCGGCATGGGCGGCGGCGTCACGAGCAGTCATGGCGATATCGCTTTCGTTGAGCGCTGGTTGCAAGGTGACCGCTGCCTGCTGGATGGGCGCGAATAACTCCAGCACCGGCGCTCCGAATATCCTGTGCAGGATGAGCGGCGCCGGCGGGTTCGGCGCCCGACGCTGCTGGCCGCTTGTCCACCGTCTCCACGTCGGCTCGGAGACATCCGCCGACCGGTAGCGGGCGTCATCGCGTTCGTCGCCGATGAGCCGACCGATTCTGCGGTACTCCTTCGCGGCCTCCGCGTACGTCCACGAACGCGCCAGGACCAGTGAATGAAGCAGATTGCGTGGCTGCTGCGACATGAGGTCCTCCTGACGGACGCGCCCCGGTGGTGACAGCCGGTCAGCATCGTGAATATCGCCCGACCAGACTGCCCGGGAACCGTTCACGATGTAGGTGATACCCACCTGATAGCCCGTCTGGATTCGTGAGACCCAGGTGAGACCCCGGGTGGATGGTGCCGTTCCTGTCGCGCCGGGAGGCTTGTGGGCCAAGCAAGCCAGTCCAGACGAGGGGGCGCCGTGAGCATCGTGGACTCACACCACGCCAGATCGCGTGAGGGCACTGAGCCCGGCGACGGGCAGGAGCCGATCGACTTCCGGGCGGTGCGGGCCGCTGTCGCGGGGGTCAACGACACGCCGCTGGCCGCGCTCGAACGCGCCGGGATCGACGAGCGGACCCGGTGCATGGCCGCCCATGTGCGGCGCATGATCCGCGAGGACGGCCCGGGCCGCCCTGCGTACGCGACGTCGATCTTCCGTGCCGCCTACCTGGTCCTGGACTCGCCGACCAGGCCCACCACGCTCGACTCGGACTGGGCTGCCTGGAAGTACCTGCAAAGCCTCGCCTACAGCGCCGCCGCACTCGCCGAGCTGCTCGATGCGGACACGGCGTGAGGGCCCGCATCCGGATCATCGAGGCACTGATCACTACCGTCCTCGCGGTCGCCGCCATCGGCGCGATCGGTATCGCCTTCTGGCACAGCCTCCCCTGAGCCTCCGTCGCGCCTTGGTACAGGAAGGCCGAGACGCGGCGGGCCGCAAGATCCCGCTCCCCGGGCATTGCGCAAGGCATTCGGCACCCGGGGAGCGGGCCCCTGGCACCATCCACTCAACCCCCACGGAGGATCCGATGACCACTGCCACCATTCCGTTCGCCGCGCGGGCCGCGGCCCCGCCCTGCCTCGTTGCGACCTCGATCAAGGGCGTGAGGTGGAACGAGGAGCTCCAGATCAACCAGCAGGAGGACGGCAGCCCTTGGCACACCGGGGACATGGCCGCCTCGACGACGGACACCAACCTCGACGGGCAGGGCGACGACGTCCAGGACCCGTACTTCGCGTCCGCGTCATGACCGCCGCCGCCCGCCCGGTGCTCGTGGTCGCCGAGCAGCTGGACGCGTCCGCCGACATGGTCGTCGACCAGCTCAACCAGCGCGACGTCCCGGTCATCCGCTTCGACGCCGCCGCCTTCCCGCAGCAGCTCACCCTCACCGCCGCGCATGCAGACCGTGAGGCGGGCTGGAGCGGGATCCTCGACGACGGGCGCCGGACGGCGCGGCTTGAGGACGTTAGGGCCATCTACTGGCGGCGGCCCGGGCGCCCCCTCATCGCGGACTCCGTTCCCGAGCCCTACCGCACGTGGGCCCAAAACCAGGCCGATGCCGCCCTGCTGAACGTCCTGGCGGCCCTGCCGGGCGTCCCGTGGATCAACAACCCGCACGCCGACCGCCTCGCCGCCCACAAGCCCCAGCAGCTCGTCGCCGCGACCCGTTGCGGGCTCACCGTGCCGCGCAGTCTGGTCACCAACGCCCCCGCCGCTGCACGCGACTTCGCCAAGCAGATCGACGCTCCGCTGATCTGCAAGCCGGTCCTGGGCGGCCGCCTGCCCATCGAGGAGGGCCGCGCCCTGATGGTGGCGACCCACCACGTCGACCCGCTCGACTTCGACGACAGCATCCGCCTGTCGGCCCACTACCTCCAGGAGGCCATCGCGAAGGCCTTCGAGGTACGCCTCGTCGCCGTCGGCGACCGCGTCTTCGGCGGGACGCTGCACACCACGTCCGCCAAGGCCGCCACGGACTGGCGCACCGACTACGAGCACATCGAGTACGGCACGATCACCGTCCCCGACGACATCGCGACCGCGGTACGCCGCTTCCTGGCGTACTACGGCATCGTCTTCGGCAGTTTCGATTTCGCCGTCACGCCGGCGGGACAGTGGGTGTTCTTCGAGAACAATCCCGCCGGAACCTGGGCCTGGGTGGAGAACCGCACCGCCCTGCCGATCGCCGCCGCGCACGCCGACTACCTGCAAGGAGTCATCGAATGAATTCCTGGCCGGACACCGGTACCTCGGCCGCCCTGCGGCAGAAGTACGCCACGGATCTTGCCCTGGAGCGCGACGGCGAGTGGCTCCAGGCGTTCGCCGACGTCCCGCGGCACGTGTTCGTGCCGCGCTTCTTCACGCAGGGCACCGACGCGGCATGGCAGCCCGTGTCCTGGGGCGACGTCGGGTATCTGGAGGCCGTCTACGCCGACGTCGCGCTGACGACCCAGCTCGACGAACAGGGCATCCCCACCAGCTCGTCGAGCCAGCCGTCGGTGATGCTCGCCATGCTGGAGGCCCTCGACGTCCACGACGGCCACCGTGTCTTCGAGCTCGGCACCGGAACCGGCTACAACACCGCGCTCCTGTCACACCGCCTCGGCGAGGCACGCGTCACGAGCGTCGACGTCGACCCCGGGCTGGTGGCCGCAGCGATCGGCCGCCTGAAGCAGGCAGGCCACAGCCCCACCCTCGCGGCCGGCGACGGTGCACTGGGCTACCCGCGCCGGGCCCCCTACGACCGCATCATCGCCACCGCAGGCCTGCACGCCATCCCGCCCGCACTGCTGGAGCAGGCCGCCGAGGGCGCGGTCATTGTCGCCCCGCTCGGCTACGGCATCATCCGCGCGCAGGTGACCGCCCCGGGGCACG
Organism: Streptomyces sp. NBC_00569; assembly: GCF_036345255.1. NCBI lineage: Bacteria > Bacillati > Actinomycetota > Actinomycetes > Kitasatosporales > Streptomycetaceae > Streptomyces > Streptomyces sp. NBC_00569. The sequence continues at coordinate 29,059 of NZ_CP107783.1, read as the reverse complement.
CCACCGGCCGCTTCCTGCCCACCCCCGCCCACTTCATGGCCCTCCGCGCGGCCTCCACGGCGCCCGATCTCGACGCGGTCCGGGGCGAGAATCCCGGCAGGACTTCCGTGGCGCCCCGCGACGTCCTGGAGCGTCTGAAGTTCCCTCTGTCGCTCGCCCTGCCCGGCTACACCTCGTGTACGTGGAAGGACGACCACGGACAGGTCACGGCCGTCGGCCTGTGGACCGAGGACGGCTCCGTCGCCACCGTCGACACCACCGGCACGGTGCGCCAGAGCGGTCCCCGACGCTTGTGGGACCGCGTCGAGGAACTCGCCGCGACCTTCACCGACAACATCGCCCGTGATGACTTCCTGCTGACCATCACCCCGACCCGGCAGACCGTCACGTACCGAGAGACAGGCGGCCCGGGCTGGCACCTACCCACGCTCAGCCGCTGAGCCATCCCTGAACCCCGCCGGTCCGCGCCCCCCGTAGCGGACCGGCGGACGGAGACCGGGCCCCTGCACCCGTCGGAGGTGCAGGGGCCCGGGCATACCCAGAGGGCCGCGAGCCGTGGCGGGTGGTGGGCGTACGGTCGAGACGTGTGCGTTGACGACCTTCCGGAGGAACCCGAGCAGGCACCGCCGTGGCGGCCCGAGGACGGACCTGCCCCGACGGCCCACGCCTGGCCATACGACGGTAGGACCGCCCTGTTCGTGCACGTCGGCGGGAATGGCGGTACGCGTCCGTCACACAGCGGGACACATGGCGCGACGGACGCATCGCCTATCACGTGGCGATCGACGGGGACGGCTCGCTGAGCGTCGTGCACCGGGCGTGCTGGTGGGGCCAGCCCGGCATGCAGGTCGCCCACGGACCAGAGGAGAGGGCTGGGGAGGCGCCGTTTCCTAGGCCCCCTCGACGACGTGGGCCGCGCCGCCGGCGCCTTCGCCGCGCTGATGAGGCCCACGCGCGCCTCGACCAGCTCCGGACCGGAAAGACTGCCCCAGAACTGGTGAGCGGTCACGGCCGTGGCGCGGCGCATGGCCCCTGCCATCAGTCGCGCGACCTAGGCAGTCTCCTGCCCCGTGTAGCCCTGGGTCGGGGGCCGCTCGATGTCGTGGGGACCATGGCCGGTCCGGAGCCACTCCGCGCGCCGGTTGCCACACAGCTTGCATCCCGGACGGTTCTTGCCGGTCATGGAGCCCAGCCGCGGGGAAACGATGGCGCCGCACCCGGTACAGCGCCTCTTCCACGGGAACGCAGACCCCGGATACGGCTCCAGAGGCTCTAGGCCCGCCGCCCGCATCACTGCGGCGGCCTCCACAGGGTCATGACGCATCGTCTCGTTGGCCTTGCGCCGGCCGCAGGGCCCGCAGCCGCCCTGACCCCTGCGGATGGAGCCCAGCGTGGGGGGTGCCGGGAGCGCCGCAAGCCAGGCAGCGAACGGCCCACGGGGTGTCCACGCCCGGGGGAGCGCGCGGATCTGATCGAGGGGACTGGCTGTGGAGGGCGGCGGGCACCTGACAGCGAACCTCATACGTCACATGCGTATCAGCTGCGGCGTTTCGGCCAATCCCTCTCGTGATGCCACCCGCACAAACACAAGGGCTCAGGTGTTCGGAACGGGCGCATCCCGCACGCCCTCGGCGAACCCGCTTCGTCCAAAACACGCGTGTTCGATCCACCCCGCCCCGTCGTTGACCAAGACACCATCACAAAGCACCAACCCATCTGCATTTAGGCGCAGTTGGGCACCTTGCGGCACCAGCTGTGCTGCACCACTTGAGGAGAAATATCGCCATGAATTGCACCCCTGCCCCCATGCATCAGCCTGCCGAAAACGGACAGCGCCCTGCCGCCGAGCTGCCCAGCACCGGTCAGCTGCGCGCCGCATCAATTCCGGATACGGGGTGGGCGGCATGAGTGAGCCCACCCATGTCTCAGCCGACAGCGTTCCAGGACCGCGCACCACCGCGGGGCCGTCCGCCCCCTCTGCCGCTGCAGCGCCAGGCGACGCCGTTCCACCCGGGCAGCAGATGCGCTTCGTCGACGTGACCGGCAGCCGCGAAGCGGCCGGACGCTCGATCCGGATGCGCGACATGGCCCGCCGCCTGCCCCAGTTGGTGCGCCGCTCGCTGGCCCTGGCCTGGCGCGTCGACCGACGGGCGACCGTCGGCCTTCTCCTGTGCCAGCTGATCACCGGCGTGATGCAGGCCCTGGGCCTGGTCGCTATCGCCGGTACCCTCACCGCCTTGCTGCGTGACGGTGACGTCTACCACCGGCTCCTTCAGGCGTGGCCCTCCGTCGCTCTGCTCGCCGGGGCCGCCGGTGTGCGCGCGCTCCTCGGCATCACCGTGAACTGGCTGTCTTCCCGCCTGAGTCCGCTGATGACCCGCGAGGCCGAGCAGATGCTGCTCACAGGCTGCGCCGAGGTCGAGCTGTGCGCCTACGACGACCCGGAATTCAACCGCGACCGCGAAGCCGCCGACCGCGGCGCCCAGGTCACCGGCGACCTGATCAATGAGGGCCAGGACCTGATCGCCTCGGCCGCCGCCTTCCTCGCCGGGGCTATCGTCCTGGCCGGGGTGCACTGGGTCCTCCTCCCCCTCCTCGTCGCCGCCAGCCTGCCGCAAGCCGTGGCCCAGGTCAGTGCCGCACGCGTCCGCTACCTGGCCAACCTGCGCAGCAACGGGGACGCCCGGATGCTGTCGGTACTGCGCTGGCACATCTACACCAAGGACGCCGCCGACCAGATCCGCGCCGGCACCATGGCCCCCTTCCTCTCCGGCCGCTACCGCAGCACCGTCGCCCGGATCAACCGCGAGGACCGGTCCGCAGCCGACCAAGGCGCCCGCATGTCTCTGATCGGCGCACTGTGCGGAGGGCTGGGGTCAGCAGTGGTGTGGGCAGCGGTCGTATGGCTGCTCGCCACCGGCCGGATCACCGTCGGACACGCCGGAACGGCTGTCTTCGCCCTGCAGACTGCCGGCATGTCGGTCCGCGGCCTGGTGTCCGTCGGCGCGCGCGCCGTACGGACCGGGCTCTACATGGACGACTGGACCCGCTTCCTGGACAGAGCCGGCGGCTTCCGCATGCGCCGCGGCCCGCACCGGCCCCCGGCGCCGGAGACGATCGAGGTCAAGTCGCTCACCCATCGCTACGCGGGCAAGGACCGCGACGCCCTGTCCGATGTCTCTCTTACTCTGCGCCGGGGCGAAGTCACTGCACTGGTGGGCTTCAACGGCTCGGGCAAGTCGACGCTGTCGAAGCTGATCAGCGGCCTCTACCTGCCATCCGGCGGCGGACAGGTGCTCTGGGACGGAGTTCCCACCGACACCATCGACCCGCAGGCGCTGTGGCAGCAAGTCGCCCTCGTGCCGCAGGACTACGCCCACTGGCCGCTGACCGTGCGCGAGAACGTGAATCAGGGGCAGCCCACCGAGCGGGGCGACGAGGCGGTCCGCGAGGCGTGCCAGGCCGCCGACGCCGACGAGGTCGTCGACAAGCTCCGCGGGGGTCTGGACACTCTCCTGGCCCGCGAGTGGCTCAACGGCGAAGAGCTGAGCGGCGGTCAGTGGCAGCGCATCGCCCTGGCCAGAGCATTCTTCCGGCAGGCCGGACTGCTGGTCCTCGACGAGCCGACAGCCAACCTCGACCCCCGCGCCGAGTACCGCATCTTCCAGCGGCTGCGAACCCTGGCCCGCAACCGAGCCGTCCTGCTGGTGACTCACCGCATGACCAGTGTCGCCATCGCCGATCGCATCGTGGTCCTCGACGACGGCAAGATCGTCCAAGAGGGGACGTACGCCCAGCTTTGCGACCAGGAGGGCCCCTTCGCGAAGTTGCTGTCCTACCAGATCGCCTCCGAGGCCGACGGCGACATGCAAGAGGCTTCCGCGTGAGGGGGCACGGCGCCACCCCCACGCGCCCCGCCGCAGAAGCCCTCCCTACCGCCGCACCCACCCTCGCAACATCTCAAGGTGACGACATGCCGCTCACACGCTCCGACATCCGCAGGACTGCCGAAAAGTACCTGGCCCGCCACCCAGCCGAGCGCGACGCCCTCGCCGGGCTGATCACGCTCCTGAACGGGGCCGGCGACCCGACCGACCGTGCGACGCTGCCCGGACACGTGACGTGCAGCGCGGTGGTCATCGACCGGGAACAGCGCGTCCTGCACATCGGTCACCGGAACACGGGTTTGCTTCTGACCCCTGGAGGCCACATCGAGGGAGACCGGACGCTCCTGGCTGCGGCGCTGCGCGAGGTCTGTGAGGAGACCGGGCTGCAGGCGAGGGATCTTTGCTTGATCCCGCAGTTCCTCGGCTCTCCCATCGACGTCGACACCCACGACATCGACGCCAACCCCTCCAAAGGCGAACGCCCGCATCAGCACTTCGACTTCCGCTATGCCTTCTACCTCAGCTCCGACGAGCATCCTGAGCTCGCGCTGCAGGACGAGGAGGTCGACGGTGCCCAATGGCTCGAGTTGGCCAAGGTGCGCTCGTCGACCCTGCGCAACAAGCTCCTGGCCGCGCGCGCCCAGGGCATGGACGGGAAGCCGGAACCCGTGAACGCCTGCGCGCTGATCCACGACGGGGCCGGTCGCTACTTGCTCCATCTGCGCGACCACAAACCCGGCCTCATCTGCCAGTCGGGGGCGTTCGCTCTTCTCGGAGGCGGCCGCACGCACGACGACCAGAGCCTTGAGGACACGCTGCTGCGGGAGTTGTCCGAGGAGGTGCCCGAGCTCCGCCTTGAGGACGTGAGGCCCTACGCCGTGGAGGCCGACACCAGCATCGACGGCCTCAGCGTCCCCGTCCAGGTCTTCGCCGCCCGGTGGCGCGGCAACGCCGAGCGTCTCGCGCTGCACGAGGGTGTGCTGCTGCGCTGGTTCGCCCCCGATGAACTGGACCGGCTGCGTCTGAGCCCCGCCACCCGGGACCTGATTCACCGGCACGCGGCCGAGAACCCCCCAGACACCAACCAGGCCGCGGCTCCCGCCGTGTGGGACGGGGGCAGCCAGACGGTGCTGAATGGCATCGGAGTCCACCTCCACCTCGAAGACGCCGAAGGCCGGGTACTTCTCGGCCTGCGCCACCCCGAATCAAAGTACGCGGGCGACACATGGCACTACCTCGCCGGCCGATGCGAGCAGGAGTCCGCCCTCGCCTGCCTGGTCCGCGAGGCGAGAGAGGAGGCCGGCCTGGTCATCGACCCCGCGGACGTGGAGCTCGCGCACGTCGTCCACGTCGTCGACACCCCGGGCTCGCTGCCGTTGATGCAACTGTTCTTCAAGGCCAGCCGGTGGGAGGGGGAACCGAAAGTCCTTGAGCCCGACAAGTGCCTGACGTGGAAATGGTGGCCGCGACACGAGCTGCCGGACCGGATCGTCTCCTACACCCGAACGGCCATCGCCGCGATCGCCGAAGGCCGCCCCTACTCCCAACTCAGTTGGTGAGCAGGGTGAGCACACCCATCGTGGAGAGGGCCCGGCCCGAGCCCAGGCGCGCGGCGCGGAAGGGCCTGGAGGAGCCGGGGGTGCACTGTGATGCCCCGTGCTGAGACTCCATCCGCCTCCGGCACCTCGCTGTGGCGGCACGGGGACTTCCGCCGGTACCTGACCGGCCAGGCCGCGAGCGTGACCGGCAGCTCGATCACGCAGATGGCGCTGCCGGTCCTGGCCGTGCTCCATCTGGACGCCACCACCGCCCAGGTCGCCTGGCTGGCGTTCTTCGGACAGCTCCCGCCCGCGCTGCTTGCCCTGCACGCCGGCGCCCTCGCCGACCGGCACTCCAAGCGCCGGCAGATGATCACCGGTGACCTGGTCAGCGCCACGGTGCTCGCCACCGTGCCGCTCTCGGCCGCGCTGGGCACCCTGACCCTGTCCCAGCTCATGATCGTGGCCGTGGTTCAGGGAGCGGCGAGCGTGCTCCATGACGCGGCGGCCATCAGCCTGCTGCCCAGCCTCGTCGAACGGTCCTTGATCCAGCGGAGCAACAGTCGCGTGGGCGCACTGTTCGCCGTCGCTGCGACCGCCGGAAGCCACTTCGGCGCCGCGCTGACCGCGCTCCTCGGCCCCGCTCGGGCCCTGCTCGGCGACGTCGTCTCCTACCTGATCAGCGTCGTATGCACCGCCCGCATCCAGACCGCCGAACCCGCCCGCGCACGCGCGGAGACCCGCCGGCTAAGCCGCGAGATCGCAGAGGGCCTGCGGTACGTACGCGGCGACGAGCGGCTATGGACCCTGACCCTGGTCAACGCCACGACCTCGCTCGCCCTCGGGCTCCTCAACACCCTGTGGGCCCTGTATCTGCTGCGGACGTTGCAGATCAGCGCGACAGCGTTCGGCGTCGTCCTGGGAGCCGGCGCCCTCGGCGCGGCCACGGGAGCCCTGACCGCGCCTGGCCTCACCCGCCGCTACGGGCCGGGACCGATGATGCTCACCGCCCTCGCTATGACCCCGGCAACTCAACTGCCCCTGCTGCTCGCCTCTCCCGGCCTCGCCTGGCAGACCGTGATCGGAGGTGCGCTGTTCGTGCAGCTGGCGTGCGCCGGAGCGGCCGGCACCACGCAGCGTTCGATCCGGCAGATCGTCACGGAAGCTTGCATGCAGGCCCGCATGCAAGCAGTCAGCACCTGTCTGACCTCGGCTGCCCGCCCACTAGCGGCACTCCTCGCCGGAGGTCTGGGCGTGTGGGTGGGTGTCCGTCCCGCGCTGATCACCGGCGCGGCTCTCCTCACCGTGCCGTTCGCCGTCCTGACGTGCTCGCCCCTTCGAGGTCTGCGTCACATGCCCGGCCACCCGTCCTCGCCTTCTGACGCCGGGGACTCCGCCATGTCCGAACAGTGCACCCCACCAGTGCTACCGGGGCCGTCGCGCCCCGGAGCAGCCTGTACGGGCGAAGGAGAGGCCCTGTGACCCCGGGCACAACCCCCAGACGACGGTCACCGCCAATCCTCAGGCGGTCCAGGCCACGTCAGGCTGTGGACGCGACCCTCGGGACGGCTGCGGCTCCCCAGGACGAATCGGACATCGCAGCCATGCGGGCGGCGATGGTCACGCGAGTCCGCGACGCGGGCGATGTACGACCAGGCCCTGTGAGTGAAGCGCTGCTGGCGCTGCCCCGCGAAGTGCTGATGCCGCAGGCGTACGTGCGGCGCACTGCGGACGACGAGGAACCGCGGCGTTGGGACGTCTTGGACTGGGCCATACCAGCCGACCGCGGTGAACTCGCCCAGGTGCCCCGGCCCCCGTCCTATCTCCGAGGCCAGGCCGCACGCGTGTAACTCGTCGTCACCCACCCCGACCTCCGGCGTCGCGGGTACGCCCGAGCCGTCGTCGCCGCGCTCCTGTACCAGCTCACCGCCGAGGACACCACGCTCTTCGAGCTGCACACCAGCCCACAGGCCTCTCTGCTGGCTCCCGGGGATCCTTCCATGGGCGTCCGGTGCGCGCCATCGCTCAACTCCACCGCTCCGCGCGGGGGCCGCGCCCTCGCTGTGGGCGCGGCCTGAGAGTCGCCACTGACAACCGGGCTGGGCCAGGCCCTCACGAGCCAACTGCCCGCCGATGCGGCCAGTCAGCCAGCGCGTCACCAGACGGTCGTCCAGACACGCGCAACTTGAGCGCTGGACAGAGCCATAGGTACAGGGCCGAACGGCCCGATGGCGTGAGGGTGCGTATTGAGGAAACCCAGGTCGACAGCGGGGGCGCTCCATCACAAGTCGCGGCGTCAGGCGGTCCGTTGCCACATCTGGAGGGGCGGCTGCGCGGCCTGAGATGGATGGCCATGACCTCGTAGGATCGAACGGTGACTCAGACCCGGATGCAACGATCGACGCGACGGCCTTCCCACTGTTCGTGGAACTGGGACCGAGCATGATGCTGCTACAACCCGTGCCGCGTGACGCCGTATCGGGACTGGACGAGGCCTATACCGAGGCCTCGCTCGACGGGACAACAGGCATCCAGAGCACGGGAACGACGATCGACGCACACTGGCGGGTCGCACCGGACCACGCCCAGGTGCTCCTCGTCCTCAAAGGGCGGCAACCGAGCACGTTCGACCTCTCGGTGCGTTTCGGCGCGCAGGAGCCGGAAGAGAAGGAGTTCTTCCTCGGGCTGGCCCACCATGAGGAGACGAAGGGCCCGGTGAGCCTGTCGATCTACCCGGACAAGGAAGGCGTCGTCCGCGCAGCTGCCGCGCTGCAGGCCGGGGACGCAGACCTCTTCTCCAGCCTGGGGGCCGGTGTCGAGAGCGCGATGCCGTGCCGAACGCTCAAGCGGTTGGCTCGCCAGCCGAGGTGACCTCGCTCTGATCCGTATCTGCTCACCGGCGGCTTGTGACCTCGATCGTCTACGCAGCCGTTGACCTCCGTGATAGACCCTGGGTCGTTACGAGGTGGAGCACGATGGTTAGTGAGGTCAAGTGCCAGAGCGACGACCGCGGTTGAGGGTCCGGCAAGTCACTCCGCGCCCCCCTATGGCCGCCACCAACCGGATACGCGGGGGTCACGTCCGCTGGAGTGGTGTATTGACGGCCACTCGGTGATCTCGTTTTGAGGCTATGCGGTGAGTTCGGTGGGCAGGGCGGTGTCGTCGGTTTCTGACTCGATCGGGTGGAGGCGGGTTTTGGCGAGGAGGTCGAGTCCCATGTAGCGGCGGGCTTCGGTCCACTCGTCGTTCTGCTCGGCCAGGACCGCCCCGACGAGCCGGATCACGGCGGTGCGGTCGGGGAAGATCCCGACCACGTCGGTGCGACGGCGGATCTCTTTGTTCAACCTCTCCTGAGGATTGTTCGACCAGATCTGCCGCCAGATCTCCCGCGGGAACGCGGTGAACGCCAGCAGATCGTGCTGGGCGGTGTCCAAGTGGGCTGCTGCCTTGGGGAACTTGGCCTCCAGCGCGTCCAGAACGTGCCGCATCTGGGCCTGGACCGCCTCGCTGTCGGGCTGTTCGAAGACGGTCCGCAGCAAGGTGGCCACCCAGGGCTGGGCCGATTTCGGAACCTGGCTGAGTAGGTTGCGGGCGTAGTGGGTGCGGCACCTTTGCCACGAAGCTCCGGGCAGCACTGCACCGATCGCGTCGACGAGGCCTGCGTGGGCGTCGGAGATGACGAGCTGGACGCCGGACAGGCCGCGGGCGATCAGTGAGCGCAGGAAGGCGAGCCAGCCGGCGCCGTCCTCGCTGGAGGCGACGTCGATGCCGAGGATCTCGCGGTGTCCGTCGGCGTTCACGCCGACCGCGATCAGTGCGTGGACGCCTGTGATGCGGCCGCCCTCGCGGACCTTCTGGGTCAGTGCGTCGACCCAGACGAACGTGTAGGGGCCGGCGTCGAGCGGCCGGTTGCGGAAGGCTGTGACCTGTTCGTCCAGGTGTTTGGCCATCGCGCTGACCTGGGACTTCGACAGTTGGGTGACGCCGAGGGAGGCGGCGAGCTTCTCGACTCTGCGCGTGCTCACGCCGAGGAGGTAGGCGGTGGCGACCACCGAGATGAGGGCCTGTTCGGCCCGGCGGCGTCGCTCGAGGAGCCAGTGGGGGAAGTAACTGCCCTGGCGCAGCTTGGGAACGGCCAGTTCGACGGTGCCGGTCCTCGTGTCCCACTCGCGTGGGCGGTAGCCGTTGCGGTGGTTGACGCGGTCGTCGCTGACCTGCCCGTATTCGGCGTTGCAGAGGGCATCCGCCTCCGCGGACATGAGTGCGTCGGCGAACGTTTTGACCATCGCGCGCAGCAGATCCGGACTCGCCGTGGCGAGGTTGTCTTCCGCGAGGGCGTGCAGGGGCAGACTGTCAGGTGCGGTCATCGTGCTGATCTCCTTCGAGGCTTCGTCACTTCGAAGATCAGCCGGTGGCCGTTCATCTATGCGGGCACCATCCCGATGCCGGGGCAAACCCCCGGATCAGGTCGAACCCGTACACCACTTCCCTGGACGCAACCTTTGCTGCGCGTCGTGCGACGGCATCTTGGTGCACCTGACCACCCGTGCCGCCGGAGATGTCCAGTTGCCACAGCTTGCCCCCACCAGGGCCATTCACTGGGCTCTTATGAACTAACCCGCGTCTGAGGCGAATCAAGGAGCGAGAAGCAGCATCTTCTATACGGTTTCAGTATCGAACTTGCTAGTGTGTCATACATGTCGCTTGGTACTGAAGAACTGTTGAGGCTTACGGTGTCGGCGCTGATGAGTCGGGTGGGTGAGCGGCAGGGGGATCTTGCGGTTGCGTTGGGGCAGGCTCAGGCGCAGGTGTCGCGTAAGCAGTCGGGTAAGCAGCACTGGACTCTGGATGATGTGGACCGGCTGGCGGCGCATTACGGGCTGGGGGTGCTGGATCTGCTGGCCGGCCCGACGCACGCAGTGACAGCCCTCGCCGCGGACCGCGACGGTGGTGCCGCGCAGGCCTCGCTCCTGCTTGCTGCGTCCCCCGCAGCGCTCACGCGAAGTCCTGCGCCGGTGCCGCGCAATGAGGCTTTGGGCGGGCCGTGCGTGCTGTGCGGGGAGCCTGCCACGGAGGCGGTGGAGGGCATGTGGCAGCACCTGACGAGCGAGGAGTGCACCGAGGCCCTGGACGCGGCTGCGCCGCTCGCGCCGTTGGCCGATTACACCGAAGGCGAAGACCAGGAGGAGGAGTTCGCGCCTACCGGCCCGGGGGAGCCTGCGGCGCCGTACCCCGGCGATCCGCAGCCTGAGCCTGAGCCTGAGCCTGAGGCCGAGGCTGCGGATGTCGGCTCGGACGTCGTCGCGGTCTCGGCTGCACCTGCGGCGTGTGAGTCCGTTCGGCAGGTGCCCGCGCCGGAGCCTGACTCGGCCGTGGCGCCCGTGGAGCCTGCCGTGCCGGCGCCCGTACCCGTGCCGGAGGGGGAGCCCGCTCCGGCCGTCGTCGGGGAACTGGCTCCGGTTGCTGCGGAGGCTTCGCGGCCGACGGTGAGTCGGGCACCCGGCTACGCCTCGGGGACGCTGGTCGACCAGATCCACGCCCGTGTGCGGGATGTCCTGAGTGAGCATCAGGGAGACGTCGAGACGGCGCAGGCGGCTCTCATCAAGCGTGCGATCCCGGACGTGATGGCGTTGTTCGAGCGCTCCCGGGTCGGCGGACGCTACGCGCACTCCAAGTTCCCGCCGACCGATGACGTTCTGCGGAAGAAGTCGCAGAAGGGTGCGGATGAAATCTGGGAGGGCCGCCCGAAGTGGCGCAATAAGACGGCTTTCGATCTGGCCAGGAAGGGCCAGGACATCGAGGTGACTGCCCTGGACATGAATGCGGCCTACCTGTCCGCGTTCAAGTGCTGGCTCCCGGTCGGAAAGCTGGTGGAAGACACGACGGGCGTGCACGAGCCGAGAAAGTCCGGTGTCTACCAGATCACCCCGGCCGAGTGGACACACGCCAACCTGCCCAACCCGCTGGGGAACCGGCAGGAGCCCGGGCCGCTGTGGGTTCCTGACTCCCTGTTGCGGCTGCTGCTCGACTGCGCGCGGTGGGGTCTGTGTGAGGCGCCCGTCATCCACCGGGCCCTGTTGTCCGGCGGTACGGAAAGTCTGCTCGAAAAGCTGCGCCGTGCTCTGGCGGAATCACGGAAAACGGCTGTTGCGGAAGGCGACGAAGTCGCCGTGGAGTACGTGAAATCCATGTATTCTAAGTTCGTGTCCACGATCGGTGAATCCAGCACCAATACGGATATTCGCCGTCCGGACTGGATGCACATCATCCGCGCCAAGGCATTCACGAACCTGTGGCGCAAAGCCTATAAGGCGAACACGGCGGGGTTGACGGTGGTGGAAATTTCCGGAACGGACGAACTTCACGTTGCGGGGGACTGGCGTCCGGTGTTCCCTCAGGGGCGCGACCTGAACCAGGTCAAGGAAAAGAAGCTCTACACGCTCGGGGGTAAGCGATAGTGGCCGGGTCGCCAGAATTGTGGGCACGCTGGGGCGACTGGAAGAAATTCGATACGCGCGGGATGAAGGGCGGCGAGGCCCTGATCCTGGAACTCAACCGCATCGTCTACGAGTCCGGCTTTTCCTCACCCATCACCTCGACTCGCGGCCAGAACGCCCGGCTGCGCTACCTCGACAGCAAGGCCGGCCGCGCCGAGCTGAGCGCCCAGGGCGTCACCGACCGCGCCATGCGCTCATGGTTTAAGGGCAAGTCCCGCCCCTCCAAAGCGAACTTGGAACGCCTCGACAGCGCGTACTGGGTCCGCCGCCGCGAGAACCTGATCCGCTCCGGCTCACTCAAGCGCCACCTCGACAACGACGGCCAAGGCCGCCGCATGGAGATCTACCCCGTCGACCAGAGCGCCGTCACCCCCAGCCGCGCCCGGACGAACATCACCGAACGCTCGATCACGGTCCGATACGTGTGGGCCGACATGGTCGATGCCTGGGCCGCCCAGGACGCCGGCCTGATGGACGAAATCTGGGACGACGTCATCACCGACCTCGACAGCGACTACGCCGCCTACGCCTACGTGTCCTCCGTCGGCATCGGCGCCTGACGCCAGATGTAAGGTCTCAGATTTCGCTGCACCGTCTCACGCTCCGCTTCATATCGGCTGCACTAGGGCCACTGAGCGAGGCACCCCACGACGTGAGCAGGGTCCGGCACACAAGTCGTTCCGCGTGAGCTTCTCCAACTGCGCATATAACAGTGGGTGATTGATCGAGATGCCAGGGGTGGCGAGGCCTGTTTCGCTGATGTGGCCCGCTCTTCCTCATCACCCAAGGAGTGATCATGAGCGTTGCAGGCGAGTCCGGTCGTGCCCAGCAGATGCGTGCCCGGGCTAAGGACCTCGAACAGGCCGCGGAACGCGCCACTGACCCGCAGGAGCGCCAGCGCCTGAAGGACCAGGCCCGCCACCTCAAGGCGCAGAGCGAGCACACAGGCGGTACGCGCACGCCGGACACCGACCCGACGGTGTCGTCCCACCGGTAGCCGAGCACAGACCACCGGCCGGGGGCCGACCCCCGTGGCTCTCCGGGCACGCGAGAGGCCCCCGGCCGGTCACCACTGTCTCCGCTCAAGAACAACCCCTCCGCCGCCAACAACACCTGCAAGACCACCGCACCCCACCGGCAGTACCGCCGAACGTTCCGCGAACTCGACCGGCTCGCCCGGCAGCTGACAGGGATGACCGGCACCTGGTCCAGGCCCTTGGCGATGCCGATTGACGGTGTCGACACCCAGGTCTGAGGCCGTGAGGCGCCTCCGGGCGACGCGCCCCCAGGGTCCGGCTCTGACCTGCGACAACGAGACTGCGCCCTCGGCGACGTCGGGGTTGCGGAACCGCGACTGCGGGGGCGCCAAAGCCGTCGCGGGTGACCGTTGAGACGGGGCACGTGTTCTCCTGACACCCGACTCTACCAGCGGTAGAGTCGGGTGTATGAGCGAGACGAAAGCGACGACCAGCATCAAGACCACACAAGCCGTCCGCGACCGGCTCAAGGTCCTGGCAGACGAGCGTCACATGACCCTGACCGCGCTGCTGGCGGAGCTCGCCGAGCGGGAGCCGACCGAGGCCGAGCGCGAGCAGCGGGCCCAGGACGCGGCCCGCGAGCTGGGCATCGAGTACACCCCGAAGATGAAGGCGACCGGGGCCTCGGCCTGGGAGAAGATCCGCACCCACCGGGCGGCCGGCCACAGCAGCGGCCGCGCCGCGTGAGCGACCACAGCGAGACCGCCGTCCTGGACCACACAGCGCTCGTCGCCCTGTACGACGCGGACGAGTTCTTCACCGGCCTCTACATCGAGGCCAGCCACCAGCGCGGACACATCGTGGTGCCGGCCGCGTGCGTGTGGGCCGCAGAGGTAGCCCGCCCGGGAGCCGGTGTCCACGCCTCCCAGCTCCGCCATGTCGAGCATCTGCCACTGACCACCGAGCACGCACTGCAGGCCGCAACCTGGCCGCGCACTCACCTCGCCGCCACGCACCCGGCGGCGATTGCCTGGGAAGCCGGACTCGCCGGGACCCCCGTCACCGTGCTGTCCCTCCAGCCAGAGCTCTACGCGGACACCGGCATCACGCCCCTCGACCCCAGCGAATAGCGCAGGAGCCCCACTCCATGACTTTGTCCAGAACTCGTGGACAAAGCCATGGCGCTCAAGGCCCGGCACACGATCGTGTGCCGGGCCCTTTGCGTTTTGCGCATGTAGGTGGTTTTCCGCACGGTCCGGATCGGGTGCCGCGCAACGCCGCAGGCATCGCGGCGGTGTTGGCCGGCGCCGGACTTCCGACGGGGGTGAGTGGCGGATGGGTCAGGGTGGTTCTATTCACGGATCCCGGCTCTGGCTCACTTTCCGTGGAGCGTGCACGCTGAGTGACAGTTACCGATCCAACCGTCGCTCGGAGCGGTGCCTGAATGGCCAGGCTCGGCTCTCCGCTGTGCACGAGGTTCAACCACAGCAGTCAGCTTGTGGCTGTCTCCCATGCGTCCCCTACGCAGCCTTCCTCGTAATCCCACCGCCCATCGGTCGATCCCTGGGTCAGCAACTCCCGGATCGCCATAAAGTCGGCGTTCGCGGGCACATTGAGTGCCACCATCCCGAACTGGTCCACGCCCTCGCCGGAAACACCCAGCGGTGCGAACAGGTCGAGCACGGCTTGCCGTTCCAGTCGCGACGGCCCGTCTGAGAACGGAATCACGCGCACGGTGCAGTTACCCGACCACTGCACCCGCTCCTGGAAGTAGCGGCGTCCGTCTCCTTCCACGCGAGTCCGGACAATGTCGCCGCACGCCAGATCACGAACGAAGAACGGCACGTTGTCGATGCGGACCAACTCGTCGCCGACATCAACCGCCCAGAGGCTCTCGCCACCTACCGGCGGCCAGCCCTCTTCGTCCTGGTCAAGGGCGAACCGCACCTTCACCAGCGCACCCGCAGCATCGTTCATCACGCCAGCATGGCGGATGGAGAACCCTCGGTCCCATCCAGGCAGAACTGCATCTACAGCGAGAAGCAGGCTCGACGGCACACACGCAGTCGTTACTTGGCGTGCATCTCCACAGAATGTGAGCCAGAACCCGGATCCCGGCAGCAGATGTACGGCACTTCGGGAGGCGGCCGGCCGCTGCCGAAGCCGATCACGAGAACGGGAGGCATCTCGTCCCTGGCAGGCCCGGCTTGTAGGGCCCAGCCCCGTTGGTGAGGGTAGGTCCCTGGGCCGGTGAGTATCGGTCGGCGAGTCTTGATCACTTCTGAGCCTGCTGGCTAGGTTGGCCGGCATGACTGACCCCAGAGCCCTCGCTTGGCCACCTGCTCCGATCAAGACCGAGCGGCTCGTACTCCGCGGGTCCGAAGCCCGGGATCGTCCGGCGGTCATCGAGCTCAACGCCTCGCCAGAGGTGGGCACCTACCTCGGTGGCCCTCAACCGCGTGCCGAGCTCGAACGCACGGTGCCCGAGGTACCCGGGCAGCGCCCCGGCTATTTTGTGATCGATCTTGACGGGGCGATGATCGGCACGATCATGCTCGGTCCGCACGCAGAGGGTCCGGGGCACGTCCGTCCGGACATCGGGAAGACCGAGCTCGGCTACCTGCTCCTGCCGCAGGCGTGGGGACACGGGTACGCCACCGAGGCGTGCGCAGCGGCACTCGACTGGTTCGCCGACGCGCTTCCCGGCGAGGCGGTGGTGCTGCGCACTCAGACCGCCAACGAGCGCTCGATGCGCCTGGCGGCAAAGCTGGGGTTCACCGAGGTGGAGCGGTACGAGGACTACGGCGCCGAGCAGTGGTTCGGCGTGTGGAGGTCGGTCACGCCGTCCGATTGAGCTCGTGCTCGACCACGCGGATCCGCAACTCGACAGCACCGCTGAGACGGAGCCCAGCGCTGTTGAACTCGTGAACATTCACCAGGCGGAGACGGCCGAACGCCTCCCGAAACGCTGTCCGTTCTCGTGGACGAAGCCAGTCAGAGCAGCCCGCAGGCGCGTTGGGCCTGGGAGGCGGTCATGACGCGCTTCGCGTCGGCATCCTGGAGTGCCTGCAGTTCGGACTTGTCCGGGTGACCGTCGTCGGCGATGCGGCGCTCCAGGTCCTTCTTGATGGCGTTGTAGTCGTTCTCGGCGCTGTCGGCGGCGGCCATCGCCGTGGTGCACACGTCGCGCGTAGCGATGGGAGCGGCATGGGCCATCGGGGAGAGCGCGAGCACCACCAGGGCGCCGGCCGCGATCGACGGCAGTCGCAGGGACATCATGGGGGAGGGCCTTTCGGTGGCGGAGCCGGTCGGGTCAGGACGACAGCGTGACCAGCCGGGTGTGGTCCTGTGCGTCGACGCACGCCTGGTAGGGGTTGGGGTCGCCCGGCCGCTCCTGGCACTGCCACGTGGTGCCCGCCCTGCGGACCTGGACGGGTTTGGCCGCCGTGCCGTGCCAGGCCTTGGTGTAGGCGGCCGCCGCCTGCAGCGCGGCGCCGCAGGACACGTTCCCGGTCGCCGACACCGCGAGCCCGGTGGCCCCATCCGTCCCGCAGTAGGCGGCCTTGGGGGCCGTGCCGGAATCGGCGAACGACTGGGCCGGAGCGGCGAGGCAGAAGACGGCGGCGCCCAAGAGGACCGCAATCCTTCCCATCCTGATCGAGTGCACGTCGATACCTCCTCATTCCGAGTTCTCTGGGTTGCCTGGGCTGTGCGCTGTCTGGAACCGAGTACCTGGTCGCGCTCCGCGCAACCGTCTCACTACGTACCGGCACCCTGGGTGACCGCGGTGACCGCGTCGCCCGTGGGGGCGGGGATCGGGTCGATGGCGGGCTGGTCGCCCGGGGTCGGATTCAAAATCGGGTTGACCGTGGGCTGGGCGTCGCCGGGGTCGGGTTCGATCATCTGCGCTACCTGCGCCAACCTGGAGCGCCTCGACAGTGCGTACTGGGTCCGCCGCCGGGAGAACTTGATCCGCGATCTGGGACGACATCATCACCGACCTCGACAGCGACTACGCCGCCTACGCCTACGTGTCCTCCGTCGGCATCAGCGCATGATGCCGACGTCCGAGCTGTCCGGGCATCAGCAACTGCCGGGGTTGCCTGCTCGCAAGTCTCAAGTTCGAACTCAGTAAGGTTTGGCAGCCAGGTTCGCTGGGGGCGGTCCCAACAGAGGGGGATTATGGGTTTCTTGTGCATTCTGGCGATATCTGCCGTTTTCCCGATCGTTCACAGGGGCGGGGTCAAAGTGCAGCTCACGGGGCACCCGCTTGGTGGCGCGGTGATTCGGGTGCTGGCGTTCCTGATGCTCGGGGGAACCGTGGCCTGGCTCATCCTGGGCAATGTCTCCTTCGCCGGATTGTGATCTTCAATTATGTGGTGAGGGATGAGTCACGTGGGCCAGATTGGTCCTGGCGAGGCGGCCGTCGATGAGCTCGCTCGGGAGTCGGACACTCTGCCCTTCTCCCGTTAGAGGGCCCGCTCAGGCGGAACATTGCGACCTCGCCGCGAGGCCAGGCGCTGTCGGCACGGGTCACTGCCCGCAGTGCGGGCACCGGCCGCTGGGCCGGCCTCGGGTCTCGACCACCAGGCCCCGCTCCCGCAGCCGCCGCAGGTGATAGGCGACGCTGGACGTGCTGGTCAGTCCCACGGCCGCGCCGAGCTCGCGCACGGACGGCGCCTCGCCGTGCTCGGCGATCCACTCGCGCGCGCACGCGACGATGCGGCGCTGCCGGTCGGTAAGGGCGTACGGGGCGGTAGTGCTCATGCATTTCAGTAGAGCATGTGTTCGATTTTCTGGGCGAGTCCCCGGCAGGGGACTCGCCCACCGCCGCCTCGCCGGTTGTCCCGTGCCATTGAAGATTGATCGTTGCCAGCGAAGGTTGACGATCAGTCAGTTCGCGCCATGGAACATTGATCGGCACGCTGCCTCGGCGGACCCTGATGCTCATCCAGCAGTGCGTCCGGACGGCCGCTGGTAGCGCGTCCAACCGCCCATAACCGCAGGTAGAGCTATGCTGCGGGCGAGTGGTCTGGTACCCGCGGTGACACGGAACAGCCCCCGCCGCGGCCGTACCCGGCGCGATCGTGCCTCACGTGAGAGAGGTCGGGATCGGTGTGAGACTGGGCCCGGAAGGGTGATCCCCATGTCGGACCCATCGCACGCGTCCGCCAGTGCCGACCCCGTCGTCGATGAGAATCGGCTGGAAGGCCTGATCATCGAGGCGCAGACGGCCCTGCCCGTCGAACTGCCCGCCCTGGCGAACCGGTGCGCCTCGGCCCTCGGTCTGGACACCGTGCTGATCTACCTCGTCGACCTGCAACAACGGCTGCTCATCCCACTCGACGAGACCTTGGAGTCGCTACCGGTGGCCGACTCGTTGGCCGGCTGGGCGTACCGCACCGTCTCCCCGCGGGTGGCCGACGCCGACGACGGCGTGATCGTCTGGATGCCTCTGGTCGACGGTGCGGAGCGGCTGGGCGTGCTGGCGGTTCGGACCGCCTCGCTCGACGGGGCGCGGATACGCCGCAGCCTGATACTGGCGCATCTGCTCGCCATGCTGATCACCTCCAAGCGCGCCTACAGCGACTGGCTCGTCGCCCGCACCCGCACCGAGACCATGCGGTTGCCCACCGAGATGCTGCGGGCCTTCCTGCCACCACGAACCATCGGCAGCAGCAGGTGCGTCTCCACCGCGGTCCTGGAACCGGCGTACGACGTCGCCGGCGACGCCTTCGACCACTCGGTGGTCAAGGACGTGCTGCACACCCTGATCCTCGACTCCATGGGGCACGATCTGACCTCCGGCCTGACCGCGTCGGTCGCCATGGCAGCGGCGCGGAACGCCCGCCGCGGCGGTTGCGACTTGGCCGACGTCGTCGGGTTCGTCGACCAAGCGCTCGCCCGGTGGCTGCCCGACCAGTTCTGCACCGGCGTGCTATGCCGGCTCGACGCGCAGACCGGGGTGCTGCGCTGGGTCAATTGCGGTCACCCACCGCCGCTGCTGATCCGTGCCGAGCGGGTGCTCGATGGGGCACT
The DNA here is from genome assembly GCF_036345255.1 of Streptomyces sp. NBC_00569. Classification (NCBI taxonomy): domain Bacteria; kingdom Bacillati; phylum Actinomycetota; class Actinomycetes; order Kitasatosporales; family Streptomycetaceae; genus Streptomyces; species Streptomyces sp. NBC_00569. The sequence goes on along the minus strand of NZ_CP107783.1, from coordinate 10,121 downwards.
GGACAGCCCCCCGCAGCCGCCGATCGGCCTGGCCGGCCAACTCGCCCCGGCAGCCCGACAGGTCCACGAGACGACACTGGAACCGGGCGACTGCGTGCTGCTCTACACCGACGGCGTTATAGAAGCACGCGACACGGACGGCGCGGAGTTCGGCCTCCACCGGTTCACCGACTTCATCATCCGCTCCTCCGCCGCCGGCCAGCGCCCGGCCGAGGTGCTGCGGCTGCTCATCCACGCCATCCTCGACCACCAGCGCAACCAACTGCGGGACGACGCGACCATCCTGCTCTTCGAATGGCACCCGCAGCACCGATGACGGGCATTGCGCCGAGCCTCGCTGCTTGTACGCCGTCCTCAGCGCACCTTGAGCGCGTGCCAACGGAGTCTGAGCGGCTCTGGCGGCGCCTGCGCGCCGGCTCTCTCCAGTTGCCGCTGGGGCGTGCTCAGCGCTTTCTGGAAGAGCGGGTGGAACGGCCCGCTCTTCCAGGAGGAGCGCACCATGGCGCAACCGGTAAGCCGGCCAACAATCAGTGCCGAGCAGTTCAGTCGAGTGCGCGACGAGATTAGGAGCACGGCGGCCCCCGAGAAGGACGCTCAGTCCATCCGGGACTGCGCTCTGCGCATCGTGCAGATCCTGGGTCTGGCGCTATCCACGGATGACCTGGGCAGGCTCCTCACCGAGCTCATGGCCCCGAGGGTGGCCCCACCCCCAGGGAGCCCTCAGTTCCTCACCCGAGAGGACATCCTGGACATGCCCGATGAACAGCCAGGAGAGGATGAAGGTCCGGTCAGGTAGGCCGGGCCGTCACGTGCCTAGCCCCACCGCTCAATCTTCGATGGCAAGTGGTTCGCTGGCGCAGGACAGCCGGTCCGCGCCCTGACGTGTTGTCAGTGGCAGCTGGTTCCCTGGTGGGTCCGGCACGCCAAGGGGCATGCCGGTGCTGGAGGGGGAGGAGCAGCCCATGGTGCACGTGGAGGCATACGAGCGCGCGGACGGTACGAAGGTCAGGTCCCACTCCCGGTGGGCGGCGGGCGCGCGGGGACAGATGACGGTCCTGGCCCTCGTCGCCTTGGTGATCGTCGGATTCAGCGGGACCGGGGCGAGCGGCGAAGGCGGGAGAGGGCAAGGGAAACCGGCGCCCCGGCCGCAGTCGACGTCGGTGTACCCGGTCAAGTTCCGGGGTTGGAAGAATCCGGCGCCCCGGCCGACGCCGACTGTGTCGTACCCGATCCGCTGGGACCGGTCCCGGTGACCGCGCAGATCCCGGACTTGTCAACTAAGCTTCAACTCATGAGCGCACTGGAGCTGACTCTCTCGGAGCTGCTGAACAAGCCCAAGGCCACGCTGGCGAACCTGCGCGGCACACGGCGGATAGTGCTCCGACGCCGCGATGACGAGGACCTGGTGCTGACCACCGCCGCGCGGGCCGACCAGGACCACGAGGTGATGGACGCCACCAGCCGGATGTTCGTGGAAATGATGCGCACCCCCAAGGGCCGCACCCTGGTCCTGGACGTGCTGCCGGCGACCTTCCCGTGGGTGCGCTACCTCCCCGCGCACGACGTGCGCGCCTTCTCTGTCGAGCTGGTCGATGCGCTCGGCGCCGCAACGTTGCTGGACAACACCGCGGGCGTCGCCCAGCTGCTCACCGAGTGGCGGCACACCGCCGAGGTGCACGCCGACCCTGAGCTCTACGCCGCGCTGACCACCGACTCGGGCGAGGACTACGGACCGGTGCCCGAACCCGGAACTGCCGCGTGAGCCCAAAGCGCGGAGACCGCGCCGCCCCGCCGCCGGGCCCCGACGAGTGGGACATCCGCTTCGCAGGCGGCGAAGCCGCCAAAGGATGGGAGCAGCTGAGTACCCAGGCCGCGGGCAACACCCGCGCCGCCTGGCACCTGATGCGCACCGACCCGGCCCCGGCCGCCCGCACCGAGCGCCATCACCGGCTCAAGGGCGAGCTGGCCCACGGCGAGCACCGCGGCGAGACGATGGACCGCTGGCAGATCGAGGTCACCGCCGGCGGCCGCGTCTGGTACCTGCTCGACGTCGAGCGCCGCACGGTCTGGATCGACCGCGCCTCCACCGGCCACCCCAAGGCCACCGACCGCTGACCGCGCCGGCGGGACCGTCCAGGCGTTGCGTGCTCAGCCGGCGGGCTTGACGCGCCCGGCCTCGACCTTCGCCAGGCAGACGTTGCACAGCGGGCTGGCCGGGCGGCCGTACGCGGCGGGCCCGTATTTCTGGGTCGTGTTCTCGCACCGCGGGCCCGCGCAGGGGCCGGTGAAGGAGGCCGGGCACGTGGGCGGCTCGTACGTGACCTCTTCGAGGGCCGGGGCAGCCATCGCGGTCGTCCTTCGACTAGTTGAACGAAGAAATGATACGGCGCCCAGGCTGAGACGGTGCGGCTCAGTCGTCCTGGTGGGCGCGTGCGGCTCGCACCGACTCTTCCAGCGCGGCCATCAAGTCCATCGCCGGCGCGGGCTCGGGCGGTGCGGCCAGCTCGCCGCCGGACACCTTCGCCTCGACCAGCTGCTCGAGTGCGTGACGGTACTCATCTTGGAGCTGGTCGACCTCGACACCCGTGAGTTCGCGCATGAGCGCCTCGGCGAGTTCCAGCTCCCGGTCGGTGACCGGTGCGGCCGGGGCGAGGCCCGCCGGATCGCGGAGTTCGTCTTGCCACAGCAATGTCTGGAGGACGAGCACGCCGTGGCGTGGCCGCAGCAGTGCGATCCGTTCCCGGGAGCGCACGGCGACCTTGCACACGCCAACCTGCCCCGTGCGGGCGAGCGCCGCGACGAGCAGCGCGTACGGCCGGTCGCCGGCGGGCCGTCGGGGCCGACGTAGTACGGCCTGCTGAACGAGATCGGGTCGATGTCCTGCCCGGGCACGAAGCCGAGCACGTCCACGACGTGCCGGGTCGCCAGCGGCAGACGCTCCAGGTCCTCATCGGTCAACGGCACCAGCTGCCCATCCGGCAGCTCCCAGCCGCGCCCGACCTCCTCGTACGGGATTTCACGGTCCTCGGCTTCACAGAACCGCCGGTGCTGCACCCTGCCGCTGTCCGCGGCATGGATCTCCCGAAGCCGGACTTTGTGTTCCTCGGTCGCCGAGAACAGCTTCACGGGCAGCACGACCAGCCCGAACTGGATCACGCCGGACCACAGGGCCCTCATGCCTTAAGCGTCCATCGCCACCGCTCCGGATGCCACCTCGGCCAACATCGCGACGACGGGCCCTTTTGCGTTTTGTGTATGTGGGTGGTGTTGAGGATTCCGCATCGGGCGCGCGCCCTCGGTAATCCCCTTTCGCGCGTCACGCTTCCGCCTGGACCCCAGAGGCAACCGACCGCTGACCGCGCCGCGAGGCCGACGGCCTCGCCGCCGCCGGGTAGGGCCGGGGATCAGCTCAGGGGCCAGCTGTCGGGCAGGGCGCGGGCGAGCTTCCGGGAAGCCAGGCGGGCTTGGGGGCCGACGCGGTGGGGGCGTTCAACTGGCCGGAGTCGCTGGGGAGCCGGTCCAGGATGCTGCGCATCATGGCCCCTGTCGCCTGGGGGACCCGGTCCGAAATGACGATACGGGCGAACGGCGAGGCCGCTGAGTGGAAATCGATACGGGTCACCGGGAGTTTGCGGGGGCGGATCGCGACGAAATCCTGCGTCCCCGCGTGCTCCCGCACACCGAGGCAGAGTGCGCCTGGGATCCACACGCCCCGACCGGGTGTGCCGCGCAGGACGCGGCGCCAGGAAGGCTCAACGGTCGCCTTTGTCACCGCGCACAGCGGCACGTTGACATCGCCCCGGCGTGCGACGACCTTCTCCCACCAGGCCAGCCTGACAATCAACTCGTCACCTCGGACTGTAAGCCGGGCCATGGCTGGAGCACCTCGCCTTCGCGATCCTTCACCGTCGCGGTTGCCTGGGCAACTGTGTCGAAGACGGGCATCACGTCGGTCAACTCCGTGATGTGCAGGAGGCGCCGGATGCGCCACTGCGGGCATACCAGGCGAAGCTGGCCCTGACGGCCCTTGGCCGCGTGATGCGCGGCGACCAGCACGCTCAGGCCGCTCGCATCGCAGAAGTCCAGCCCGGACATGTCCAGAACGACCCGTGCCGGGGTGCGCTCGGCAATGACCTCTTCGAGGTGGTCGCCCAACTGGTTCCCGGTAGCGACGTCAAGCTCACCACTCACCTCGACGACCGTCCATCCCTCGTGGCGACGGGACGACACCCTCAGCCAGTCCATCAACTTCACCCCCTCAGCCTGTGTCGGGAACGCCCACCGATGCGGGCGGCTGAGGGCCCGCGGGCGACGTCGCAGGATGGCCTCCGCTCACACGGCGGCCATCCTGCACGCGGCTTGCAACAGCACCAACGGGAGCACCCCTCTCTCACCGAGCTGCTACGCCCTATAAATCCCATATAGCTTGGTTTGTAATCAAAAGCAATACCCCCTGAGCAGGAGGTTTGGTGCCGGAAGCCAGCCGGTGGAGCCAGCCCCCACACACCCTTGCCACTGCGTGCAGGTGCACGTCGTGGCCCTTGGGCGGGCGGCCCACCCCGTCACTCAAGCCCGCCTACGACGGCGGAGCCTCGATGGACCTCCTCGCCGAGCGCACCGGGCTGATCGACCCGATCTACACCGCGCTGGCAGCCTGGTGGGCGACGGCGGGGCGTGTCGGGCGGTCCGGCAGCCCGGGTAGCCAGGCAGGCTTCCGGGGCTTCTCACGTCGCGGGGCCTGGCTCAGATTCCGATTCTCCGCGTCGGCCGCGAAGGTGCTCGACACTCTGCCCGAGCACGCCGAAGAGGTTGTGTGGGATGTCCTGGACGCCGCCGCGGCCGACCCGTGGGGCTTTCGCCAGTGGAATGCTGACGACCCCGAAGGCGAGGACGTGCGCCTCGCGTCCGTCGGTCAGCTGTCCCTCTTCTACTGGATCAACAGGCCCCGGCACCGCCTGGCCGTCCTGAACATCGCCTGGTTCGGGTAGCCGGCCTTTCGTGGCGGCTATGGGACAAGGATTCCGCCAACGTGAACAGAGGGCGATGGACGGTCTACACCTCGGGGCGAGCAGTTGGCACAATGCGCAAATGGATCTAGGGGGAACGGCATCAATCGCCGCTGCAGCGGCGGTAGTTGGCGCGGGTCTTGGTGCGTTCGGGGCCGTCCGTGCTGCCAGGCATGCAGGTAGTTCACAGCGGCGCTCGCAGCATGAGCACTGGCGTCGGCAGACTCGGGCCGATGCTTACACCCAGTTCGTCAGCGCGGCAGAGGATCTTGCACCAGCGCTCTCTGCGATCACCCGCGCCTCGGATCCAGCACCACCGGAGCTCCAGGAAAGGGTCTTAGAAGCGCGACGGCTCATGTCAGCGCTCTCGAAGGCAGAGAACGCGGTGGGGCTGGCAGGGCCTGGCCGCGTAGCCACGGAAGCCAAGTCGGTGACGCGGGGATACGGGTTCATCCTGCGTAGCACTCTCGTGAGGCTGGGGTTCGAACCAGCCAGACGACGCGACCCGCCATCGTTCACGCCTGCGCACTGGCCGAGCCTGACTCATTTCCGGGAGCTGGCCCGATCCGCCCTCGACGATCCGGACGGCGCCCTCGAACATCAGTGACGGGTGTTCCCTCGAGCACCAACGCCAGCGGGGTCCTTGACAACGCGCACCGGTCTCTCATTCGTCGCATGCCGCGGCGGGCGCGGGGCTCTGACCCGCACTTGCTGAGGCGCAGGGGCGGGGCACTTCGGGCTGCTCAGGCCGGATCATCGGGAGACCGCCCGTACGATGATCATGTGACAGTTCGTCGTGTTCTTGGCTCCGGTCCTCAGGCCGCGCGCACCATCCGCGCCTCGCAGGCCGATCTGATCGACGCTCTGCCAGGCATCCGGCTCCCGGACGTTGCCGAGCTGCGCGCCCGGGGCGTGGTCGGAGGCCCCACGGAGACAGGGCCGGCCCCGCGGCGGACCCTCGGAGCCGGCCGCCGTGTCGACGAGGAGTCCTCCGCCTGAGGTGACGGTCGTCGTGCTGCTCGTCGTCGGCACAGCCACCCGCTTTTGCCCGGGCACCGGTCGCTGAGGTGAGTACCTGATCCGAGTGGAACGCACAGAGGCCCCGGACGTGCCGCCCGGGGCCTCTGCCGGGGATAACCCAGTGACGTGAGGCCTGCGCCTTCGGGATGATGCTGGTCCTGCGGCCACACGGGGTGGAGGAACCGATGCCACAGATGCAACCGGCGGAGGCGCTGGCGACGTGTGAGCAGGCGTTGCGGAGCCTGATCGCCACGGTGTTGGCCAAAAAGCTGGGCAAGGACTGGGTCTCCCAGGTGTTCCCCGAGGAACGGGTGATCAAGATCCGGGGGATCCGGGATGAAGAGGCCGGCCGCCGCACACGCCGCGGGGTCGCTTCGGTACCAAGTAGCGAGCTGGCGTACGCCCAGTTCTTCGACATCCTCGCCCTGCTGAAGAAGTACTGGGCAGACTTCAAGCCCGCCCTGGGCAATCAGAGCGAGACGTTGGGGCTGCTCAGCCGCTTCGAAGCACTGCGCAACTCCGTGGCACACAGCCGGGACCTGCTTCCCTTCGAAGAGGAACTCCTGAGCGGCATCGCCGGCGAGATCCGGAACAGGGTGACCATCTACATGAGCAGCCAGGACCTGACGGGGGACTACTTCGCGCGCATCGACAGCGTCACGGACAGCCTCGGGAACTGCATCGACAGCTTCCCGCCAGACCCGATGGAGCCCGGGGTCGCGCTTCGGACCCGAGCGGTGCTGCACCCAGGCGACACGATCACCTTCCGGTGCCGCGGCACCGACCCCCAGAGCCGTGACCTCACGTGGTGGGTCCTTCCGACCCGCGACACAGACAACCCCCGCTACACGGGCCGAGATCTCGACATCGTCTGGCGCGTCAGCAGTGCCGACATCGCCGCGCGCCGGGATGTCCACATCTACATGAAAAGCAGCGGCCCCTACCACCGGGTCAACGCCGGGGAGGGCTTCGACTACTGCGCCACGTTCATCTACACCGTCCTCCCCGGCGAAGACTCCACGCGCACGACGTCCTGAGGCGCCAAACCGGAAGACAGGAACGAACGACGACGGACGTGCACCCCTCCGTGCTCGCGGCGCTGGACGCTGCGTCGTCGGCCTCCTACTCGCGGCCGAGGAGAACCGTGCGTTGCGATCGGAGCCAAGATCGCTCGGCTAGCATCTCGGATGCATCGCCGCGGGCGAGGAAGGTTACCCATGGCTCGTGGCCCTGGCGGCCGAGTTTTTCGATGCGCTCTGCCTCGCGGGACTGGACGGCCTCCAGGGCATCGAGTACGTCTGCCGGCCGTGCCCCGTAGGCGGCGCAAAGGGCGTCGAGGCGGCCCCGAAGGGTGTGCTCACCGGCGATTGCTGCTCGCTGCTGCTCGACGGGGCGCAGTGGCACGGCGTACCAGGCCAGTTGTGCAAGGTCGTCGAGGGCGTGGCCGGGTGCTGCGAAGTCCCAGTCGATGAACCCGGCCAGGTGGTCGCCGTTCCAGATGGAGTTCCATGGACCGAGGTCTCCATGCCTGATGATCATGCCGGGCTTCCAGGCGTCCTCCTGGCCCTGCCATCGTGCGTCGGCCGGCGGCTGGAAGTCCCGGACAGCGTCGTGGTATTCGCGCAGCCAGCACCCCAGTTCGCTGATTCCGAGGGTCGATCGCAGAGCCGACGGCCAAGGGGAGAACGCGGGTTCGCCGTGCACCAGCGACAGCACCTCATGGGTGCCGTCAGTGCCAAGGACCCGCGGAGCCCGAGCGAAACCCACCGTTTCTAGGTGGGTCAACAAGGCGTGTACCGCGGACGTCCACTCGCCGATGGGCCGGCGGATCGTCTCTCCGATCCGCCGCACCGTGGTCACGCTGCCCTTGTCCGTAGCGCCATCCGCGATCATTGGGTCAGGGTAGTCCTGCCGCCCACGTCGTCGTCATGGATATCGGCGCGCACAACAGTCAGCGCGTTACGCCCAAAGGGCTGTCCCGTAAGCGGTGCGCCTTCTGAGTAGCGGCCTGACCTGACCGAGTGCAGGCTGTTGACCAGGGAGAGTGAGGGCTCAGTAGGAAAGCGCTGGCCAAGGAGTTCACGTCCCGTCTAGGTTCGGGTGATGGCCGAAGGATCTTCTCTCACTGCTCCGACGCTCTTGTACATCGTCGGGCCGCCTGCTGTTGGCAAGGCGACCGTCGGTCACGAGATCGCCACGCGCACCGGGCTTCGCCTGTTCCACAACCACATGGCGATCGAGCCGGTCCTTCGTTTCTTCGACTTCGGCAGCCCGGCGTTCGTGCGCCTCGTTGACGGGTTCCGGCAGAGCTTGATCGAGGAAGTCGCCGCGAGCGACCTGCCTGGCCTGATCTTCACCTACGTGTGGGCATTCGACCAGCCAGACGGTCAGCGGGCGTTGGAGCAGTACGCCCTTCCGTTTCGTGAGCGAGGCGGCCGAGTTCTCTACCTCGAGTTGAAGGCGAGCCAAGAAGCCAGGCTGCAGCGGAACATGGGCGCGTCCCGGCTCGCGGAGAAGCCATCCAAGCGTGACCTCGATGCGTCGCGGGGTCGGCTCCTGGATATGGACGAGAGGCACCGGCTCAACTCCACTACGGAGTTCCAGGACCGTACGGACTACCTGCGGATCGACAACACCCACCTCTCGCCAGAAGACGTTGCGAAGCAGGTCATCGAGCAATTCAGTCTCGATGGCTGAGTGATCACGATGTGCGATGATCGCGGCCGTGGCTGGTGTGATCACGGCGTCTGAACCGTCCTGGATAGCCCCGTTCACCGGGCTGAGCCCGCGCTGCTTCGGGAAGTTGGTGACGGCGCTGCGAAGCGAGGGCGCGGACGAGCCCGGGCGGGGCCGGCCGTGGAAGCTGTCGCGACGGCCCCGCACGCATCGTCTCCGACGCGATCCTCCCGGTACGCCCGGCCGACGGCCTGGCCCTGGAAGCGGTCTGCACCGGCACGGACAGCGGTGAACGGCCGTGCCGCTGCCGCGTCCGGCCTTCGCGGTCACCACGCCCGCGAGGGCGCAGGCGCTCGCCTGTGAGTGGCCCATCCCCGACCTGCTCCACGCCACGATGGGTCTGGAGCGCGTCAGTGTCACGGTCACGGTGTACGAGGGGGCCTGATGCGCGCGATCGTCTGCGGTACCTGCGTCACCGGCACCGGGATGCTCCGCGTCCTGCCTGACCGGACCTTTGAGTGCCCGAGCGGCCACCAACTCACCTTGCAGGACGTGGACTTGGACGGCGGGCACGTGTGGGCGGTCGACGCCTCCGGCGCTCTCGGGTACGTGGTCCACCCGGCCCTTTCGCTCGAAGTGATCGCCGAAGCGATCGACGATCTGGCCGCCTCTGGCGGCTGCCCTGACCCTGCGTATGCGGCTCGCGCGGCGCTGGACAAAGCGTTGGGCGCTGCCTCGATTTCGTGGCAGCCTGCCGCGCCGGAGTCGTCGCCTGACGGGTAAAGGATCGCAGTAATCCAGGTATGCGGAAGGTGCATTTTCTTGAAGGGTCTGGGGGAATGCACTTTCCGCATAGGGTTGTGTTTTGCGGTTTTGGTATGGGGTTTGGTGGGCTTCTTTCTGTGATTCTCGGGCCCTCTCGCGTGCGGCCTTTCTTGTTGGTGCGTCTTTTGTTTTTGGGGATGGGGCGGGTTGGGCGTGGAGCGGATTTCGGCTCGATATGGAATCGGCGCCCTTTCTATGGTGGTGTAGACCTATTTCCAATGGGTGATGGTGTGTCATGTTGCTGTGGGTGATGGTCTGTCAGGGGTGTGGTTTGGCTTGACACAGCCTCACTTGTGGGAGCATTCTGTAGTTGCAAGGGAGCGCGGGAGCGCGGGAGCGCGACCCGGTGACCGGAGGCCCGCAGGGCCGAGGGAATCACCACCGGGGGTTCAGCGGCCGAATCAGCCCCTTGAGCAGGGATTATGACTCTCCTTCAGGGGAGTCTGGGCAGGGGCCGGCTCTTCAGACGGCCCGCAGACCCGGTACAAGCCGGGCAGCCCCGCAGTCACCGCAGGTGACTGCCAGCCGAGATCACTTCCCCCGGCGCCGCGCAGCGCGCGGTCCCCTGGGAGTGACGCAGTCACTCCGCGTCAT